>JBNMND010000108.1:0-16002 GCA_051274975.1 Planctomycetota bacterium | reverse complement strand
CGGACTTCTACTAGTGGTGGAGCAGGGGCTGTCGGGGCCGAAATTGCGTCGTTGCCCACGACGTAGTTCCACGGCGATGCGTGAGGTCAGTCATTCGTCGGCTTTGTCATTCGTTGAGAGGTGCACGTCCCAGTGTGCACGTCCCAAAGAACTCATCCCCCCCGCAACAGCAATTCCCCCAATAGCAGCACCCCCTGCAATCGCTTTCCTGCAGCGCATCCCTGCGCACGAATGGAGAGCACCCCCCTCCTTTTTTAATGGACCGATTCGAGGACGCCAAGCTGCGGATCAAGGAAGGCAACGATCTCGTTGCCCTGATCGAGCAGTATCAGCCGTTGCGCCCTCGTGGCCGCACGCTGGTGTCGTTGTGTCCGTTTCATGCTGAGAACTCGCCGTCGTTCACCGTGTTCCGCGAGACCCAACACTTCCGCTGCTTTGGCTGCGGCAAGACCGGCGACGTGTTCACCTGGCTGATGGAGCGCGATGGCCTCAGCTTCCGCGAAGCGATGGAGACGTTGGCTGAGCGCGCTGGCGTGACGCTGGAAGGAGTGTTTAGCAAAGGGCCTGGTCGCGACCAGCAGCAGAAGGCCCGCACCGCGTACGAAGCCTTGGCGGCGGTCGCCGATTTCTTCCACCGTTCCCTGCTGACTCCCGAAGGCGAAGCAGCGCGCGGCTACTTGGAAGAGCGCAGCCTCGATGAGGCCATCGTGCCGTGGACGCTCGGGTATCACCCGTATGGCGGTGGCAGCCTGCAAGCGTTCGCACGCGAACAGAAACTGCCCATCGAGATCCTCGAAGAGTCGGGCCTGGTCAAGAACGGTCGCGAGATCTACGCCGGCCGTTTGATGTTCCCCATCGTCGACGAGCGTGGCCGCACGGTCGGATTCGGTGGCCGTTTGGTTCCTGGTGGCCTCGGCAATGAACAGCGCGGCGACTACAAGCCGCCGAAGTATCTGAACTCGCCGGAGTCGCCGTTTTTCAGCAAGCGTCGGGTGCTCTACGGCTTGCGCGCCGCTAAGCAAGCGGGCGAACGCCGTCTGATTGTGATGGAGGGTTACACCGATGTCATTGCCTGCCATCTCGCTGGCTTCCAAGGCGCGGTTGCGTCACTGGGCACAGCATTCACGGCTGACCATGCGCGCACCGTTGAGCGCTACGCCGATCAAGGGGTCGTGTTGATGTTTGACGGCGATCGCGCTGGCAAGCAGGCTTGCGAACGGGCTCACCGCGAGTTGATCAACAGCCGTCTGTCGGTGCGCATCGCGATGGTGACGGACGGCAACGAAGACGCCAAGGATCCGGCCGATGTGGTGTTGGCGCGACCAGGCGAAGACGAAGAGGTCGTTGGCGAACGCCGCGGTCGCTTCGCTGACACGGTCGATGGCGCACCAGACGCCATGAGTGTCTGGTTCCGTTTGCTGCGCCAGCGATTTGACTTCCGTCAAGCGGTCGGCGTCGAACAGGCAGCCCGCGAATGCGCGCGCTTGCTCGAGCAAGTCGAAGTGCCGGTTCGTCGTTCGGCGTTGCTCGGCGAGATGGCGCGGCACTTGGACGTGCCAAAGCAGGATCTTGAACAGTTGATGCGCGATACGCCACGTCCTCGTCGCGCAAATGACGATGCTGGTCCTGAGCCGCATTTCGACGAGAACGAGGTGGTGCTGCCGGACCTTCCGTCAGACGCCAAACCGACTTTGCTGCAACGCACTGAAGCCGAGATGCTCGCGTGCATTCTCAAGCAACCGGACCTACTCGTTTCGCTTGATTTCGACGAAGTGCCGTTGCAGGTTGTCGAGATCAAACAGTTGTTCGACTGGGCGGCCGAAGGCCTCGCGGTCGGTCGCGATGCTGGTCCTGAGCTGTTCCGTTATCTGTTCACCCGATCCACCGAGCGCCCAGGCCTGCAGTCGATGTTGGCACTCGCGCATGACCGTGCCGAGCGCATGGAAGAACCCGACGAGGTGTTGTCGGGAATCGTCACGGGCCGCCAGCGTGTTGTTGGTGGTTCGCAGCGTCGCACCTTGCGCGAGAAATGGTTGCAGGCAATCAAGTCGGGCGACACCGATACCGCAGCCGAACTTCAGAAGCTGATGCTTGATAGCAAGCGCCGCGAGAAGCCACGCCCAAGCCAGATGGGTTCTGAGGCGGCCGCTCCGGGTGCGGCTGTGAAGCGTCCGCCACCGTCGTTTGGGCTCGCCGCCAAAGCTGCCGTCAAGGCAGCTGCTGAAGCCAAGGCGGCTGGCGCGAAGCCCGTGCAACCGGTGTCGCAAACGCCCGCAGCACCAGTGCAGTCAGAACCCTCTGTTGTAATCGATCGACCGGCACAGGTTGAGCAAGTCGCGTTAGCTGACCAACCCGTGCCACCTGTACAGGCAGTGCCAGCAGCACAGCCAAAGCCCGCAGCACAGCCAAAGCCCGCAGCACAGCCAAAACAACGAGCACGGCCTGAGCAACCAGCGCAGCCCGTGCAACCTGACTACATCGAGCACTCCGTAATGCCGGACGTGCCATTTGAAGCGGAGGGCGGAGCCTGACCGGCACCGCGCTTTGAGCTTCTAAGTGACTTACCTAATCCAACTTTTTCAGACCTCAGAAACTAGCGCGGCGCAAGCCGTCTGAACTTTCGCCGCGACCCAATACGAGTTTCCAGAATGCCCGCAAAATCCGACTTCGATAAGAAGATCAAGAGCCTGATCAAAGCCCAACGCAAGGTGGGCTCGGTCACGCTTGCTCAGCTCAACAGCGTGTTGCCGGACGACATGACGACGCCCGAAAAGATCGAGGCGGCTATCGCGTTGATCGAGGACGCCGGTCTGGAAGTCGTCGAAGACGAGAAGGCGCAACAGAAGGGTGGCAAGAAGGCGGCGGCCACTGCTGATGATGATGACGAAGACGTCGACCTGACGCCGGAGGCCGAGATCGTCGAGCCTAGTGAGGCGGAGTTGAAGGCGCCGGTGGTCGACATCACGGAAAAGATTGATGACCCCGTTCGCATGTATCTGACCCAGATGGGGGAGATCCCGCTGCTGACGCGCGAAGAGGAAATCTCGCTGGCGCGGAAGATCGAACTGACGCGCAAGCAGTTCCGCAAGGAAGTGCTGTCGTCCGGCTTCGGCATGAAGAATGCGATCGAGATCCTCGAAGACGTGCTCAAGGGTGAGTTGGCCTTTGACCGCACACTGAAGGTCAACCAGCAGGATCCGGAAGTCGGCAAGGCCGATCTATCGGATCGTCTGCCGGGCAACATCCAGACTCTGCAGCGCATCTATGACGCCGCGCGCGAAGACTTCGGCAAGCTCTTCCTGGGCAAGCCGACAGGTGATGAGCAACAGCAGTTGAAGCGTCGGATCTTCTCGCGGCGTCGCAAGGCGGTCGCGCTGATTGAAGAGCTCAACCTGCAAGGTAAGAAGGTGAAGCCGATGATCGACTTGGTCGAGAGTCGCATCGCCGAAATGACGCGCCTGCAAGCGCGCTTGGCGCGTTATCGCGGGGCCCAGCTGCAGAACCCGGATGCGATCGAGACGCGTCGTCGCCTGACTGAGATGCAACTCGACGGCCTCGAGTCGATTGAGCGTTTGCACAACCGCTTGGAGTTCTTGCGTCGCGCCTACGCCAACTACGAAGACGCTAAGCGCAAGCTGTCGTCCGGCAACCTTCGCCTCGTCGTGTCGATTGCCAAGAAGTACCGCAACCGCGGCTTGTCGTTCCTCGACCTGATCCAGGAAGGCAACACCGGCCTGATGAAGGCCGTCGAGAAGTACGAATACCGTCGTGGCTACAAGTTCTCGACGTATGCAACGTGGTGGATTCGCCAGGCGATCACCCGCTCAATTGCCGACCAGGCACGCACGATCCGCATCCCGGTGCACATGATCGAGACGATGTCGAAGCTGCGCAACGTGTCCAAGAAGCTGACCCAGCTGAAGGGCCGCGAGCCGGCGATCGAGGAGGTCGCGGAAGCCGCGCAGGTCTCGGTCGACGAGGCAAAGCGCGTCATGAAGATCAGCAAGCATCCGATTTCCCTCGATCGTCCGATCGGCGACTCGGAGGACAGCTACTTCGGCGACTTCATCGAAGACGAGTCGGTCGAGTCGCCTGTGCAGTCCGCCAGCCGTGAGATGCTGAAGGACCGCATCACGAACGTGCTCAGCACGTTGACGTTCCGCGAGCGTGAAATCATCAAGCTGCGCTACGGCATCGGCGATGGTTACACCTATACCCTCGAAGAGGTCGGCCGGATCTTCCGCGTGACCCGTGAGCGTGTTCGCCAGATTGAGGCCAAGGCCGTGCGCAAGCTGCAGCACCCGGTGCGCGCCCGTCGCCTCGGTGGCTTCTTCGACAGCGCCGTCGGCGAGCACGGATAATTCGTTCGATTGCGGCCGGATCCAGAACCAAATCCTGAGCTGGGGAACCGGTGCGGATGTGGTTTCTGGGGTGCTGGATGGCCGCAACTGGCTATTGCACGGTCCGACGGGCTGCGTGAGGCGCGTCCTTATGGGAACTTGGGCCGCCTGAAACTTGAGCGGCCAGTCGCGGCCGCTACACTGCTCGCCCCGGATCGCAGTGATCAGGGCCCCAGCAAAACTCCGTGCATCCACACGTTCAGAAACTCCTTGGCCTGCAAAAGGTCGATTTGGAAGTCACGTCCCTCACCAAGGACATTGACCTGTTGCCGGAAGAAGAAGCCAAGCGCAAGCGCCGCTTGGACCAACTGGAGCGCGCCGCCAACGACGCTCACGGTGCGTTGCAGAAGGCGGAGGTCGAGTCGCGAGAACTCGACTCAGCGGCTCGCGACGCCGACGCGCAGATCAATAAGCTCAATGAGCGGTTGAACATCGTGCGCAACAACGCCGAATACCAGGCGACGTTGTTTGAGATCGAGTCCGTCCGCAAGGATCGCGATACGACTCAGAACGACGGCCTGGAGATCCTCGAAACGCTCGACGGCTTAAAGGCCACTGCCGTTGCGACCAAGGAAAGCTACGACGCCGAACGCACGGTCTACGATGGCTTCTTGCTGGAGGCCGAGAAGATGCGCGGCGAACGAGCCGACGACATCGCGGTCGGTCGCAAGAAGCGCGACGAAGCAGCCGACGGTGTGCCGCCCGACTTGCTGCGCGAATACGACGGTCTCTACAAGACTCGCGAGAACTTCGCCGTCGCCCCTGTCAAGGACAGCTACTGTCAGGGTTGCTACAACAAGGTCACGCCAAACGATGCCGCCAGGACAATGGGATCTCAGTCGATCGTGCGCTGCAATTCGTGTCAGCGCATTCTTTACCACGGCGCGTAGCTACTCGTGATCGCTGCTCGATAGCACTACTCGTTCTGTTGGTCGTTAACCGACTGCCAGCGGGTGACCTTGCTAGCGGTTTCGTCCGTTGGTTGCGCCTGAGTTCTTGAGCCCCAGTTTTAAGCCCCCGGTTAAGCCATGGCGCGCCAAATCCATCCTGTTGTCGTCGGCACCGCCGGCCACATTGACCACGGCAAGAGCAGTCTCGTTACAGCGCTGACCGGCACCGACCCGGACCGACTCAAAGAAGAGAAGGATCGCGGCCTGACGATTGACCTCGGCTTTGCTCGGATCAAGCTTGGTGATGGCCGACTGCTCGGCATGGTCGACGTTCCGGGCCACGAACGTTTCGTGCGCAACATGGTTGCTGGCTCGACAGGTCTCGACTTGGCGCTGTTGATTGTCGCCGCCGACGACGGCGTCATGCCGCAGACGATTGAGCACGTCGACATCCTCAATTTGCTGCAGGTGCGCGGCGGCCTGATCGTGATGACCAAGATTGACATGGTCGACGAACTGCTCGTCGAAGTCGCGCAGGAAGAGGTTCTTGAACTGGTCGAGGGAACGGTGCTCGAGGGTGCCGAAGTCTGCCGGGTCAGCTCGGTCACGGGCGAAGGCATTCCCGAATTGCGCGAGAAGCTCGAGGCGTTGGCGATGTCGGTTGAACCACGCCAGAGCCACGGCCCGTTCCGCATGCCGATCCAGCGCGTCTTCTCGTTGCCGGGCATCGGCACCGTGGTCACCGGCATTCCGCTGTCGGGAACCGTGCGACCGGGCACCGAGCTCGAGGTGCTGCCACTTGGCAACCGGATCAAGGTGCGCGGCATCCACGCCTATGGCGGCAAGGTTGAAGAGGCGGTCGCCGGCCACAGCACCGCGTTGTCAGTTCCGGACGCCAAGGAAGCGGGAGTGCACCGCGGCATGGTTTGTGCGGAGCCGGGCGTCTTTTCGAGTGGTGACGCTGTCGATGTCGACCTGACGTTGACGCCGCGTTCGCCGAAGCTGACGCACCGCATTCCGATCCGCTTTCACACCGGAACTGTCGAGGTCCGCGGCCAACTGCTGCTGCTCGATCGCAACGAAGCCAATCCCAGCGATTGCTTTGTGGCGCGCCTCGAGCTCGACGAAAACGTCGCCTGTTTTCCGAGCGACCGTTTCCTGCTGCGCCTACAGAACCCGGCCATCACCATCGGCGGTGGTCGCGTGCTCCGCCTAGAAGACTCAGGTCGCTATCGCCGCAAGGATCTCGGCGCCGAGTTGCAGGGCATCGTCGATGCTGGCGACAAGCCCGAAGCGCGCATCCTGCTTGAGCTCGAACAGGCCGGCCCGGTCGGTTGTCCGATCGACGACCTTTCGCGTGCCTTGTCTCTTGGCGACGGCAAGGTCCTCGAGATGGTCGAGGCACTGCCCGAGGCCGAGCTGCACGAGAAGGCCATGCGCGTGTTCCTGCGCGAACAAGTCACCGTCGGCGAACGCGAATTGCTGGAATCCGTCGATCGCATGCTCGCGAATCGTCCCGCCGCCGCATCGATCAAGCGCGCCTCGATTCGCACGACCCGCTCATTGCCGCAGCAGCTCGTTGACCTCGTGTTCGAAAAGATGCAGACAGCCGGCCGCGTGCGCGCTGGTCGCCAGGGACAGATCTTGTTCCTCGATCGCCTGAAGCCGCTGCCGCAAGCGGATCAGGTACGTTTCGACAAGATCCTCTCGGAATGCGAATCGCGCGGGTTCCGCCCGCCGCGCCTCGAAGAACTGTCCGCCGCTGCCGGCTTGAGTGGCGATGCGTTGCTGTCTTTGCTCGACCGCGCCCAAGACGAAGGCCTGATCGACAAGGTCGTCGAGCACTTCTACGGCGCCTCGATCGTGCGTGGCATGTTGCGCGCGGTTCGCGACAACTGCCTTGCCAACGACGATGTGCTCGACATTCCAAAGCTGCGCGACGGTCTCGACACCAGTCGCAAGTTCCTGATCCCGTTGCTCGAGTATGTCGATTCACTCGGGTTGACCGTGCTCCGCGGCGGCGTGCGTCGGCTGTTGCCTTCTTCGGCAATCAGTCGCGAGCTTGCCGCCGAGAAGACCTGAGCGAACCGTAGTTGGTGACGCAACCGGAGTTGCGGTGACAAGTCTGCTTGGGCCGGACCTCAGTCCAAGTGCTCTCGCGGTCGATAGGCAGAAGTCCCACGGACCGAACCGATCAGCCCGGAGCAGCCATGACTGTTGATAGCCATAGCAACGACGATGCGGACTTCCTTGACGATGACTTCGTCATCGAGGATCTCGTCGGCAAGAACGACGACCTTGAAGATCTCTTTGATGAGCCTGCTCATCCGGAGGCCGATTCTGCGGCCGAAGATGAGGAGACTGCCGACGCACCCGACCCCGACCCTGATGAGGACGACATGCTGTTCTCGGATCACACCGAGGGCATAGAGGCGTCGGACATCTTCCAAAAGCCAGTCTTCGCCGAAGACGGTGGCAATGAGTGGGATGGTGAGAACCTCGACCTCGAATCGGTTGGCGTGCCAGACGCGACCATCGAAAGCGAAGAAGAGGCCGCCGATCCGCAAATCCTGGAAGCCAAGGAAACCTTCGCGGAAGAGCTGGACTCGCTGTTGCACGACCAAGAAGAGTTCGCGCTCGATAGCGAAGCGGACCTCGAGTTGGTCAACCTCACCGATGAAGTGAACGACGGGATCAGCGAGTTCGAGCAGTCGGGACCGTTCGTGCTCGATGACAGCGATGGTCAGTGGGCAGAAGAGCTTGCCGAAGACGGCGCGGAAGCACCGCAGGAGGCCGACGCCACAAACCGAGCGCCGACTTACGAAGAGCTCGTGAAGCAGCAGGAAGCTCTGGGCGCCGAGGCAGGATTTGAGCAGCTCGATCTTGGCCACACCAATGAACCGGAAGAAGAGTTCGCCGTTGCTGGCGACGACGCGTGCGACAGCTTCGATCTCGAAGTCGATGCCACTGACGAGGACGGCGTGCTGCCTGAACAGGACCTCGAGGATGAGGGCCTCACGATCGTTTCCGCTGGCGATCAGATGGTCTCGAACGCCTTTGGCGAGGGCCAAACGCTAGATTCCGCCGCAGACGATGCCGAGGTAGAGCTCGAAGACGAGAGCCTCGAGACAATGCCGCTGCGCAACGCCGCCACCTTTGCGGACGGTTCGGAACAAGGTGAGGCCGGCTGGGAACCGCTACCTGCAACTTCGATGGACGAGCTGTCCGAAGTCGACGGGGTGCAGCGCACCGACGACGAAAAGGAATACGACGTTTCGGGCTACGAGGAAGACGAGCCAGAGTTCGACGACGAAGAGGGCTACGAAGGCGACGAGAGCTACGCCGGTGCTGCTGCCGAGACGGATCTCGACGATGTCGACGGCCATGACATCTACGCCGAAGAAGGCCACGACAAGCGGGGTGTGGTTCTCGGGGGTCCGGGCAGCCGCCGCAGCACAGCAAGCCTATTGCTGTCGGTCGCCGCATCGTTGTTCGTGTTGTTCAGTGCCGCGACGGTCATCGTGCGTCCCGAGTTGTTCGGCTTGAGTGTTGAACCGGAGCGAGTCGCCAAGGTCGATGTGGCACGTCCGAAGGTCGAGGTGGCCGTTCTCGAGCCGCCCAAGGTTGCTCTGCAGAACGAGGTCATCTCAAGCCCGAGCGCGGGGGACCTGAAGAATCCAGCAACAGCCAAACCAGCCGGCAACGGCGAGGCTCCTAACAACCCAGAAGCTGGCCAGCCCGAGCAGCCAGCCACCGCGGGCGGCTCACCACCGGAGACGGTTCCGTCAGTGCCGGCGAAGCCCGACACGACGCAGCCCGCCGAAGTCATCGCTTCGAGTGGCAATGACGTGACTCCCACAACTTCCAATGGCGGCAACACGCCGGAAGTGGTGCAGACTCCGACTGCATCTGGCAGTGATGCGAACAGCTGGCCCGTCGCGCAAGCGACCAAGGCCGAACCCGTCACCAACAAGAAGCAGGCCCTGACCCGTTTCGGTGATGGCTTGATGGTCGGTGGTGTGGCATCCAGCAAGTCGGCAGCGAAAGCCATCGATGGAGTCATGCCCGGCAGTCGCGCATTCGCGCAACTGCACAACGGCAACTACTTCATCGGCAAGGTCAAGAAAGTCGCGGATCAGACCATCACGCTGCGGGTCGAGACCGGCGAAGTGACCCTGGCGACTGCCGAGATTGCGCAGTTGACTCGTCTCGGCTCGACGGACTACGACGAGTTACAGAAGGCGACCAAGGGCTTCGTGCGCCTGACCAACAACAACCGCTTGGTTGGTGGCATCCTCAGCCGCATCGCCGACGACCACATTGTGCTCGAGTTCCGCAGCAATCGCGTGATGCTGCCGAAGTCGGCCATCGGCGAGATTGTTTCGGGCAAGGTCAGCGACAGCAAAGTGCGACTCGGCACGACCAGCGAAGAAGACAACTGGATCCGCACCCTCGCCGAGCGTGAGCTTGGCACAGGGCAAGGTGCCCCGGTTAAGCTGACGGCGCCGGCCAACTCGGCGGCACCAGTTCGCAGCCCACCGCCACGATAGGGCGGTCGGTTCGCGCGTCATCGCCAACACGCTGGTAGACTCCGCTGCTGTGGACACCTGTCCTGAATGCGGCAACCATGATATGCGACCGGTCAAGCTCGACAGCGGGACCGTGATCGAATGCGGTCTGTGTGGCGAGCAGTTTGGTGAACGCCGTGCCGTGACCAGTTCGAGCCTCTCGGAAGAAGCCGAGCAGCGTCGCATCGATGCGATGATCTGGCCGCTTGCTCGCATTCTCGAGCGCTTGCCCGGCATGGACTTGGGGGCAACGTGTGCCGGAACCGCAGGCACGCTTCCCTATGTCGACTTGGTTGTGGTGGGGCAGGACGCCCTCCTGCAGGTTGAGAACCTGGCCAAATCGATGCGCCTTGCAACCGGCTCCCTGCGGTGTCGCTGGCGCATCGAGGCGCGTTTTGAGCACACGTTGGTGTTCTTGATCGCTCCAGCCGTGAAGGACACTACGTTGCGAGATGCCCGGATAGATATCGAAGTGCTGGCTCAGGGCATCGAAAGGGACATGCGTCTGACGTGGTGGCGGCATGCCAACGCAGTGGATAACGGGTAGCCTGAACAGCAGCCCGACCCCACTGCTCCCACTGATGCCGCGATTACTGTCTCTGTTCGTATCTGTTGCGCTGGCTACTTGCCTGTGCGCTCAAGAAGACCTCGAAGCACGTCTGGACGCTGTCAAGGAGTTCACCCGCTACTTCCGGAAAGCCAAGGAAGAGGCGCTGCAAGTAGAGGCAGTAATGACCTTGAAGGGCAACGAGTGCGTGCCAGCGTGCGAGGCGCTGTTGAAGCTGATCAAGCACAAGAAGGCGGCGGTGCAGAAGGCGACGCTGATCGTGCTTGCCAGCTACACCAAACAGGAAACCTTCCAAGAGTTGATCGATGCGTTACCGGAGGAGAAAGACAGCTTCAAGGTCGCGGTCTCGATTAAGTTGCTTGGGCGCTCCAAGATCGAGGGCAGCGTTGACGCGATTGAGGCTGCAGCCGGCAGTCCCAAGGCTTCGTCCAACGTGCGCTACGAAGCCGCGCGCGCCTTGATGGCGATCGGTCAACCCGGAAAGCTTGGCCTGCTTGGTTCGTTCTTGAGTGACAAGGAACCGTTGGTTCGACTCGCCGCGTGCGATGCGATCGCCAAGATGAAGGTTGCCGCGTTCGGCGAAGGTGTGACCAAGTTGCTGACCGACCCGCAATGGCAGGTGCAGACGTCGGCGATCGAAGCCGTCGCGCAGTTGCGACCGCAGGCGGCCGTGCAGCCGTTGATTGATCTGTTGCGCAAGAACGGCCGGTTGCGCGTGGAGTGCGCCGATGCGTTGTTCCGCGTCTCGGGCCTCGACTTCGGATTGGACGCAGACCGTTGGCAGGCCCAGTGGGACACGCTGATGACCATCGAAGGTTGGCGTATCCCGACCGATGCCGAACTCGCCAAGAAGGCGGCAAGCCGTAAGAAATACGACGCGCTCTACGGCCGCACCGCCGGCAAGCCAAATGCCTTCGCGGGCATTCCAACGACGTCGACCAACGTGTTGTTCGTGATCGATGTTTCAGGGTCGATGGATAACTTGGTCGTCGAAGTCGACAAGTTCCGTGACTACAAGGACCGCAAGCGCTTCACGATCGTGCAGACCGAGTTGCTCAATACTATTGAGTCGCTGACGGCGGACACCAACTTCAATATTCTGTCGTTCGCGACAGACACCAAGCCGTGGAAGCCGCGCCTGGTTCCGGCCAATGTGGTCAACCGCGATTCTGCGATATCGTTCGTGCGTCGCTTGAAGCCCATTGGCGGCAATGAAGCGCAAGAGCTTGCGGCATCGGGTTTGGGGGGATCGGCGAATCTCTCGGCCGGCAAGACCAATACGCTGAAGGCCCTGCTATATGGCTTTGGCGTCAATCCCGATAAGCCAGCCAAGCCGAAGATCACCGGCATCGACAAGAAGGCGCTGAAGCGGCCGCTCGACACCATTTACTTCCTAAGTGATGGCCGTCCCTCCGCTGGCAAATTGCTGGAGCCCGACGAGATCCTCGCCGAGGTGCGCAAGCACAACGAGCAATACAAGCTGGTGATCCACACAATCGCGATTGGCGACTTCCAGAAGGGGTTCTTGCAGCAGTTAGCCGAAACCAACGGCGGCGTTTTCGTCGACATGGGGCGCTAGCTTCGCGCCCTGCGCTGGAGAGAGCGTCACGCTATTCGATCGGGTGCTGACCGCGTAGTAGTCCGCGCGGTCGAAGCCACAACACACCCACCGTCGCAACGGCGCCGCATACCGCCGTCGTTGCCAGCGCGGTCGCCAGGCCGGAGCGTGCCTGCAAATGGAACAGTTGCAGGTTGACCAGCGCGTAGACGGCGCGCGCGCCTAGCGAGATCACGGATAACACGGTTGTCCGTGCCGCGGAGCCGATGCGGTGGTTGACGAACTCGTGCAGCAACGACCAATGCATCGCGAACGGCACCTGCTGCACGAAGAACATGCTGATACCGATCCAGCACCACGTGCGTGAGCTCTCGCCGTCGGCCGCGAGCATGCGTTCGAACGCCATCACTAACAGGGATGCACTGAGCGTGAGTGGCATCCACCAGAACAAGGCGCGTCGACCAAAGCGCTCAACCAACTTCGGCACATAGCTACTCAGCGGTGCGGCGACCAGGTTGAGCACGGCGAACACTGACCCGATCACAATTGCATTGGCGAGTAGCGGTTCGATCTCGCCAGCCGCCTTGAGATACGGTTGGTAGTTGTGGAACGGAAATCGCAAGAGCGTGAACAGCACTACCCAGTAAAGAAGCAGCCAGCGCACGGCAGGCTTCTTCAGTTCTTCGCGGGCATGTCCAAGGAACACATCGGGACGCTCTGCGCGCAGCGTCTTCTTCGGATTCGAGAGTCGCGTTGCAAAGCAGGCCGCCAACAAATGCAGCACGCAGGTGGCCGCGATGGCCGCCGTATAGGCGGTGCCAGAAGCATTGCCGAAGTAGACTAGTAGGCCGCCGAGCAAAAAAGCGCTGCCCGTTCCGTACAGTCTGCGCGCATGAATGCGGCTCTCTTCGGCAAGGTAGCGATGCTCCTGATCGTGCCGCTGCAGGGTGTCGTAGAGCGCGACAGTGGGTGGTCCTGACAGCACCGAGTGGCCGAGACCGAGCAGCATCTCGCCGACCAAGAACCCCGAGTAGGTCGGGTTCGCGACTATGATTCCAAATCCCGCCGCGAGGATTAGCGGGCCAAGCACCAGCATGCCCCGGGTGCCGAAGCGATCGGCCAACATGCCGGTTGGCACTTCCGCCAGAAACATCGTGACGTAGTAGGCCGTCAGGACTTCGCCATACTGCCCGGCGTTCATGCCGTGGTCGGCGAAGAACAGAAACAAGAACGGCACGCAGGCGAACGGGTAGGTCAGCAACGCGTAGGCGCGCAGCCAGCGGAGTTCTTGTTCGAGAGCCAAGCTATGAAGGTGGCTGTTCGGGTCAGCAGTTGCAATCCTTCGTCCGCCGCGCGACCGTTGCGTGCCATGAGGCGTCGAAACTGTTGGCTCGCATTAGCTCTGACTGGATGCGCCGTCGTCGGTTCATCGGTCGAGCGCCACCAGGAGTACGGCTGGGCCAAGGCCGTGTTGCTAGGCACCGAGGTCGGCGACGCGCGAGACGCGGTGGTTCGCTGGCCACATTCGGTGCACTATCTCGTCGTGACGGTTCCCGCGCGAGTTCGTCGGGCAGTCGATGCCGCGTTTGCGCAGCTTCAGGAAACGCTGCAGGGCAGCCTGAAGATGGACCTCGAACACATCGACGGCAGCGACGAACGCATTGGCCGCGATGGCTTCGTCACGGTGTTTGCGATGGCACCGCGTCACGCCGTGGATCTAGCGAAGCGCTATGGCGCGCAAAGGCCACAGCCAGACGCCGATGGTTGGTTCACAATTGTCTGGAACCGCTCCTTCGAACTGACTCGCGCGGTCGTGTTTATCGATCCCGGCCTGACCGACAAGTGGCTGCGTCACACGGCGCTTGAGGAGATGTTCCAAGCGCTCGGTCCGAGCAACGATTCGCCGACCATTCACGATTCGTTGCTGTTTGAGAGCGACACGCTGGCTGGGTCGCACGATCGGCTTGGACGCGTTGATGAACAAGTATTGTGGTTGCTCTACAACGGCCTACAGCCGGGCGATGGCGCTGTCGAAATCGCGAGAGCGATGCAGCGGCTGTGGGTGTTTGCCGATGCCGTGAGCGATGGATGACGTTGCGCTAGTGGCATAACGTGCTGCGAGGCCTGATTCGACCCTGTTGCCTTGCATTAAGCCGCGACTCGGGCATTCTCAGCGCCATGGGGCAACCAGCCGACTTCCGTAGCGACACGATGACGAAACCCAACGCCGCGATGCGTCGCGCGATGGTGGACGCAGAGGTCGGTGATGATGTGTGGGGTGAAGACCCAACCGTGCGCGCGCTCGAAGAGCACGTCGCGGAGTTGCTGGGCAAGCCGGCCGCCGTATTCGTGCCATCCGGAACGATGGCGAACCAGCTGGCTATTCACGTGCACTGCCGTCCCGGTGACGAGCTGATCTGCGAAGAACGTTCGCATGTCTTCTACTACGAAGGCGGCGCGATCGCGCGCTTATCGGGCACGCAGGTTCGCACGCTGTCGGCCCACGATGGTTTCCCGAGTCCCGAGCAAGTTCAGTCGGTCGTGCGTGTCGATGATCCGCACTATCCGCGGTCGCGCTTGTTGGTGCTGGAGAACACACACAATATGGCCGGCGGTCGGGTTGCCGATCGCGCTCGTATCGATGCGTTGGCTGAGACCGCACACGCCGCCTCCATGCAGGTGCATATCGATGGCGCGCGATTACTCAATGCCGCCGTAGCCATTGGTTGTGCGCCAAGCGAATTGGTTGCCAACGCCGACTCAACCACGCTCTGCCTGAGCAAGGGCCTGGGCGCGCCTGTTGGCTCGCTGCTGGCCGGGCAAGTGGACTTTATTCACGAGGCTCGCCGGGCTCGTAAAGCCTTTGGCGGCGGCATGCGGCAGGCTGGCATACTCGCGGCCGCGGGGTTGCTAGCTGTCCAGGAGGGGCCCGCCCTGTTGGCTGTGGACCACCGGCGAGCCAAGACCCTGGCAACCGGTCTCGCCGAACTATCTTGGGCAAGTGTCGATGTCTCCGCCACCGAGTCAAATATAGTCATGCTCGAACCCGGTCAGGCTTCGGTGCAGCCTCTGCTGCAAGAACTGGCTGAGGGTGGGGTTCGCGCCTCGTTGGCCAGTCCTACACGTATTCGCTTCGTTCTGCACCGCGATCTCGACGATGAGAGCGTGCAACGTTGCCTGACGATATGCCGTGCATTCCAGGCCAGTTGAACGACGATGCTGCGCGCGATGCATGTGTGCAACGCGTGACGAACTGAGCGCGCGCCCTTCTCCTCAACCCAATTCGAACAACGCACTGTGTGCATCCCCAAACTGTGAGCATTTTCAAAGCCTACGACATTCGCGGTATCTACCCTGACCAGATCGACGCGAAGAATGCGTTCCGCATTGGTGCGGCGATGGTGCGATTCCTTTCCGCCAAGCGTCTCGTCGTTGGACGCGACATGCGCACGATGGCGCCGGAAATCACCGACGCCGTCATCGAGGGCATGATGTCGCAGGGTTGCGATGTGATCGATATCGGTCTCGCCTCGACGCCGATGGTCTACTACGGGATCGGCAAGATCGAATGTGATGGCGGCATGGTCGTCACCGCATCGCACAATCCGAAGCAATACATCGGCTTCAAGATGTGTCGCGCCGAGGCGCGTCCGCTGTCGGGCGATAATGGGATCAAGGACATCGAAGAGATGGTGCTCAACGCCGACCTGTCGCCTGTTGGCGAAAAGGGCAAGCGTGAGCAAGTCGATTTGATGGAGGACTGGTGCGCCCACATTGCTGGCTTCGCACGCGACATCAAGCCGATGAAGGTCTGCGTCGACTACGCCAACGGCATGGGGGCCAACGAGTCTCCGGACATCTTCAAGCGCATCCCAGGCCTCGAGGTGATCTCACTCTACGAAGAGCTCGACGGCAGTTTCCCGAACCACGAAGCCAACCCGCTCAAAGAGTCCAACCTGGACGACGTGCGCGCGCTGGTCGAGAAGCATGGCGCGACACTGGGCCTCGCGTTCGACGG
>JBNMND010000107.1:0-16057 GCA_051274975.1 Planctomycetota bacterium | reverse complement strand
CCGCGCAGCAGGTCCTTCTCAACGTAGTCGAGGAAGATGCGGTCGAACTTGCGCGAACTCATGCCAAGGGCGCGCTCAAACACTTGCTGCAGGGGCAGGTCATCCCCGAAGCCGCGCAACAGTTCGAGTGCCTCGCCGAAGCCATAACGCTTCTCAATCAACTCGACGATCAAGCCGCCTTGGTAGTAGCCGAACAAGATGCGCGGGCCGCGGAACAGCCGGTTCATCAGGTGCACCGGCGGGATATCCTGGTTATGAAAGGCGTCGAACAAGTCGCGCTGCATGCCGCGCTCCCACGACTTCTCTCGCGCCCGTTCTTCGTAGACAGAGAAGCCTTCTGTCAGCCAACGCGGCACCCGGTTGTTGCTGACGCCGAGCGTCAACACGTGCGTGTATTCATGCCACGCCGTCGCTTCCCACATGAAGTCCTGACGGCGCAGGTCCATGTCGACGGGCGACACCAATGTGATCAAGCGACCAAAGCACGCGCCCAACGCGGTGAAGCCGCGGAAGCCAATCGTGCGCACCGAGAAGTCGTCCCAGGTGTGGAAGACCTCGACGGTCGTCTTGCCTTTCGGCTTCCAGCCATACTTGGCGCCAAGTACTTCGACGGCTTCCAAGTGGATCGGCAGCAAGTACGCGCGCAACACCTCACTGTCTTCCTTGTGCAGAAGCATCGTGAAGTCGCCGTGGTTGATGGTCTCGTACTCTTCATCGAGCAAGTCCTGCACCGCAATCGCGTTGTTGCGCCACGGATCGACCAGGCCCGGCTGCAGCTTCTTGGCTTGTGCCAACAACAATCGCGCGCGCTTGCCGTCACCGGTGTAGATCAACGATCGCGCCAAGCCATGCAGCGACGGCACGTGCTCGGGAGCGCGAACCAACGCCGCTTCGTAGAACGGAATGGCGGCAGCAAAACGATACAGCGCGCCAAGGTGGTCCCCGATGATGCGATCGCATTCGGGCCAGCCGGAATCGCCGGCCAACGCGCGTTCACGATAGTCACGAAATTCATCATCCTTGCCCAACAACATCGCAGCGGCGGCGCGGTGGCAAAGCGCGACCCTATGGTTCTTGTTAATCGAAAGCACTTCATTGAGCCGTCTGGCCGCCTCTTCAAAGCGACGGTCGTCGAGCACATTGGAAGCACGCTCTAGCAGTGCGGGCAGGCTACGTGGATTGCGATCGAGCACGCGACTGAGGAACTTCTCGGTCTTGTTAGCATCGAGCACCATGTTGGCACTGCGAATGCGATACATCGCGAGCAGGGCAGCCTCGTCGTCGCCATTGTTGTCGAGAACCTTCTTCAGGTCCTTCTCGCCACTCGGGAAGTTCGCAGCCTCGCCGTAGGCAAGGAACTTGAGTTCCCCGAGGGTGGTGCGCGCTTCCGGCCGTTCGGGTAACGCCCTCATGCTGTCGACCAACAAGCGACTGGCCGCTTCGTAGTTCTTGCGGCCCGCCAGACGGAACATCGAACGACCAACATACGCCAACTGCAGCGGATCCTTCGGACGTGGTGTGCGATCGGCGTTTTCCTGCCACAGTTTCTCGGCGCGTTGGCGCAGACCGTGGTCGTGTAGCACGGCGCCCAGCTGATGACGCGCGTGGCAATCCGCATCGTCGGTCGCGAGCAACTTCTCCAGCAAGACAATCGCCTTGTCGTAGTCGCCGAGCCGACGCAGCACCCGCACCTTCAGCAGCACGACCTCGCGAATCCCTATGGAACTCTTCGGCAGCGCCAACAGGCCATCGCGCGCCTTCTCATAGTGGCCACGGCGCAGCGCGATCTCGTTGAGCCCGAGCTCGACCCCAATGCGGTAGCGGTTGTCTTCGTCGACGCCGTCCTCGATCAAGAACTCGAACAGCTCCTCGAGCTTGGTCTCTGCTGCCAGCACCTCCCCGCGCAACAGCTTGCGGTTGGCGTCTTGCAGCATCTCTTCGTATTCGCTACTCGCCTCCGCCGCCCCATCGGAGCCAACCTGCGCGGGCAACCCGACCACAAGCAGGGAGAAGAACAGCAACCAACTAACCGACCGCAGTGCACACATCACGAGCTACAATACGTCTCTTTGTGGCGCGCCGCTCCAGGAACCACACCCGAACGGCAAGAAACGCTGGCGTGCCCGACGGGCCTACGACGCGGGGGCCACCAGTGCGAGTCGATATTTTACTCGGCGTCGAGCTGCTCAAACTGGGTCAACGTCTCGCGAAAGTCATCCGGCAGTGACGTTGGCTTCATCTGCTTGTCGACGTAGACCAACGCCATCGTTGCCTTACACAGCACTTGCTCGCCAGACCGCACTTCGTAGCTCATGTGGAAACTTGTCGTGCCGAGCTTGGTAGTGGCGGCAGCGACCTCGATCGGCATGTTCAGCCGCCCAGGAGACACAAACTGCATCGTCGTTTCGGCCAGTACGAACGGCACATCGTGGTCCTGCAGCAGCCCGAGCTGCGTGAAGTAGGCGTAGCGAGCCTGCTCCATCAAGCTCATGTAGACGGCGTTGTTGATGATGCCGGCGGAATCCACGTCAACCCAGCGCAGCGGGACTTCGGTATCGAAGCGGTAGAACATAGGATGGCATTGTCGCAGGCCGGGCGCCGCGATGCGATCGGTGGCATCGGGATCTGACGACTTAGGTTTCCGTGGCTTCGCCAGGAGCGATTTCGCCACTCGTTCGTTACACGTGCTATGCGTACGCCGATACTGCTGCTGCCATCGCTCCTAACGCTGACCGTAATCTCGCTGCTGCCCGCGCAGGGCGGCAAAGCGACTCAGGACAAACATCTGGTGGATCGCAGTTCGCCGCTGCAAGTCGTCGAACCGGACGAAGGCGACCGGGCGCTGCGCATGACGCCAGTGGTGAGGGCCGTGGAACGCGCCGCCGACAGCGTCGTCAGCATCTACCTGCAAAGCCAACTTGCCCACCGCGGGGCGCCTCCCGGAGGTCAAGGTTCCGGAGTATTGCTCGATGACTCCGGCCTGATGATCACCAACTGGCACGTAATCGCCCCGGTACTGCTCGGCGAGCGGCAAGGCCGCAACTACGGTGTCATCGTCAAGCTGCGTGACGGCCGCGAGCGAAAGGCGCGCATCCTCAGCTCGACTCCGGTCCGCGACCTGGCGCTGCTGCAAATCGAACTGAAGGGAACGGAACGCTTCAAGCCGATCGAGATCGCGCGTTCTTCGGACTTGATGATCGGCGAGACCGTCATCGCGATCGGCAACCCGCAGGGCCACGCCAACACGGTGACGACCGGCGTGCTCTCGGCCATCGGACGCTCGATTCAGGTGCGCGCACCGGATGGCCAACATCGCCAATACAAGGATCTGCTGCAGACCGACGCCGCGATCAATCAAGGCAACAGCGGCGGCGCCCTACTCGACATCACCGGCCGCTTGATCGGCATCAACAATGCGATGTCCGCGAGTGCCGAGAACATCGGCTTCGCGATCCCAATGGACATCGTGCGCAAAGAGTTCACGCGCGAGTTGCTGCAGAGCACGAGCTTCGTCGCCTCTGGAAATGCGCCGTGGCTCGGACTCGAAGTCGCAGACCTCGACGGCAAGGTCGTGGTGACCGAGATCGTTCGCGGTGGCCCCGCCAACCTTGCCGACATTCGTAGCGGCGATGTGTTGACCAAAATCGGCAGCCACGATGTGCGCACGTCGATAGATTACTTGCGCCACTTCTTTGACCTGGAGAACGCGCGCAGGGTGCCGATGACCGTGCAACGCAAGGGACGCCAAATCGTCGTGCAAGCCGAACCGATTCCACGTCACGAGGGCACGATCCTCGCAAGTATCGGGGCCCGCTCGACTGAGATCAGCGTCAAGCAGAACGAGAGTCTGGTTCGCTCGGCGACCGAAGCGTTTTACCGAGGCAGTGGCTTCAGGCGCGTGCGTCTGTTCCCTGGCATTATCCGGCTTGGCGATGTGCTGGCCGGATCCGCGGCCGATACAACGGGCTTGGAACGCGGCGACCTGCTGCTCGGCATCATTGTCAAAGGCGAATATGGTGACCGCGAATTGCGGATCACGTCGCTGATCGACCTCGCAAGTCTGCTTCAGGAGCAGCGTGGCAAGAAACTGCGCTTCATCATCCTGCGCGGTGACCGCGACCTCGTCGGCACGCTAGAGGTGCCGAGCGAGAAGGCACCCGCCCCCAGCAAGAACCGCTAGCGCCACACCCACCGACATCTCGCCAACAGCGTGAACTCGGTGGCTAGGTCGGGATGTTCTAGTGCTGGCGTTTCGTCGACCGCACGCCGCACACTGCTGCGACGCAGCAAACGGCTTTGGTCGCGGGGCGACAACGCTTCGAGCAGCCAACTGGCGCGCGCCGTGTTGCGTTCGTAGTGTTCGGCAGAGACTCGCCCATCCGCGATGCGCCAATGAGTTGGCAACCCGCGCGCACCCGAGCCGATGCGATCCAGTAGCGACTGCTGCACCACGCAAACCTTCGCGGCGAGCGCCGCATCGGGGTGGCGTAGCAGATGGCTACGCAGGGCTGGGATCAGAATGCCTGCCGTCAGCCAACCACGTTCCAGATAGACGCCACCACCGAGCTCACCTTCGCCAAATCGGAACGTTCGCGCTTGTACATCGAACCGTAGCTGAATCGAAGCGGCAAGGCGGTCGGCAGCAACGGTCAACTGCTTGACTGGGTCGACGCGCAGCAGACACTCAAGCTGCAACAGCGGCCACGCGTAGTCGCGCAGGCGCTCCTGTCTGCCGGTGCCCATCGGCAAGTGTGCCGCCAACGCGCGCCCGATGCTGCGCACAGTGACCAACGCATCATCATCGGCGGTCAAAAGCCCGACCCAGAGAATGCCTTCGAGCCATGTGTGGCCCGGTTCGGGAGCCACCCCACGATGACTGACGCCGTGCACAAACGGCAAGCCGGTCCGCATGTCCAGGTCGCGATCGCGCAGATGGCCCGCAGCGCGCAAGGCCAACTGCCACGCGCGCGGCTCCTGCATCGCAACCGCGCAACGCAGCAGCGCCAACGTCGTATCGAACTCGAGGTTGGTCACGACCCCATCTTGCCGCACGAAGTCCCCGGCGCCGCGACGCCCCCCCATCTCTACGAGCCGCGGCAAGACCTTGTGCAAGTGACGGCGCACGTTCTTGCTTGCGCTCAGGCCCCTCGCACGCGACGGCAACAGACCGCAACGAACCGCTGGGTCGCGACCGCGACGCAGCCAATGCATCGCCCGCTCTGACAAGCCTTCCGTCTGCGTCGTAAGGCCTTCGCCGACCTGGTAGACCTCACCCGCCAGTTCGGTCGTTGCGGTGAACGTCGTGCGGGAGCGTTGGTCGACAGTGCCGTCGACCCACTGCCAACGCATAACACGGACCGTGCCGTGCGCGACGCGCTGCTCGTCGCGGGACAAGACAAACGCGGGTCCGCGCCCATCCGGGCACGGACCCGCACCACCACGCAGAATGCGCACGGTGCCGCGAGGCGCCACGATTGCGATTTCGATCCAGACATTCTCTGCGTCGGCCGGACCGACCGGCAATCGTCGCCACTGCATCGCTCCACGGCCACCGAGCGCCAAGCCGCGCTCGAGCGCAACAGCTGGGACCGAGAAGCCGAATCGCATCGGCCGACCGTCGGTGGGCACGGTCAATAGCGGCGGCAGGCAGAGTGATAGCAATAACGACAACCCCATGCCTGATAAGGGGCCCGAAACCGCGCCCGGTGACACTTTGCACCCGAATTTCTTGCGCGCGCTCGCGTCTCGCCGCAGTTAGTCGCGCCAGGCGCTAACGAAGTAGCTGCCGCCGTCCTGCAACCACTCGCGGAAACTATTGTGATATGGCGCGTGGCACTCGTTGTCGATTTCGGCTCGCGTCATCCAACGCACATCGAGCACTTCGTGGCTCGCCACCGGATCACCTGGTGCTTCGATAACGAAGAAGAACGAACGCCAGGCATACTGCCGGACGCCAGCTTCGATGCGTTCGCCCTCTTGGAAGAACACGAACTCCGGCGTGCCTTGCAACGTCAACTCGGTCTCTTCTTCCAACTCACGCCGCAGCGCCTCCTGCAGCAGTTCGCCTGCCTCAACGCGGCCGCCCGGCAAGTCCCAAACGCGTTGCATCACGCCATCAATGCGACGTTCGTTCGCGACCAGCAAGTAGCGGTCGCTTCTGCGCAACACGGCGAAGACGCCGACAAAGTCATCTACCTGCCCTTCCATCTATGAATCCTGTCACCGTGCAGCGGTGAAGATGTTGTTTATTGTCCTGCCACCGTCCGCACGAGCTCGATCATTCCTTCTGTGAAGGGTAGCGCGGTGGAGCTTAGGACTTGCACGAAGCCGAGCGGCAGCTGTAGAGGTTCGCGGTCGCCAAGGCCAGCGACGATGATTTGCGGCTCGAAACCTTGCTGGGTTTGCAGCACAAGATCGAACTCGGATTCACGAAAGCGCACGTAGCCTCGCATTGGCAGGCGGAACGACAAAGCGCCGGGCAGAGTTGCTTCGCCATCCAAAACCAGGACGCCACCTTCGACCCGCTGGATCATCGTGACTTCAATCGGTTGCTCCGTTTGGCCCGGCCCGAAGATGCGGCCGTCCCACGTGCCGCTCAGATCCAGCAAGGTTGGCAACGACTCCACCCACTCAGCGGTCCAGACGCCGCGGTCTTCGTCACATTGATAAGTGCCAACCAATTGCTCGTCGGCAACGTGGTTCGCGTGCAGCACCGAGACTCCATCGGCGAGCAAGTCGATGCCTTCGGCCGACAGGCGCAAGTCGTAGCTGCGCGGCAAGAGGCACGGGTTATCAATCGTGAGGGCCACCAACGGCTGGCCGGCAAACTCCTGGATGCGAAGTTCGATGCTGCCAGATCCCACGGTGTCGTCCGACTGCCAGATGCCAACCCACCGCCCTTCGAGCTCGACCGGCACGACCACAGTCGGCGGCACCGACTTGACATTCAAGTCCCCGCATGCCGAGAGGCAGGCGAGCAACGTCCACAAGACTAGTTGTCGGGCGTGCATCAAAACGAGGGACCGAGAACGGGAGACAGCCAGCCTACTCAGCTAACCGCATGCCCATTACCCAAAGGTGGTATCTAGGAGGTGGTATTCCAGTCACGACTGACGGTAACGCGAACCGGCATCGCTCGCTGCTGCCTTGCGGTAGGCAGACAATAAACACTCAGCCACCACCGCCGGGCTGCATGCATGCACGGCCCGACGTGCATCGGTTACCAACCGCGATTGCGCGCTGCTATCGGCACGCAACGCAGCCAGTGCCCGGCCAAGACCTGCTGGCCCATCCGCGCTCGGCACAAGCACGCCGCGGCCAAAATGGGACAGGGCGTCGCGCACTCCCGGCACGTCATAGCCAACCACCGGCACACCAGCGGCGAACGCCTCGATCGCAACCAAGGGATAGCCTTCGCGAACACTTGGTAGCACCACGGCATCATAAGCCGGCAACAAACGCGCGATGTCGGGCTCGACGCCTCGAATGTGGATGCGAGCGCCCGCATGCTGCGTGGACAACTGCTGCAGCGACGCGCGCTCGGATCCGTCGCCAATCACATCACCGTGCAAATCGGCAACGCCAGCAATCGCCATGACGAAGTCCGCCAAGCGTTTGATCGGCACGAGGCGCCCAACGGCACACACGCGCCACTGCTCGGACGCAATACCTAGCAGTTCGCGTGCCGTAATTCGCTCCATCGGCACCGGCACGGCCACCGCGGGCGCAATCACCTCGAAGCGTTCGCGCGCAGCGACCCGACACTCCGCCAGTTCGTCGGCGCAACTAGGACTGATCGCAAACAACAGATTCGTTGGTCGCGCGAGGCGGCGCTCAAGTGCTGCCAACAGTCTCGACGGTAACTTGCCAAAGTAGTCTTTGAGTACGTGCCCATGAAACGTGTGCGCGGTAACCGGCACGCGTTCAGCCCACGCGGCCTTGCGACCAATCAACCCGGCCTTGCTGGTATGGGTATGCACGACGTCCGGCCGGAAGCGCCGAATGACCTCGCGCAACGCACGCCGCGCTCGGCGATCTCCGAACAGGTCCACTCCGCGACGCATGTCGGGCAGCTGCAGCCAACCACCACTGGATCCATCCGCTGCCGCCACGGGAACGTCATGGTCCGCCGGCGACAACTGCACTTCTTCGGGCCCAACCACACCGGTCACCAACAACGTCTCGACGCCTAGATCGCGATGCGCATGCCACAACGCGATCGCTTGACGCGTCGGACCGCCAAGGTTGGGACGTGTCAATACGCGCACCACACGCAGCGGCTGGGAACCGCCTGTTTCGTCTTGCCTCGACAAATTGTTGGACGTCATGCTCAATGGGAGAACGCGCAACCATCATCGCCAACGGCTAGCCTTATGAACATGACCCGCTTGGTTTCCTTGCTGTTGGCATTGCTGTTCTCGCTCACGCTGACTTCGACGCTGACCGCGCAGCAACCTGCGCCCAACATTCTATGGATCTTCGTCGAAGACATGAACGACTGGTTCGGTTGCACAGGCGACGAACTGGTCAAGACGCCAAACATCGACAAATTGGCCGCGAGCGGCGTGCGCTTCAATCGCGCCTACATGCCAGCGGGTGTGTGTTCGCCAACACGCTCCGCGGTGATCACCGGATGCTGGCAGACGACCATTGGCGCGCACAACCACCGCAGTTCGCGCGGGGACAATCAAATTGACCTACCAAAAGGTGTGCGGCCGCTACCAGCGCTGATGCGCGAGCACGGCTACTACACGTTCAACTACGGCAAGACGGACTACAACTTCCGCCACAAATCAGCAGAGCTCTACGACTGGCACAAGACGAATATGAACTTCGACAAGTTCAACCCGTCCCATCTATGGCTGCCATCGCGTAAAGCAAATAAGCCATTCTTTGGCCAAATCCAATTGCGAGGCGGCAAGAACAGAAGCACGGCCAAGGTCGATCCCAGCAAGGTCAAGGTGCCGCCCTACTACCCGGACACACCCGTGGTTCGCGAGGAGATTGCGCACCACTACGACGTGATCCAGAAGACGGATCGCGAAGTCGGCAAGATCATCAAGCATCTGCTTGCGGATGGCATGTATGCGAACACTGTCGTGTTCTTCTTCTCAGATCACGGCTACCGCATGCACCGCCACAAGCAGTTCCTCTACGAGGGCGGCGTGCGAGTGCCGTGCATGGTGGCGGGCCCAAACATCGGTATGGGCGTGCGCGACGACCTCATCAGCGGCATCGATCTCGCAGCGACCACACTGCAGTTGGCCGGCATCACGCGCCCAAACTCGATGCAAGGCCGCGACATCTTCGGCGACAAGTTCAGCCGCAAATACGTCATCTCCGCGCGTGATCGTTGCGACTACTCGATCGATAAGATCCGGGCCGTCACAACAGAGCGCTACAAGTACATCCGGAACTACTTGACGGACCGACCCTACATGCAGCCGCAATATCGCGACGCATGGCGCATAACCAAACAACTGCATGCCGCCGCCAAGAGCGGCGATCTGAACAAAACGCAGATGCAGTTCTATGGCGACGCACGGCCGGCGGAGGAGTTCTACGACCTGAAGAGTGACCCGCACCAGATTCGCAACCTGGCGGAATCAGCGAGCGTTCGCGCCAAGCTAGACAGTCACCGCCAGTTGCTCGCTGACTGGATCGAGCAGACCGGTGACTTGGGACAAGAACCAGAATCCGAGGCAAGTCTGCGTGACGTTCTAGAGCGCTGGAAGGACAAGTGCGTCAACCCAGAGTTCCGCCTGATTCGCGAGAGGGTCGCGACGGAGAATGCGAGCAAACACCGCGTGCTGATCCTCGGCGACTCGATTTCGATTGGCTACACGCCGATCGTCAAGAAGCTGATGAAGAAGGACACGTGGGTCATGCGACCCAAGGAGAACTGCGCCGGCACGACCAAGGGCGTCGCCAACATCGACAGGTGGCTGCAGATCGAAGGCGGCAAGTTCGACGTGATCTGGTTCAACTTCGGTTTGCACGATTTGAAGCGCGTGCTGCCCAACGGCAAAAACTCGAATAACCCCGAGCACCAACGCCAAGCCGAGCCAGCTGCGTACGAGAAGCATCTACGCACGATTGTCAAGAAGCTCAAGGCAACGGGCGCGACGTTGATCTTCGCGACCACTACGCCGATCCCCGCAGGCGGTGTGCGCCCGCATCGCGACCTTGAAGACCCTGAGCGCTACAACGCCATCGCACGAAGCATCTGCAAGGATCACGGCATTGAGGTGCACGATCTCTACGGGCTGGCGATGAAGCACCAGAAAACGATCCAACCGCGCGTTGACGTGCACTTCACCAAGGAAGGTTCAGCGCTGCTTGGCAGGCACGTCGCCGAGGCGCTTCGAGCGAGTCTTGCTCGCTAGCCAACGAGGCGGGCATTACCGATCAGGATCGAGACCGGCATAGCGGTAGCAGCTATCTAGACTGCGACATCCGCTTGTGCTCTAGCGGACCTTGGCCACCGGACACTTCCGGAACTCCGATCAGTTTCCGACATCACGGCGCCATTCCAGAAGCGCCGCGAGCATCGACTGCACCCGCTCGGGATGTAGCGCGGCAACATCATTTTTCTCGCCAATATCCTTCGCTAGATCGAACAGCAGCGGCTGATTTTTCTGCACGACGAGTTTCCATGTGTCGGCACGCATCGCCACGCCATTCCAGAATAGCTCGCGGTGGCCGAGCGCTTCGCGATCACGCAGCAGCGGCACGAGGCTCTGTCCGTCGAGCTTGCGTTCGGTCGGCAACTCTTGCCCTGCCAACTCCAGCATGGTGGGCATGACATCAAGGCTGATGCACAGCTGATCGGTCTTCGTGCCCTTTGCAATCGTGCCGGGCCACCATGCAATCGCCGGCACGCGATGGCCGCCTTCCCAAACGGAACCCTTCTTGCCGCGCAACGGATCGCAACGCATATGCGCAGCTCCCCCATTGTCGGAGAAGAACAACACCAACGTGCTACCGGCGATACCGTTCTTGCGCACGGCGTTGAGGATCGAGGTCACGCTGTCGTCGAGTGACTTCATCATCAACTTGACCTTCTCGTCACGGGTGCGCTTGTCCTTAGGCCCGCGGCCATCGCCGCGAACAGCCTCGCCATCCGGTACCTGAATCGGCGAGTGCACGGCTCCGTGCGCCACATACAGACAGAACGGCTGGTCGCGATTCTCGCCGATGAAGCGCACCGCGTCCTGAGTGATCAGGTCGGTCAGGTAGCCCTCGCGCTCAAGAAGCTTGGTGCCGTGCCACCAATCGGCGGTGTTCATGCGATCGAGGTGCGAGTGGTAGTCAATGTTGCCGCTGACGAAACCGCAGAACTCGTCGAAGCCGTGATGCACCGGGTTGAACTTGACGTCGTAGCCAACGTGCCACTTACCGAAAATGGCCGTTCGATAGCCAGCTCCTCGCAAGCCTTCGGCGAACGTGAACTCCTCGCGCTTCAAGCCAAGCTTGTGCGCCGGATGCCTGGGGTCGGCATTGACGACGCCCGGAATGCCTGCACGCTGCTGGTAGCGACCGGTCAACAAGCCAGCTCGCGTCGGACTGCACACCACACCACTGCTGTGGAAGTCGGTGAACGTCAAACCTTCGCGCGCCATGCGCTCCATGCCCGGCGTCTTGATCCAGCCGTCGTAGACGCTTGAATCGCCGTAGCCCATGTCATCGGCGAGGATCACGATAACATTGGTCGGATGCGCGCGCGCCGCGTGCTGCGCCAGCCGCGCAACGATGTCCGGATGCTTGGCGTAGAGATTATTGGTTTCGCCGAGGTCCGCATCGAGATCGTAGAGCTGGCCGCGAGACGCACCTGTCTTGGCGTTGCGCGTGAAGCCGCCCGAACCCTTGTGGCGGATCAGCTTCCACTTGCCTTCACGCACGACCGTCGCACCCGCCTTGAGAACGGTCACCTCGCGCCGCTTCGTCGCAGGATGCCCGAGCAACTGCGGCAAGAAACTGATGCTGTCCTCGCCACAGTCTTCGGCCAACTCACCATCGGCCGCCGCCGCACACGTCGCCATCACATCACTGAAGCAAACCGTCTGGTCACTGCTCGAGCCCTTGGCAATGCGCGCCGGCCAACGCGCCAAGAATGGCACGCGGTGCCCGCCTTCAAACGCATCGCCCTTCATGCCGCGCAACGGCCCCACCGATCGGTGCCCGAAGCGCTCGGCATCCTTCGGATACCAGACCGGCCCATTGTCCGACGTAAAGAACACCAGCGTGTTCTCCGCCATGCCTTGCTGATCGAGAGCGCCGAGAACATCACCAACAATGCCATCTACCTGCATGACGAAGTCGCCATACATGCCGGCCGCGCTCTTGTTGCGGTAACGCTGCTCGGGCAACCACGGCGTGTGCGGCGCTGGCAAAGCCAGGTATAGGAACAGTGGCTGCTTGCCATCATGTTCATGGATGATGCTGAGCGCTTGGTCGCGGAACCGCGGCAACACTTCGCTGTGCACAAAGCCCGGCGCGACACCACCCGCCCGCCAGAACGCACCCTGAATCGGCGACCACCCATCCGTATTGCTTACTGCGATGCGTTCGCTTGGCGCGGCAACCGCGGCACGACCGTTCACGTAGTAGTACGGCGGAATATCCAAGGACGCCGGGATACCGAAGAATTGCTCGAAGCCGCGATCCACTGGCCCACCGCGCATGTCCGCGTAGTCGAGTTGCTGCGCGGAGTCGAAGCCGAGGTGCCACTTGCCAACCATCGCGGTGCGATAGCCATCGGCGCGCAACACATCGGCGATCGTCTTCGTGCCCTCTTGGATGACGGCTTCGCGCGCTGGCTGGTAGCGCCTGCGGCGGCACGCATATCGGCCCGTCAACAACCCGTAGCGCGACGGCACGCACACCGATCCCGGTGCATGCGCATCCGTAAACCGCATGCCTTCGCTTGCGATGCGATCGATGTTGGGCGTCGCAATCTTCGACTCAGGATTGCAACTAGCCGGATCGCCGTAGCCCATATCGTCGGCCAACACGAACACGATGTTCGGTGCCTTCGCTTGCTCTTGAGCTGCCGCACAACCGAGAAGCAACAGGGCAAGGCCCATGCGCAGGATCGCCATGCGACCACGATGGCTTGCAAGCAGCGTGCGGTCAACGCACCAATGACTACGGCAGGTATTGCAGCAGGAAGAAGTGCCAGCCAAGCAACACACTGTAGCCAACCAACACGAACGCCATGCCAATGCGCGCCGGGCGGAAGTGCTTCGCCATCATCAAGAACGCGCAAGCAATGCCGATACCGACAGTCTTCATCAGCACGAACGGCCACGGATGCCACGTCGAATCGAGCACCCACTGCACCGCAGGGTTCAACTCCGTTCCGCCATAGGACAGGAACAGCAACGTGAAGAACGCATCGAGCAGGTTTAGGCCAACGATTGCCAGCACGACGAACAACACTCCTGGACCATGAACGTCAACGAAGGAGCCTTCGCGTTCTTCATCGCGGCGCACATGACGACGACGACCACCGCGCAGCACATACCGGCTGAACATTTGGGTTGGACGTTGTCTGCGGTCGGAGAACCCGCGCCGTTCTTCGTCCGTGGGGTCTGCCGGAGCGGTATCTGCCGATGCCGCAATCTTCCCTTCGATGGTGGTAGTCACGAACGAATCCTACCCCGCGCATTCACTCTTGAGCGCATATGGCAGTCGGGCGAACGGCCAAGCAGCGATGCCATGGCACGATCGCAGTGAGACGGTGCACCGTTTTTCTTTGCGGTGCACGCGGCAGAGTTCCCGAACCAGCGAGAACTGGTCGAGCTACGAGAACTTCGTGACGCCGGGGATCGAGATCTCGCTCGTCGGCGCCTTGTCCTGCCACGTCAGCAAGTTCGGCATCAGCACTTCGGTGCTGTCGTGCGCCTGCTTCCAGGTGATGCGCTTGCCGGTGTAAGCGGACATGCGACCCATGATCGCCATCAACGTGCTGTTGCACATGTATTCGCCGTTGTTGATCGGCTTGCCAGCTCGCAGCGCGCGGAACATCTCGTCGTGCTCGGCTTGGTACATGTTGCGCGACTTGCCGTCGTAGCGCCACGCGTTCTTACCGGCGGTCTGGTGCCGGAAGATGTTGGCCTTGCCTTCGGTGCCGTGCACGAACTCGTTGACGCTGCGCGCCGTGTTGTTCTGCTGGCGACACTGGCTGATGCCACGCGTGCCGTCCTCCCACTCGTAGTTGTTGACGAAGTGGTCGTAGACGTTGCCGTATTTGGGATCGGTGCGCTTCTGACGGCCACCCATCGAAACTACCGCATTCGGGTAGACGTCGCCCTTGATCCACGCCATCAAGTCGAGCGTGTGGATGTGCTGCTCCGCGATATGGTCGCCCGACAGATACGTGTAGTAGAGCCAGTTGCGAACCTGCTTCTGCAAGTCGTTCCACTGCGGCTGGACCTGGCGGAACCATAGCTCGCCAGTCATGTAGTTGCCTTGGATAGTCTGGATCTCGCCAATGGCACCGTCCTGCAGCTTTTGCACAATGGCGCGACGGCCGTCGTGGTAGCGGTAGCAAAGGCCGGACACGACCGAGAGCCCCTTCTTCTTGGCGAGCTTGCAGGCGGCTTCGACGCGGCGAACACCGGGAGCATCGACGGCGACCGGCTTCTCAGCGAAGACGTGCACGCCCTTCTCGACCGAACGCTCGATTTGCATCGGACGGAAACCAGGCGGGGTCGCCAACAACACAACGTCGATGCCGGTTGCGAGTACCTTGTCGAGCGCGTCAATACCAACGAAGCGGCGCTCCGGCGGAACCTGGAACTGCTTCTCGCGACCGGCTTCGGTCGCCGAGGTTTTCACGCCGGCGAGGCCACTCTCCATGCGGTCAGCGAACGCGTCGCCGGCGGCGTAGAGGATATTCTCCTTGTCGGCCATGATCGCCTGGATCGCGGCACCCGAGCCACGGCCGCCGACCCCGACGATGCCGATCTTGAGCTTGCCACCGCCTTGGTGGACTGGCGAGGCAGCGCGAAGGGCGCTGAGGGACCCGGTGGCGGCAACGGCTGCGGCACCCGTTGCGGAGGTCTTCAGGAACGAACGGCGTGATGGCTTCTTGGTCGACATGACAGTAGCGGGGCAGATTATGCGGACGCACACACCCCACGGACGAAGCTCCGTCGGGCCGAACACGGTGTGATCCTAACGACAGACCCCAGCGCGACAAAGGCCCGTTCGCAGGAGCGTCTCCGGCATCGATCTTGCCATGGGGCCCGGCGAGGCTCGACAGAAGGCCCGGCAAGCCCGTATCCTTCCCGCTTCGCCGAAAGGCAGACCCCACCTGGCAGCCTGCCCCCCAGCTGCCGCCATCCCAACAGCTGCTGCGTCCACGATGCGCCAATACGCCCTCCTTCTGTTCCTGTGTGGCTGCACCACTCTCTCGTCGGAGCAAATGGACCGACTGGAGGGCTACCAGCAAAACGCCCCGCTCTACTTCGGTAGCGGCAAACTCGGAATGGCCATGGGCCAAGTCACGCGCGGACTCGAGATTGATCCTGACGACTACAAGCTCAACGTCATCAGGGGTGCCATCTTGTTGCGAGCCAGCGAGCGCGATCCCAAGATGTTGGATGAGGCGACCGCAATCCTCGCGCGCGTCTACGACTGGCGCTCGCCGATGCGCCACTCACCCTCTGAGCTGCTCTACTTCGGCCTCGCTCGCCAGAAGCAGGGACTGCGCCACCTCGGCGAAGCGATTCGTCTCGAAGATCGCGCGCAGCGTGCCCCCGATTCGCAGCGTCATGACGAGTTCGCCGACAAGGCAATCGCAGAACGCGAGCTGGCCGTCCACGAACTCCAGAAGGCCGACGAGCTGCTCGCCTACCTGATCGAACGCGGCGAACTGCTGCGCATGGTGCACAACCACCGCTTGCAGATTGCGCGGCAGCTCGGCAACGACAAGGTGTTCGAAACCTCAGCCAAGGAGTTCCTGGTCGAGATGGCCAAGGAGCGCACAGTCGTCGAAGCAGATGTCAAGCGCACCGTCATCCCGGACTTCGAAGCGCTGCAGTATCGCAAG
>JBNMND010000106.1:0-16095 GCA_051274975.1 Planctomycetota bacterium | reverse complement strand
GTGCGCGAACAGATGGGCGCGCACCCATGGGTCGAGAACCTTCGGCTTCTTGATGCTGGGAATGCGTTTGCGCAGTGTCGTGAGCTCGCGCTTCAAGCTGGCGCCCCACTTCTTGCCCCAGACAGCTCGTGACTTCGCCTTGAGTGGTGACAGCGAACACCCCAGCCGGAAGTGCTTGGTCTCAATCCAAGCGATGTTCTTGTGGCCGAGCAGTGCCTCAACTTCGCCCGTGGTGTGGTTGCCGCCGAACTGGAACGGTGCAAAGCGTACGTAGTTGGCCTTCGTCAAGATCGCTTGCTTGCCCTCTGTATACGGGTCCGGGCCAATGGCTGCGCCCTTGCCCGGTGCTGACGCGGATGCGGTGCCCTGTGCCGGAGCGGATGCGGCAAGAAACAATGCGAGGAGGCAGGTCCACGAGCGACTTGCGACGGCGGATACAGATGTGGGCATAGCGCAGACGTCCTTCGACACTCAATAGTCGGGCCTGCTTGGAAGGCAACATCGGGATAGCATCGCTTCGTATGCAGCAGCGCGAATACGTCGTCTCGGGCGAGGGATTGCCCAAGTGGAGCAACCCAATTAGCCACGCCGTCGTGGCGAATGGCACGTGCTACGTCAGCGGCCAGCTGTCGGTCAATGAGCAAGGCCAATACGTCGAGGGTTCGTTTCACGAGGAAGCCGAACGGGCGTTCGCCAACCTGTTCGCAGTTTTGGCTGCTGCGGGTTTCGAACGTGACGAGCTGGTCTTCGTCGATGTGACGACGACCGACATGGCTGCGATGGATGCTGTGAACCGTCTCTACACGGATTACTTCGCCGAGGGCCGTCGCCCGGCGCGCACTGTGGCCGAAGTTGCGGGCTTACCGTTCGGTGGCAAGATCAAGGTGATGGGCACGGCCGTGCACGATGTCAGTGCCGGCTAGATGCTGCCCACTCAGCTCTGCATGTCGACGCCGACGACGCGATCTTCGCCATCAAACGACACGACCAACATGTAGTCCGTGACCGGCGAGCGAAAGCCGAAGTCGAGGATCATGCAATGACCTGGGCACTCCGGGTAGAGCGCGATGCGCTTCAGCACGCACCGGTGCAAGAAGCCGCCCATGTCCTCCTTGGTCACCGGAATGCACGTCGCGGACTCAATGGCTTCGAGGATCTCAGCGTGCCGTTCGCGGAACATCTTGACCGCCGAACGCTTCTTTTCGGTGTCGGCCAGCATCGCGGTGCGCGCGATTGCTTCGAGCTTCGCGACGTCGTCGAGCTTCTTTGAGAACTTGCGGACTTGCTCGATATCGATATCGCCGTCGATGTTGAGATCGGTGCGGACGTCTAGATCACCGTACTTGGTGGTCGTGCTCCAGTAGCCATGCGCGTCGTCGTCGAGGACGCCAAAGACGGGGTCGGTGTGGTTGCTCATGTTTGTCGGCGGCGCTTGAAGTAAGCGATCATGCCAACGGTCTTCGATCCGCCCCACATGAATAGCGAGGTTCGTTGGATGCCTTCTGTGCCGACCAATTCCCATCCCTGCCCACCGAGTTCATCGAATCGTTCATTGAGGTCGTTGGGCAAGCCACTGCCGGTCCATTGCTGGGCGTTGATGTGGATGATCTTGTATTCCCATCGTTCGGTCATGCGTTCGGTCATGCCTTCGCTCATGTGATTCCCTCGGGCGCGACGATGCGGGGTCAATCTTTTGGCACGACAAGGTCTAGCTGCACGTCTTTGCGTGAGTTGAATCCCTTGACCTGCGCGCCACCGCGAACCCACGTCACGTCCGGCGCTCGGAAGTCGCTGCCTTGCTCTAGGGACGCAGATGTGTAGGCGAGTGTCTCGCCCGTTTTGCTGTCGATGAGGCGGATGCCAAGCCGCTGCATCGGGTCTACGAACGTGTTCCGCGGGAAGGCGCATCGTTGCTCGACGATCAGCTTCCACGCAGCGTTGGGCGACACCGACGAGAAGACGTTCTTGCTCGAGAAGCACGCCCAGTTCCAGGTCAGTGTCAGCGCCGCGAGCACGATCACGAAGATCCAGGCGCCTGTCAGTCGGTGCTTCGACTTGCCTTCTGGATCTTGCTCGTCCTGTTGCTTGATGCTGCGTCGCAGGCCGCCGACGCAGAGGCCGGCGATCAGCGCGATGACGATCAAGAAGAGTTGGCAGCTCATGCGTTGAGCCTATTCCAGACCCGGAAGTTGGCGAGTGGGGAATCCGTGTTTGCTGGCTTGCTCCCAAAGGCGCGGGGCTGTCTCGCGATCCGAGGTGGCGAGTGGGAACGCAGTGCCGTTGGAGACGCGATCGAGCGACGGCTTTGTCGTTGCGAGCCACATGCGCAGTTCGATGTTCAGCTTCTCGTCGCCGGCGTCGTGTTGTTCCTTTCCGTCTCGTTTGGATGCGGAATTGGGCATCGTAGCTGACATACCCAGTGCGGCCCGTTCGCCCAGGAGCATTCGGTCGATGAGAGCACCGTTGAGCCCGGGAGGTTACTCACACGCCGCAAACCACTAGTCTCGGCGCCACCTGTCTTCCCCCCAGACCCCGCCATGATCCGAGTCGCTCTGCTGTCGACTCTCCTGCTTGCAGGAGCCTCGTCTCTCCACGCCCAGAAGAAGGGTGATAGCCCCCTTCTCAAGGTTGGCTTGGAGGATCCCTATACGGCCAAGGATCCGAAGGCGATGGCTAAGCTTGGCGTGCTTGGCTACGGGCCGCTGACTTGGGCGGACCATAAGCGCACGACCGACATCGAGAAGGTTCTCGGCGAAGGGCGCGTCTTGTGGATGGAGACCGAGCACTTCAAGATCGGTTGCAACTTGGGCTTTGTCGGTGGTCCGAAGGATGCGAAGGCGCGGCGCCTGATGAAGGGCGACCTGAAGCGGCTCAACAAGAAGTGCTCGAAGATCTCGGCGAGCAAGAGCAAACTCGGTCCGTGGATTCGCATGCATCTCTACGCGCAACGCGCCGAAGACATGTATTCCGAGTTCGTCGAGCTGACGGGCAAGGACGAGAAGGGCAAGCACCTCGGCAACAAGGAGAAGTTCTTGCTGCTGATGTTCCAGAAGAAGTCGGACCTGGCGCGCTACATGACGGCGTTCGGCGGCCGCAAGAGCGAGCAGTCGCAGCGGGTGCAGCACTACGGCACGAGTCACTTCTCGGTCGTGATGACGGCCGAAGGGGATGATGGGGCGCGCGACAATGAGACCGTCAACGCGCAGTTTCGATTCTTCATGACGCAGATGTTCTTGGACTCGGTAGGCGGCGCGCCGATGTGGTTGAGTCGCGGGCTCGCGCACAACTATGAGCGCCAAATCCCGTGCAACATGATCAACTGCGGCATCAAGGCCACCGAAAGCGTCGACTCGAGCACGCAGTATCAGTGGGCCAAGAAGATCCTCAAGCGCAGCAAGCACGACGGCCTTTGCTTGCCGTTCGTCAAGCTCGCGAACGAGACCGACCTCGGCTACTACGGCTCGCTGCAGTCGTGGTCGGTGACCGACTACATGATGCAAGACAAGGCGATGTTCTCGCAGTTCTTGCAGCTCGTGCTCGGCAAGTTCACACGCAGTCGTCAGATCCAAGCGTTGGAAGCGGCCTTCGGGAAGGACCCGGAGACGTTCGATCTGGAGTGGCGCAAGTGGGTGAAGAAGAACTACAAGTAGGCAAGTCTCGCCGCTGCACGGCGAGGCAAGGCGCGGCCAGAGCGCGCGCCTCGCGCACTACATGATCCGGAACTCGATCGCGCGCGACTGACCCTTCAGCACGTATTCGACCATCACGCGCCGCGGCTTCTTCGCCTTGGACTGCTTGGTGATGATCGATAGCAGTTCTTGTGCACTGCCGATCGGTGCCCCGTTGACTGCAGTGATGATTGAGTCCTTCGGGATTGCCAGTTGCATCAGGGCGTCCGGGACGCGGCCGACGCGGAAACCGCGATACCACGAGCCGTCCTTCTTCTGGCCGCGGAAGGGATCGCCGATCGATGAGTTTACGAGGGCTTTGACGCCGGCCTCTGCAATCGCGTCGCGCTCTGCGGATGGGTAGAGCTGCACGATCGCGTCGTTGATGTTGCGGATCGGCGGGAACAGGTGCTTGCCGGCTTTCTGGGCCCACGCGACCAGTTCGTCGGCATCCTTCGGCGGCTTTGCCATGTCCTGCGGGCCGATCAGCTGGAAGATGCCGGTCGATTGCGCGCGCACGTTGTCGTTGTCGCTGCGCAGCAGTTGGCGCAGGCGGGGCAGTGCTGGCTCAAGCCACAGGTTGGCGAAGTCTTGGCGCGCGACGATGGTCTCCTTGATGAACCACAGTGCTTGGGCGCGATCGAGTTCGTCGTCGACGTCGAGCAGTTGGAAGAACGGCGTCATTCGCAGGCTGTGTAGGTGGTCGTTCTCCGTTGGAAGACGCGTCAGGCCTTGGGCATTGGCGGCCGGCGAGCCAAGCTCTGGCAGCGCGCCGATTACCAACGCCTTCTCGTCGTCCGTTAGTTGGCCGTAGCGCTTGCCGAGGTGTGCTCGCAGGAATTGGATCGCGCGCGGGAACGCCGCTTCGCGCGTGCTGCGAAGGGGTTCGCCGGGGATGTGCGAGATCAGCTCCATCACGTAGCCGATGTTCGCGCAGTAGAACGCGCCGTAAAACGCTGTCGCTCGCTGCACTTCGTTGCGATGCAGGCGCATCATGCCGGCGATCACCCCAGCATCGATGCCGATCTCGTCGACCTTCTGGCGCGCTTGCTGCCAAGCTGGGTCATCGATGACTTCGCGACCGGCGGCGTCGAACGACTTGTTCGGGCTCCGGCTGGCGATGTTCCGCATGATGTTGAGCTGGCGGAACAGTTCGTCCGGTGGCGCATAGAGATCCATTGGCGCGCGGAACGGCGACAGGATGTCGTGCTCCGGATAGGCGACCAGCGGGTCTACGGGCTCTTGCTCGATAGCTTTCTCCGGCTTCTCAGCCTTGGGAGCCTCGGCCGTGGCGGGCTGAATGGGCTGAGGAGGGGGGACTTGCGCTGGGGCGGCCTGGATCAGGCACGCGATGGCAAGGACGATCAACGAGTTGGTGGCGACGGACATAGTGGAACCGTGACTCCTAGTCGGGGACCGGTGGGGGCGTAACGCATTTGTGCGCGATTCCGCTCAGCTTCTCTTAGCCACGCAGCCAGAGGAAGCCAACCTGCAACAGACCGATCATGATGCCTAGAACTCCGCCGAGCACGACGATCGCCCGCAGTTCGCGGTTGGCGACTTGTAGGATCAGGCTCTCGAGCTTGAGGATCTCGAACGACGCGACTTTGGCTTCGACTAGCTTCGGCACGTCGAGTCCCTGGCTCAGGCCCTTCTCGACTTCATCGAGCACGGCTTCGCGATGGTCCAAGATGCTCTGCTGGATCGACTCCTTGATCTCGGCAACGCGATCCTCCGTTAGGAAGCCGCCAATCAACGGCAGGCTGCGCAGTTCTTGGATCTTGGGGCCGAGGCCCTTGTCGAGAACGCGACCGAGGATGCCGCCAAAGTCGAGCTTGTTGAGGCTCTTGATGACGTCCTTGTGTTCGACCAGGTGGTTGCCGACGACGTGGCCGATGGCTTTGGCCAACTCTTGCTGACGGCGCCCGATCAGGCCCTGCATCTTGATGAACAGGAAGCGGCGCGGTTTGACCGGGCGGAAGATCATCTTCACAGCCAGCCAGTTCGTCATCAGGCCGATTAGGCCGCCGATGGCCGGGATGGTGATCCAGGTCCAGATGTCAGGTGCGGGAGGCATTTTGGCCAAGCAGTATGACGATGGGCTCGTTTCTACTCAACGCCGCAATGTCAGGTCCTGGCCCAGTCCCGGGGCGCACGGCGATTTTTGCAGGCTTTCCGGATCCTGGCTCGCCCAAATCTGTCCGGAACCGCATCTGGTTGTCGATTCTGTCGGCGTCGGGGCGTCGAATTGAGAGCCTGCTTCGCTCGACTCAGGTGGGTAGAGCGAGGGCGCCCTCGTGTGGCGAAGCAGGAATCCAATTTGCCAAAAATGAACACTCGCATCGCCTCCGTTCTCCTCCCCGCCTTGTTGGTCACGTCGGTCTCTGCTCAAGAACCGCCAGACATGTCGCCGGCCAAAGAGCTCGCCAAATACGAGCCATGGATCGGCAACTGGAAGGGCTCGGGGAAGATGTTGGAGCCTACTGGCGACTCGACCAATTGGACTTCCGAAAGCACCTATCAGTGGGTGCTTAACAAGCACTTCGTGCAGGAGGAATTCATTATCAAGTTCGAAGGCCTGGACGTTCCGATGACGTTCCGCAACTACCTCGGTTGGGATCGTGAGAACCAGCGCTACGTCAGTGCGTCGGCGAGCAACCAAGGCATCTGTCGGGTCAACGCAGTGTCGTTCCTGCCGGATGGCACCATGATGCAGATGATCCGGCACGACTTGGATGGCGTGCCATACATGGAGCGCGCCAAGGCGAAGGCTGCGGGTGATTCGTTGTCGATGCAGATCGATGTCCTGATGTCGGATGGCGCGTCGACGAAGATGATCGATTGCAAGCTGACTCGCTCCGACAAGGCGTTCGAGTGCGACTGGGGCGAAGACGCGTGGATGGGCGTGACGCCGAACGATCACATGAAGAAGTTGCGAGCCATCCGTGGTCATTACGAGACCAAGGGTGAGATGGTCATGGTCCCGGGAATGCCGACGATGAAGATCACCGGCACCGATCGCTTCATGATGATCTGGGACGGCAACGTCATGCACGGCACGACTCTCGGCTATGTCGAGGGTGCGCCGGAAGCTTACGAGTCGCACGCGTTCTGGGGGTGGGATGGACTTCGCGGCTGCATCAGTGCCGTGTTCGTCGACAACATGGGCCAGATCGGTCAGATGGATGTTCGCTGGGTGGAAGATAAGTTGGTCAGCATCAGCAGTGCGCTGAAGATGGGCCAGCCGGCCACGCAGCACTTCGTGAGGACCCTCAGCCGCAAGGGCCAATTGAAGAGTGCTATCGGCCACACCTGTATGGGCGCAATGAAGCCGTTCGTCAGCTTCAAGGCCAGCTACGTCAAGAAGGGCTAGGTCACTCTGGCAATCGGCTGGTGCGCCTGCATGTGCGTGCCGTGCCAGGACAAAACAACACATCCTCGACTCCGCGCGGATGTGTTTTTTTGTGCCTTGCCTCGTGCGCACATCCTGAGCGCACCGGCATGATGCGTGCATGCTGCAGTTCTCGCAGGTGATCCAGGCGGTAGATTCGCATACCGCAGCCGAACCGACGCGCGTCATCACGGGCGGTCTGCCGATGATTCGGGGTGCCACGATGGCCGACAAGCGCGATGAGTTGCGTCGGTTGCACGATCCGATTCGTCGATCGTTGGTGCTAGAGCCGCGCGGGCACGATGCGATCATCCTCGCATACTTGCTGCCGCCAACTCGCGATGATGCCGATCTCGGCGTCGTGTTCGCCAACGATGCTGGCTACCTCGGCATGTGTGGCCATGGCGCGATTGGCTTGGCGACGACGGCGGTTGCGATGGGCTTGGTGCCGGCCGTCGAGCCGGTGACCGAGTTGGCGATGGACACGCCAGTTGGCCTGGTGAAGTGTCGCGTTGCCGTGGTTGATGGCCGGCCGAAGAGTGTGACCATCACCAACGTGCCATCGTTCCTGTATCGCCAGCGCGTGGTCGTTGATGTGCATGGCTTTGGCAAGGTCGCAGCGGACATCGCCTACGGCGGCAATTGGTTTGCGTTCGTGGAAGCCGAGCAGCTAGGCCTGATGGTTGAGAAGACCCACTTGTCGGTGTTGATGCAGGCGGCGACGGCGATTCGCGAAGCGTTGGTTCGCGACGGCGTGCGCGGCGTGCATCCCGACAACGGCGAAGAAGAGATCATCGACCACGTGAAGTTGTTCGTGCCGCTCGATGGCGAACATCACGGTGCGCGTGCGTTGACCCTTTGCCCTGGCACTGCCTACGACCGTTCGCCATGTGGCACGGGCACGTCCGCGAAACTAGCCGTCTTGCACGCCAAAGGTGAGCTTAAGAAAGGCGAGCGCTTCGACAGCGAGAGTGTGCTCGGCACGCGCTTCGAAGCCCGTATCGTCGAGGAGACTATGGTCGGCGACTTCCCCGCCATCGTCCCCGAAATCACCGGTTCGGCATGGATCACAAGCTTCGCCAACTTCGTAATCGACCCCGACGATCCCTGCCGCCACGGCATCTAGTACGGTGCCAGGACAACAAACAACATCTTCATACCGTGCCGGTGACAGCAATCCGCGCACTTGTGTGGCGCGCGTCGCGTCGCTGAAATGAATGCTGATTTTTTTGTCGCCGTGTGCGGGCGGATGCGTTGTTTCTTGTCCTGGCAGCGTGCTGACATCTTTGTGAGTTAGCTGCAACCATGGCATTCCAAGGCTTCGACCGCGACTTCCCGGCCTTTTTGAAGGCTCTGGCTAGGAACAACGACAAGAAGTGGTTCGACGTCAATAAGGCGCAGTTCCGGAGAGCGGTGCAGGATCCGTTCTTGGAGATGTTGACAGCGTTGGCGGAGACGATGGAGAAGATCTCGCCGCACATCGTGGTCGATCCGAAGCGTGCGAATGGGTCGATGCAACGCATCTATCGCGATACGCGGTTCGGCAAAGACAAGACGCCATACCACACGCATGTCGCTGCGATTCTCAAGCACGAGCAAGGCAAGAAGCAGTCGGCGCCGGGTTACTACTTGCGCGTGGATCTGACCGGCGTCACGGTTGGCTGCGGCATTATGCAGCCCGAGAGCCCGGCGTTGGCGAAGTTGCGCGACGCCATTGTCGCCGACCCAAAGGCCTGGCAGAAGGCGCGCGACAACCGCAAGTTCTGCAGCACCTATGGCGAGTTGGCTGGCGAAAGCCTCAAGCGAGCGCCGCGCGGTTACGACGCCGAGCACCCATGTGTCGACGACTTGCGCCGCAAGGACTTCGTCGCCTTCCAGGTGTTGCCACTTGCGAGCCTTCACGACAAGAAGTTCGTGTCGACTCTCGACAAGACCTACCGCGCCGCCGTGCCGCTGATGCAGTGGCTCTGTGCACCGCTAGAACTCGATTTCTAACTGCGTGACCCAGCTGCTAACGCCGGTGGGGAAACGGAGTCTTGGTGCGCAGACCCAAACGCGTCATAGAGGTTGATGACGTAGTTGCCCGGTTCCCAGACGTGCGAGGCCCCGATAGGGATTGCGCAGTCGACTCGTCGGGGCGCGGCACGCTGTTGGTTGCTCAGGCCGCGAGGGCTATGGCAACGAGAGCGATGATGGCTGGGCGGCCGCATGGCCGCCATTCTAAGCGCTGGCAGATCACTACGCCAATCGGCCGCGAGGCTCTAGCGCAAGCCAGTGGATCCGCTGGTGCCAGCTGTGGCGGTGATGTTCTCGTAGACCCAAGTGAACGAGACGCGTTTGGCCCGAGGGGCGAGCGCTTCGATGCGGGGCATGATCTTTTGGCGCTGCGTGGCAAGCTTTGCGCGTTGTGGGCGTTGCGCGGCGTAGAGCTTCATGTGCTTCTCGGTGCGCGCGTCGCCTTCGAGTCCCTTGAGGGCCTTGGTGTTGCTGGCGTTGAGAGCGGACGACTCCTTGGTTGCTGCGGCAAGCTCGCTGCGCAACGCCTTGAGCTCGGCCTTCTCAGCTTCGCTTAGACTCTTACTCGGGGGCGTCCATTGCGAGTAGCCGCCGACCAAGAGGTCGAGATCGCCATCGCCGTCGATATCAACGGCTTCGGGGTGAAGGCCAACGTCGGGGCGCATTGGCTCCGTGGCCTTTAGCTTCTTGCTTGGCTCGATCAGAGTGATGGCTTGGCCGAAGGAAGAACCCTGATTCAAGTAGAGCGCGACGCCTCCGCCTGTGGCATCGCCCGGATCGCCCATGCCCGAAACCAACAAGTCGAGCTTGCCGTCGCGGTTCCAGTCAACGCTGCGAATCGTCGCTACGGTGCCGGCATCGTGCATCGGCTTGCCGTCGGCCATGACCGTTTCGTTTTTGGTGGCGAACTGTGGCTTCTTGTTGCTGCCTTCGTTGCGACGCAGGTAGACGTAGCCGCTCTTGTGGTCACCGAGCACGAGGTCAAAGTCGCCGTCGGCGTCCCAGTCCATCGCGATCGCGGATGTCAGGTGACCTTCCGCCGGTTGCCCACCCTTGGTCGGCATGTTCTGTTCGGGGTTGCAGCGATCCGTAGCATCCCACTTCTTGTCATCGAAGTTCCAGAACGCGTTGAGCACGATGCGCTCGCCGTTCTTGTCGAGCAGCGTGTGTGGCTGCTGCCAATGCTTGCCGTCGCCGAGAGCGACGTGCGGCGAACCATCGAAGGTGCCCGCAACGATGTCGAGGTGGCCGTCACCATTGAAGTCCACAAACTGTGGACTCATACCAATGCATCACCAGTTGCCGAAGTCGAGGATCTTGCCCTCGGCATCCTTGAGCTTCTGTTCGCTAGCAAACGTGCCGTCTGCCTTTTGAATCGCGAACGTCAAGTGACCGCGCAGGTCACCAATCACGATGTCAAAGCGGCCGTCGCCATTGAGGTCGTGCGCTGCGGGCGATGGATACATGCGCCCCTTGCCGAGCATCTTGTCGCCAGCGTTAATGCGAACGGGGTCCTTGAACTGCACGCCTTGTGAGAACGCGTGGGTTGTCAAAGCCGCGCCCGTGAGCGCGAGGATGGCCAGTGGCCTGAGGGTCTGCGTCGCTACCTTCATAGTGGCCCTAGAGGATAGCGAGTTTGGGCCGCAAGCAATTGCGAGTTGCTGCGGGGAGGGGGTAGTGGTGGGCAGCTTTCGGTAGAATAATACGGTCGACCGATAAATAGGCTTGATCGTGCTGATTCCTGGGCGAGTCAGTTTGCGGCGTCCGTGGACAAGGAGAGTATCTCGGAACATTCTTGCCATAAGTGACTTACGACCATCCGAGGCCGTTCGATCCGGTCTGCTTCAGCATGCCCCGCCGCAAGCGAATGGCGGTCACTGCGCCCGCCACAACCCAGAACTGCATCGCCGAGGTAGTGAAGACCGCCGGCCAGTTCATCCCGCGGCTGAGCCACCAGAACACCAGCAGCAACAAGACCAGTTCGGCGATGGTCTCACCAATGTGCCCGGCTTCATCCCAGAAGATGTGGATCACGCTCGAGAGCGCGTCGCCGACAAACGATCCGGCCAGCACCATGACCGCGGTGTCGCTGTAGCTGGTCGCATGGCCAAGGAACGAATACACAGCTGCGCGGATCAACAACCCGGTCAGGTTGAACATGGCGTCGATGCTGGCGATGAGAGCGGGACAGTGCATGGCAATGCGACGTTCTGGCGCGATGCCTGCATCGTCATGATGGCTCCATCGGTGAAGTCCGGTATCGTTGTTCCCCATGCGGTTGGCGTTTGCGGTTGTGCTGTTGCTGACAGGGTGCGTGGGATTCCATCCCTTGCACCCCGAGTGGGACAAGGTCAACCAGCCGACGGCTGGCGACTCAACCGTCGACGCGTCGGCCAAGCCGGCTTACCGACCGCCGCTGGATAGCCCGTGGCAGGTCATTGGCTACAGCCACCAAGGACGGCCACTACGCATTCGTCGCATTGGCAACGGACCGCGACGGGTGATCTGGGTCGGCGGGATCCACGGCAACGAGCGCGAAGGTTCGGTCTCGACGGCCGAACTGCCATTGGCGTTGTCGCGTGTGGCTGGTGCGCTTGGCCAGGTGACGCTGACGATTCTCGAAGACGTCAATCCCGACGGCACCGCGTTGAATCGCCGCGGCAATGCCAAGGGCATCGATCTCAACCGCAACTACCCGGCGCGAAACTTCTTGGCTGGCAAGACCTTCGGCAAGCGTCCACTCGACCAACCCGAAGCGAAGGCTCTGCACGATTTAGTGCTCGCCGAGCGACCTCACCTGGTGATCATCGCGCACAGTTGGCGCAACGATCACTTCATCAACTTCGATGGTCCGGCCGTGAAGCACGCGGAGTTGTTTAGTGAGCGTTCAGGTTACCGCGTGAAACCATCTGATCGCATCGCACCGACCCCAGGTTCGCTTGGGTCGTGGATTGGCCGCAAACTAGGCATCCCGATCCTGACGCTCGAGCATCAACGCGGAACCGATCCGCTAAAGTGCTGGTTGGATACGCGCAAGGCCATTCTATCGGTCATTCTATCGGCCTGATTCGAATGGGGCGATGGTTCCTGATTCGCATCCTGTGGTTGCTCGTGACGCTGTTGGGCATCACGTTCGTGACGTTCCTCGTGCTCGATCTGGCGCCGATCGATCGTGCCGAAATCGAAGCGATGAAGGCGCGACAGGCGGACTCCTACGTTGATGTCGCGCATCGCGACGAGTCGATTAGGAAGCTGCGCGTGCACTATGGCATGGCCGACCCTGTCACGGGCGAGCCGTTGCCGTTGTGGCAGCGCTACACGGCGTGGTTGGGCAATGCACTGGCGTTGCGTTTGGCCGGTCCGGGCGAAAACCACGCGGCGTTGTGGCGGCGATTGGCCGAAGCGCTGCCCGTGACGATGTTGCTCGGTGGCATCAGTCTGTTGATTGCGTTGCTGCTTGGCTTGCCGGTCGGCGTTTGGCTTGGACGCCGCGTCGGTCGCCGTCGCGAACGCTTTTGGTCGGCGGTGATGCTGGCCGCGATTGGCGTGCCCGAGTTCTTGTTGGCGACGCTGCTGTTGTTGACCTTCAGTGTCGTATGGGTGCAGTGGTTTCCGGCTGGATCGCTGCGTTCGACTGGCGCTGACGATTGGACATTCGGCTGGCAGTTGCTCGACTTCCTTTGGCATTTGGCTCTGCCGGTGTTCGTGATGTCGATCGGTCCGCTGGTCATGGTGACCAGATTTGTTCGCGACGCCGTGGCGCGTGCGTCGGCAGCACCATTTGTGACTAGCTTGCGCGCGCTCGGAGTCGCACCAAGGACCGTCAGCCGTCGCTTGCTGCGTCATGGCGCCGTGCCCGTCGCGACCCTGACTGGCGGCTTGCTACCAATGTTGGTTGGCGGGTCGATCATCGTCGAAAACCTGTTCTCGCTCGATGGGTTAGGACACCTCGCATTCCGCGCGGTAATCGGTCAGGACCAGGCGGTCGTGATGGCGCTCGTATTGTTGACGTCGACGGTGACGCTGCTGGCACTGTTGATCTCTGACTTGATGCACCGGCTCGTCGATGCACGCGTGAGGTTGACGGATTGAGCAAAGCGAGTACAGACAGCGCCGAAACGGCTGTTCGCGAACTCGCGCCCAAGAAGGCGTCGCGCAACAAGAAGAGTGCGCTGCGTCGCTGCTTGCCGTGGACGTGTGTCGCCGTGATGTTGGCGGTTGGCATCTTCGCTCCGTTGATCGCCAACGATGTGCCCTTGGTCGCGAAGGTCGACGGCACGTATAGCTTCCCGGCGTTTGCGGACCTCGTTGGAGATGCGCCGCCGGGGCCGCACGACCTCAGCTGGAAGCAGTGGTGGTCACGCCTGAGCACCCAAGATGAAGACTGGGGCTGGATGCCGCCTCGTCCCTATGGGCCATTGGAGACCGATGTGGCGCTGTTCTATGGCAAGCCATCGTGGGCGCATCCGTTCGGCAACGATGACACCGGCCGCGATGTCTTGGCGCGCGTTGTGCATGGCACCGCCACTGCGGTGAGTCTCGGTTTGCCGTCGGTGTTGATGGCCGCATTGATCGGCACGTTGCTTGGTGCGTGGGCCGGTCTTGCGCGCGGCATCGTCGATGTGGTCGTGCAGCGATTCATCGAACTGTTCCTGTGCTTCCCGACGTTGTTGTTCTTGTTGTTTGCATCGGCGTTCTTCGGCAGTTCATGGTTCGCGCTGATCACCGTCATGGTGCTGCGATTCTGGATCAGCTTCGCGCGTATCGTGCGAGGCGAGATGCTGTCTCTACGCGAACGCGACTTCGTGCTCGTTGCGCGTGGCCTCGGGATCTCGACATGGCGCATTCTGATCCGTCACCTAATGCCGCAACTAATCAGCGCCATTGGCGTGACCGCCGCCTTCTGCATGGCCTCCGCGATCATCGCGGAGTCGACACTGTCTTTCCTCGGCGTCGGCCCGAACGCGCAAAGCTCGTGGGGCACCATGCTGCGTCAAGGCAGCGAACAGGCGGCGATCGGTGCCTGGCACCTGTGGTTCTTCCCGGCTGCGTCGATCATCACCGTCGTCGTCAGCTGCCACATGCTCGCCGACCGCCTCCGCGTGAAGCCAATCGCACAGTAGCTTGCGTGCGGCGACGAGAGGGACTCGCCGCCGCGGTGCAAGTCCGGGTTAGCGCGAGTGGGTCTTTGACTTGTCGCTGACATTGGCGCCGGCTTGGCGGTCACCAAGCAGGTGCTCGGCGAAGTACTCCCAGGTGCGATGCTTCATGTATTCGGTCCTCTTGCCGAAGCTGTGGCGCGCGCCGGGGATGATCAGCATGTCGAAGCGCTTGTTGGCTTCCATTAGCGCGTCGACCAGTCGCATCGTGCCGGCAGGGTGCACGTTGTTGTCGATCTCGCCGTGCACGATGAGCAGCTTGCCTTCGAGGTTTTCGGCGAGCTCCCAAGTCGTGGCGACCTTGATGTCGAACTTGGTCTTCTTCTCGACGGCGTCGTTCTCGTTGACCTTCTTGGTCTTCTTCTTGTCGCCCTGCTTCTCGTCACCCTTCTTGCCCTGCTTGGCATCGGCGACGGCGCCGGCCTTCTTCTTGGTGGCGGCATCGGTGACGGCCTTCTCGACTTTCTTCTCGGACTTCTTATCGGTGTCCTTCTCCTTGACGTTCTTTTTGTCCGTGCCCTTCTCCTTGGTGATCTTCACGGAGCTCTTCTCGACGTCTTTCTTGTCGGTCGACTTGGCTTTGCTGTCCTTCTCCTTTGCCTCCTTCAGGCCGTGGTAACGCTCGGACCAAGTGTTGTTGTAGATGTTGTTGTCGTGGTTGCCGGCGTTCGACACGCCAACCTTGAAGAACTTGTTGTAGGGCGGCTTCAGTAGCGCGGTGGCGGTTAGGAAACCGCCGCCTGAGTGGCCGAAGATGCCGATGCGGTCGATGTCGATGAACTCGTGGCGCGCGGCCAGTTGTTCGATCGCGGTCTTCTTATCCTCGAGGGGATAGTCACGCATGTTGAAGTAGCCGTAGCTGCCGTAGGCCTTCGATCGCGTCGGCGTGCCCCCGCGGTGGCCAACCTGGATGACGATGAAGCCAACCTGTGCCAGTTCTTGCAGGCGATGCGTCGCTGAGAACGTGTGCGTGACGCCTTCGGTTTGTGGGCCGGGGTAGACGTGCACGATCAGCGGATACGTCTTGTTCTCGTCGAAGTCGAACGGCTTCCACATATTGCCGTAGAGGTCGGTAGTGCCATCCGCCGCCTTGACGACGAAGCGCTCTGGCGGTTGCCAGCCAAGCTGCCGCAGTTGCGCCGTGTCCGATTCTTCAAGTTCCATCACCAGGTTGCCTTCGCCATCGCGAAGCACGGAGACGGGCGACTTGTCAGTGCGCGAGCAGTTGTCGACGACGAACTTGCGCGACTCCGACAGTTGCGAACGGTGGCTCGCGTCGCCTTCGTCGAGCAAGGTTAGATCGCCACCGTCCAAGCGCACTCGGTAGAGGTGCTCGTAGTAGACGTTCTCGCGCTTCTCGCGACCGTTGCCGCGGAACCACAGCAGTCCCTTCTTCTCATCGACGTCGAGGATTCTGCTGGCGCGGAAGCGACCGCGGGTGATCGCGTTCTTCAGCTTGCCGTTGGTGTCGTAGAGGTAGTAGTGGCCCCAGCCGCTGCGCTCGGACCACCAGATCATCTCGTTGCGATCATCGAGGTAACGCAGGCTCTGCGTCGCCATTCCAGCCTTCTCGAGGCTCTCGGAGAACAGCACTTTGAAGTCGCCAGTCTCGGGGTCGGCGATGCCGTACTCGATGTTGCGAACCATACGGTCACGGCGCAGCACGCGCAGTTCGCCGTTCGCCATCCAGCGAAGGTCGACGTAGCTCTCGTCCTTCCACTTCGGCTTCAGGCGCACCATCTTGCCGGTCTTCCGTTGGAACATCATCAGCTCGCTGTGGCGCACGTTGTTCTCGCCAGGCATCGAGTACTTGTATTGCTGCAGCGTCGGACGCGGCTGGCTCAACGAGTTGACGAGGAAC
>JBNMND010000105.1:0-16151 GCA_051274975.1 Planctomycetota bacterium | reverse complement strand
AACCAGCGGTCGCGGTAGCTCTATCCAGTGAAGATCGCGACGCGATGGCCGAGGGTGGCCAGATCAAGTTGATCGTCACCAAGGGTCGCTGCGTGTTCCGCGCGATCCAGCGCTAGCCGCTAAGACCCAGTGCTGGCTAGGACGCAGCGCTAGCTTGAGGATGCAGCGCTAGCTTGAGGACCCAATGCTAGCTTCTAGCCAACGCTACAAGCGGCCGACTAGAAGCTCCAGTTCACGCCGAGCGAGAACCAGATCGGGTCGGCGTCGATGTCGCCGATGTTCGTCGACCAGTCGCGCAGTGTGTCGTTGACGAGCGTTGAAGCATGCACGCCAGCGCTGATGGTCGTGCGGTTGTCGTAGAGGTAGTTGACCTTGGCGAAGCCGCGCAGGTCGGCCCAACCGCTCTCATCCAGGTCGTAGAGCCAATCAGCTTGGCCAGACGCGGCGTAGCCGAGCGAGCCGTCGACGACGACGTTCCACTGGTCATTGATGACGAACGACTCCGTGATGCCAATGCGGTAGTAGGCGGAGCGAACTTCGTCGAAGTCGTAGTGCCACGAAACATAGGGCGTCGTTTCGAGCACGTTGGCGCTGGCGACGAGGAACACCTCGGTGGTGCCGCCACGTTCTTCACCTGGGCCGCTGCCGTCCCTGTCCTTGGGGAACTCCTGACCGTTCGGCAGATTGTAGCTAAACAGGCCACCGCTTAGGTTGAGCCAATCGTTCACTTGGTGGCGGTAGGTGCCCACGAAGTCGACTTGGCTGAAGCGACCGGCATGGCCGTTGGGAAACCAGGCCTTGCCGTTGTCATTCTGCAGGTCCATGTTGCCGCGCGTCGTGATCGAAATACTGTCGCCTTCGATCTTGGTTGGCAGCGACATCGACAGCGACGGTTGGAACACCGGCTTCGCGACGTTGACCATGCCACGGTGCACGAACTTGGAGGCAACCACACTGCCAATGCCAACGCTCGGGGCGGCGCCATCGGGAATGAAGCAACCAGTAGCGGTAAGACTGATGACACAGAGCAAAGCGGCGACGCGACAGTTCATGCAGACTCCTGGAGGCAACGGACGAAGGAATGCGTGCGCGGAAGTGTCGGGGCGACCGGTTGCCATTGCAATGATCGCAGCTAGCAACAATGGGTCGATTTCACGCTGCTACCGGGCGTGTGCTCACCGGCACGCTGGTGTTTCTTAGTTGTGATTCTCGATAGAGCTCTCGGTATGACCCGCACCCTGCTCCTACTTCTGCTCGCCAGTTTCGCTGGTTGTGTGCCGTTCGGTGTTTCCGGACAGGTTGGCTACACGCAGATGAAGGTTGGCGGCGAGCTCGCCCTGACCAGCGGCACCGGCAACCTGCAAGCGATTGAGCAAGGCGTCGACTCTGCGTTTGGTCTCGGCGACGGGCAGGGTTCGCCATATCTGCGAGGACAGTTGGACTTCGGCGCCCCGGTCGTTTCCGCGTCGGTGTTTTGGCTGCGCGAGACCGGCCAAGGTCAGCTGGCAGATTCGTTCGGTGGGTTGCTGCAAGGCACGGTGGTTGAAAGCACGCTCGATCTTGCCGTGGCCAAGATCACGGCATCGTACGACTTCGATCTGGGGCTGGTGAAGGTGTCGCCGGGTGTGCTGTTTGACGTGTTCGCCCTCGATTTCCGCGCTCGCGAACAGACCCTGATGAGTAGCGAAGAGATCGATGACATCGCATTCCTCCCGATGGCGTTCCTGCGCGCGGAGACTGGTTTGGGGCCTGTGAATGCCGTTGCCGAGTTGGGCTACCTTGAGTTCTCAAGTATTGATGGGAAGCATGGTCAGTTCCTCGACTTTGAAGCAATGGTCGAATGGTTCCCGTTGCCATTGGGGCATATTTTTGCGGGCTATCGCTATATCAGCACCAAAGGCGAGGGCGATACTGGATCAGGAGACTTCGCGACCGACTTGCAGATCCAAGGGTGGGTTATAGGCGGCGGAATCCGATTCTGAACAACGATCGACTGGCGCTTTTGGGTCGGTCAAGCGATGCTCTTCACTATGAAGCTGCAGAGGCTCTTGTCCGCCACTCTCTTGATCACGTTCACAGCGTGTGCTGGCCAAACCTATACCGCAGAAGTCGGGCCGATGTTTGCGCGTGCTCGAGGCGAGTTTGCGTTAGCAGACAGCATGCAAGTCATGCATGGAAACAACAGTCTCGACAGAGACATGGGGCTCGGCCAAACCGAAGCCGTGCCCTACTTGGCCTTCCGCACCGACTACAACAAGCATCGCGTGCGTCTTAATGGGTTCTACCTCGACTCGGAAGGGCCGGCGACGTTGGCGCAGGGCCATGGCAACATCTCGGCAGGCCCGGTGCAGGCGTCGATGGATTTCTTCGGTATCGCCAGCAACTACAGCTACGAAGTGTTGCACGAGGACAACTACCGCATCGGGCTGGGTGCGCAGCTTGGCTTCTACTCGCTAGACGTTGCTGTTCGCAGGGTAGGCGGTGTTGGCCGCGAAGAAGTGACTAGCGAAGTGTTCGTTCCGATGCCCTACGTGGAGATAGAAGGCTTCTGGAAGGACTTCACCGTCGGCGCGAACATGGGTATCATGTCCGCCGACCTGGGCGATGCGAGCGGCCGGTACGTGGATATCGAGGCCTACGGCAACTGGGCCATCAATGAGAGCTATGACGTCAAGCTCGGTTACCGCTACTTGCTGCTTGATGGTTACGGCCGCGCTTCATCGCGTGACTTTGACGCCGACGTTGAGGTGCAGGGCTTCTACTTGAGCGCCGGCATCCGCTTCTAAGAAGCTGACAACGCTCCGAACGCTCGGCTCACTTGCGAGCCGCGTTCGCGTTGCGGATGACCCTTTCGGCCGCCTCGAACATGCGTTCGTCCCAGTCGGTGAGCGCGCGGTCGGGGCCGAACGCCGCGACGTTCTGCTGCGTTACCCGGATGGAAATGTCCGGTACCACGCCTTCGACTTGCAGGCCGACACCGGTGCGATCGACCAGCCGAGTTTCGCCATAGGTGAGACGACCACCTTCTGGGCCATCGATTCGCACGAGGCCCGCTTCGGCGCCACTGGTGCGTTCGCCAATGAGGATGGCGCCGCATTCTCGTTGCAGGATGCGAGCCGTGTGTTCGGCCATGCTCGCGGTCATCGAGCTGGTGAGCACCACAATCGGCTTGTTGTAGCGTTTGCCGCGGGGCTTGATCGGTATGCCGGCGAAGCGCTCTACGGTGACTAGTCCACCGGTCGTGGATTCATCACGGATGGCGAAGATCAGGTTGGTGGGCTTCGAGATGAAGCGGCCGAGAAACTTGAGGCCCACGTTCATGTTGCCGCCAAGGTTGCGTCGGAAGTCGATCACCAACCCATCCTTCAGCAGCGCGGCGTCGATCCATTTGTCGATGGGGTCGAGTGGCAACTCAGACGCCAGCGTGTTGATCACGAGGTGCATGTAGTTCTTGCGGTCGTCATAGGCGGCGGCCTGCGCACCTGAGGGCAGGACGCGGCGAAGCAAGCTACCGACGACCTTGGTGCCCCTTGGCGGGCGATGCACGACGTGGCGGGTGACGACGTCGTTATCCCAGCGCAGTTGCAGTTCGACCTCTGAGTCAGGCGGTCCGAGCATCAAGTTGCTAACCAGCGACGGCACGACATGGAAGCCGCCGACCCGCCACAGTTCGGGGAAGCGCGCGTGGTGAGGCAGGCCCTGCGGGAGTTCTGGTGCTTCCCCTCCCGGCCAACCGATCACGTGCAGCTTGCCGTCGATGCGCATCAATTCGAAGCCTTGGCGGTCGAGCAACGAGGTTGCTTCGGTGCCGTTCTCGATCAGCAGGTCTGCCGGTGTGCTATACGAGACGTGCGCATCGCCGAGTTCGCTGAGCATGCCGCAAAGCAAGTGGTGGAACTCATGCGGCCGTTCGGCGAACGGCACTGCCGATCGATACTGTTGACGCATCTCACTCCAGTCGACCAGCTCCTTGCCGAAGAACGGGTAGTTGTCGGCTAGGTGTTGCCAATAGAAGTCGAACGCGTCGAGCCGGCGGAGCTTGGCATCGCTCAGCGATTCGAAGCCGATGCAGCTGCTGCATAGCAGAGCCGCCAGTAGCGTGAATCGTCTTGGCATAGACTCACGCTCCCCGCCCTTCCGGTTGCCGTCAAGGAGCATCGCCGTTCGCGACGCGTAACCGAGGCATACTAGTCCTGTGCACAGACAGGCAGAAGAGCGGGGAGAGAACTAACGCCCGGCTACCGGGCGACAAGCAGTCACGTAATGCGTTGCGACCACCTCACGCTGAGGGCATCAGCGCGCGAAGGTCAGCGTGCGGGCGAACAGAGATCGCCCGAGTTCCGACTCCGCAAAGGCGAGGAAGTCGTTGGCGCGACGGCCTGGCATTCCGGACGTCACGAGCTGCAAGGGAATGCCGAACGGGTAGGTGCCGTAGCCGAATGCTGCGGGCGTCGGCGGAGTCCAGTCGACCTGGATCAACTTCTGGCCCGGTTCGCGCGCCCCTGCGGTGATGCGCACGATGCCGATGGCTCCCGCGTGTTGCAGGATCTGGTCGGCGAGGTGGCGCTCACTGCTGACTCGAAGACACGTCGACGCAAACGCGTCGCCCGGCATCAGAGTGCGCTCGGCTCGTTGCGCCACCATGCTGTCACTCGGCACGACTGCCACGATGGCGCCGCTGTCGAAGCCGAGCTGCTGCCAGTCCGTCACCTGACCCGTGAAGATCTGTCGAACCTGCGAGCGGCTCAGCGACCGCACCGACGACAACGGCGAGATCGATAGCGCGAACAGTTCGACGCCGACTTGCGTCTGGCGCAGGCCGTTTTGGATCTCGCGTTGCGACAGCGAACCGCCGATCAAGCCGAAGTCGGCGCGTCCCATCATCAGTAACTCGACGACTTCGCGATCCGAGCTCTGGATGTGTTGCACGGTCTGGTTGGTCAGCGTGCCCTCGTAGGCGCTGCGCAGCTTCTTGTCGAAGCTCGCTTGCGCGTTGCGGCCAACGGCGACTACCAACTCCTCAACGGGTGCCTTCAGGCTCCGCGAGAGTGTCGCGGCCTCGGCCATCGGTGCGGGTGGTGCGCTGGCGTAGCCGTATATGCGGCCAGTCGCGGGCTGGATGCTCATCTCCTCCACTTCGATCACTGGCGGTGGATTCGATTTCGCGAGCATGCGCGGGTCGGGGGTGTCCCCAAAGTCACAGGCTCCAGCCATCAGGGCGATGCCCGCTAGGGCCAGCTTTCCACGTACGTCTATTGTCGGTAATTTGTCCAAGTCCCACCTCCGGTGCTGCCATATCGGACAATTGCTGAGATGGGTGTCTAAGTATGCGACGGTCGGCGGTCGCAACCACCCTTGAGAACAGCAGTTGGAGCGCGAGACATTCCTTTCTTGGCATTCAAGTCGCATCCGGTGCTGTCGGACACTGGTTGAAAGTTATGGATAGGCCAAATTGGCCCAATTGATCGTGGGCCAATGTTTGCTACATCTTCCGCTGTGGTTCACATCCTCCCAGAGCTCGATCCGGCCGGCGCCTCCGCGCTGTCGGAGCAAGTCGCCCGCTTCTACGCGAGTGCGATCGAGGATGGGCGGGTGCTGGTCGGCGAGCGCTTGCCGCCGATTCGCGAAGTCGCCAACGCCTGCAGCGTGACCCGGGCCACGGTCCAGGAGGCCTACCGGCGTCTGGCAGACCAGGGCTTGGTCGAAGGTACAGTAGGTCGCGGCACGATCGTGCTCGCCGGTGGCGATTCACTCATCGACCCGAAGCGTCGGGCACTCAGTCCCTACGCCGAAGCTGCGTTGCGGCGCACGCGGGCCATGCGTGGCGCGCCGTCGCTGCCCGAAGGTCAGCCGCTCGTCGCCAACTTCGCCGAGCTGGCGCCGGACGACGCGCGCTTCCCGGTCGATGAGTGGCGCGAGGCGATGGACTCGGTGCTCAAGACGCGCGGTCACGAACTGCTCGGCTATGGCCACTCGACACTCGGTCTGCAAGAGCTGCGCGAACTGCTCGTCAAGCGTTCGCATGACAGTGATCCAGAACTGGCAGCCGACAGCTTGTTGGTTACCGCCGGCGCGCAGCAGGCTCTCGACCTCGTGTTGCGAACGGTCTGCTCACCGGGTGACACGGTCGTCGTGACGACGCCGTCCTACCACCACATGCACGGCTTGCTGCGTGCCCACGGCTTGCAAGTCGTGCAGGTGCCGTTCGGCCCCAATGGTCTGGACCACGCGCAACTACAGCGAGTGTTGTCGCGGCCGTCGGTTCGGTTGTGCTACTTGATGCCGACGTTCCACAACCCAACGGGACGTTCGCTCAACCTTGCCCAACGGCAGCAGTTGATCGCGACGCTCGCCGACACCGATGTCGCTGTCGTCGAAGACGAATACCAACACTCGTTGCGCTGTCGCGGCGACGCGTTGCCAACCCTGCGTTCGATGGATGCACGCGGCTTGACGGTCACGGTGTCGACAGTATCGAAGGACCTGTTCCCCGCGTTGCGCATCGGATGGGTTGCTGGCAGTGAGCAGTTGCTACAGCCGATGGCAGCCGTGAAGCGTTTCATGGATCTCGAGACGAGTCCGCTGCTTCAGGCGGCGTTGGCAGAGTTCATACGCCGCGGAGGCTACGACCGTCACCTGGCGTCGTTGCGCGTTGAGTTGCAGCAGCGACACACTGCGTTGCAGGCTGCGTGCGCCGAACACTTGCCAGAAGGCTGCCGCGTCACCAATCCCGAAGGCGGCTTCGTCGCATGGCTCGAGCTACCGCGCGCGGGCCAAGGCGATCAACTTGCCGAGCTCGCGGTCGAACGCGGCGTGCGCGTCGTGCCCGGCCGAGCGTTCGATCTCGATGGCGCCGCGTCACCAGGCGTGCGCCTGTCGCTGACGCGTTCGAGCGTCGATCAGATTCATCAAGGCGTGCGTGTCCTCGCGGACTGCGCGCGCGAGTTGCTTGAGGTGCATGCGCCGGCGCAGACCTTCTTGTGAGACCTACACCTAACTGTTCTGAAACACACCCCTACTACTGCCATGACTAACAACCCCATTCCCCAGGTCCCTGGTTTCACCGCCGAAGAACTCGTCAGCAAGATTGGCTTCTGCGCCCAACTGACCGGCGGCGTCATCATGGATGTCGTCAACGTCGAGCAAGCCCAGATTGCCGAAGAAGCGGGCGCCACCGCCGTGATGGCACTCGAGCGCGTTCCGGCCGACATCCGCAAGGACGGCGGTGTTTCGCGCGCTAGTGACCCGGACATGATCGCCGCCATCCAGAAGTCCGTCAGTATTCCGGTGATGGCCAAGGTGCGCATTGGCCACTTCGCCGAAGCCCAGATGCTCGAGTCGATGGAAGTCGATTGCATCGACGAAAGCGAAGTGCTGACGCCGGCCGACGAAGAGTTTCACATCGCGAAGCGCCCGTTCAAGACGCCGTTCGTTTGTGGCTGCCGCGACCTCGGTGAAGCACTGCGTCGCATCAACGAAGGCGCCGCGATGATTCGCACCAAGGGTGAGGCTGGCACCGGCAACGTTGTCGAAGCCGTTCGCCACATGCGCGCACTGATGTCGCAGATCCGTTTGCTGCGCGGTCAAGACGCCGAAGTGCTCGAGCTGCGCGCGCGCGAATTGCGCGTTCCGACCGAGTTGGTCGCGTGGGTTGCTGAGAACCAAAAGCTGCCGGTCCCGAACTTCTCGGCTGGTGGTGTCGCAACGCCGGCTGACGCAGCGCTGATGATGCAACTCGGCGCCGAAGCCGTGTTCGTTGGCTCGGGCATCTTCAAGTCGGGTAACCCAGTCGAGCGCGCCAAGGCGATGGTTCGTGCGGTCACGCACTACCAAGACCCGAGTGTTCTTGTCGAAGTCTCTAAGGGCCTCGGCGAACCGATGGTTGGCATCGACATCAGCACGCTGCCCGAAGACCAGTTGCTCGCCAGGCGCGGCATTTAGTCCGAACGAGTTTGCACGTGGCCAACAACCCGCAAGATCAAAGCACGCCGCTCGTCGGTGTGCTCGCCCTGCAAGGCGACTTCGCCCTTCACCAGCAGGCGTTGGCGGCCTGCGGTTTGCGCACGCGTCAGCTGCGCACTGCGGGGCAGTTGCGCGACGTCGATGCGTTGGTGTTGCCCGGCGGCGAAAGCACAACGATGCTCAAGCTGCTCGAGGTGGACAAGCTGTGGGGGCCGCTTGGCGAAGCGCTGCAGCGCGGCATCCCAATCATGGCGACATGCGCTGGATTGATCTTGCTGTCGCAAAACGTCGAGAACCCTTCGCAGAAGAGCTATGGCGTGCTGCCAGTGACGGTGGTTCGCAACGGCTACGGCCGCCAATACCACTCCGGCACGTTCGACCTCGTGTCGGATGTTCTGCCGAAGGCGACGACCGGAACCTTCATCCGCGCGCCGCGCATCTCCGCGGTGCACGGCGAGCTCGAAGTGCTCGCTCGCCGCGGCGACGATCCGGTGTTGGTTCGCCGCGGCCACGTACTGGCCGCCTGCTTTCACCCGGAGCTGAGCATTGGCCATCCGGTCACCGCCATGTTTGCGCAGATGGTCCGGGCGCACGCCGCTTCTGGTGAGTCCGCTGGCGCCGCGTCGTGAGCGAAGAGCTGGGCGAGTTCATCTACGCCGTCGAACCGGGTCTGTCGGTGCCGTAGTTCCGCGGTGTGCTGCACCGTTTGACGCTGGCGGCCCGCCGCCCGGCCGATGACGAAGCATGCCTTGCAGAGATGCTCAAGTCCGCGGATGTGATCGTGACGGTGCGCACAATCGACGGCTTGCTCATCGGGGTGTCACGCGCCACCCGGAGATTCGGGGCCCGCAATCGCGGGCGGTGGCAGAATCTCGCTGGATCGGCACCCGGCGTTGGTGGCTCTGGCCTAGGTGCGAGACGGGTTGTGGTTCGAATTGCCAGGGCCCCGCGATGCCGCTGCGTCGTTACGGTGTCACCGGGATTGATGGCGGCGGGTCAAGTTCCATCGTCGCACCTCGCTCGCGACGTCGGGATATGCGTATACTGCTGGCAACGTGAGCACGATCCTCAGAAAGCCATCCGTAGCCGTCGCCACCTGGTCCGTCCTGGTGCTCGGCTTGTTCGCCTGGCGTGGGGATCTGAGTTTGGGAACGCCCCAGCAGCGCGAGCAACGCGCTGCGGCTCGCAAGCAGCCTGAGCTAGTTGTCGTGCGACGTACAGAGGCGCCGCAACTGCCGCGCACGCAGCGCAGCGGTCGTGTCTTTGACAGCATGGGCTTCTTGTTGGTCGGAGCCGAGGTCGTTCCGAATGAGGGCGCGTCACGGAAGACTGATGCCGACGGTTCGTTCTCCATCGACTTGCTGCGCTACCAAGCCAGCGACCTGCTGGTGCGTGCCGATGGTCGCCGTCACGAGTGGCTGCGCACGTCGGCGCTGAGCCCCGATCCACTGACGATCTGCATGGAGCCGAGCGCTCCGTGGGACTCGTTGGCGACCCCGCCCGAGCCCTCTGCTCAGCTGCGCGGGGAAGGCGAAGTGCAAGGTGTCGACCGTCGTCCGCTGGCCAACGCGTTCGTCAACGTGCTCGGCACGGATTGCTGGGGCGTTACCGATGAGGCTGGTCGCTTCGAGCTGCCGTTGCCCAAAACGACTTCCAGGTTCGTTGTGCATCAGCCTGGTGGCGGCGATGGCCTCGGCGGATTCGCCGCGTTGTCGTCACCGTTCGTCTCGCCGCGCGCAAGCGGCATCGTGCCGCTGCCGACACTGGTCGGCGAGCGCGCTGGTTCGATTCGCGGTACGGCCCGCACGATGGACGGCAAAGCCATTGCTGGGCTGCCCATCGAAGTGCGCGGCCCCGGTGGTCGCCGTTGCGTTACTACGGGTCCTGGCGGCGTGTTCGTGCTGAGTGGCTTGGTGCCCGCGGACTACACAGTCGAGCCGTTTGCCTACCGCGGTGCGGTTGGCGAAGCGGTGGCGATCACGGTCGACCGCCCGGTGGTCGAATGTGATCTGCATCTGACCCAGATCGAAGCAGCCAAGGTTCGCGTCGTGGATGAGAACGGTGCGATTGCCGTCGGCGTCTGGGTGTGTTCGAGCCTGAACGGCTTGCGACGTGGCGTGGCTCAGGCCGGTAGCGATGGCTTCGTCAACTTGCCGGTTGGTGCTTTGAGTGAGTTCGAAGTGCGCATGGACAACAGCAGCTTTGTTAGCTGCTTGGTGCGCCAATACAACGCGGACGCTGAGCCGGCCACGTTGGTGATTGCGCAGCCCTAGCGGCGCGCTACGTTCGCAGCCATAGAAGGTGATTGCGCGGTGCAGCATCGCGCTCCCTCAATAGCTGTTGCGAGCGGCCCTATTCGGTCAGCATCACACTCGGTCAGTATCACTCGGTCAGCATCACTGGGTCAGCATCAAGCCGGCATTGCTTAGCGCGAATACCGTTGGCGTGCCATCCAGCACCGCACCTTGGCATGCGACCAAGAAGCCGGGGAAGCCGGCTGGCACCGTGAACGATGCGGCTCCGTTACCGCTGGCGTCGGTGGTGAACGTCGCGCCTGCAACGATGACGCCCGCGAGCGGCAGGTAGGCCAAGCACGACGGAAACAATTCGGCGCCCACCGGTGCGAGGTCGAGTGCGAAGAACGTCGCGCCGATGCTCGACAGCGGTGCGTTGCTGTAGGTGAGCGGTATCGTGACTCCGCCATTGGCGACGCCACTCAACGCGAGGCTCATCGAGCCGGCGCCGGTTGGGCAACCGGTTCCCCATGCCACGACTTCGCCGGGCATCAGGTAGGCGACAATGAGGCGGGGGTGGTTCGTCGAGTTGGACGATTCCCGCGAGTGGAACTTGGCAGCGCTACCAGTAGTCGTCTCGTCGCCAATCAGCAGCCAACCGAAGTTGTTCGCCGGAGCGTCGAGCCAGCTTTGCACGTCGCTGATCAGGTCCGGGAAGGGACTGCTGAAGTTCGAGCCCGTGGCCAGCGGCATCGAGAAGCTTGCTTGCGCGGCAAAGTCGCCACCAGGCGCACTCCACAGCGAGTTCGGGTAGTCGCTGTGCAGCCACGTTGCGTCACCAGCCTGTGCCGTGCCGCCGCCGCCTTGGCCACCGGGGGCGACCGTGGTGCCCTCGGACCATGCTTGCGTGATTCGGTGTGCAGCAGCCATGGGGTTGGGTGCGACTGCACTGATGACGTTTAGCTCGAGTCGTGCGGACAGCACGCGTGCTCCCGATGGAATCGCGCTCGCGACGTCGAACTGCAGCATCGTGCGCCGCAGCTTCGGTTGGCCGGTCAGCCCGTCGAACAGTACCGTGCCGCCGCCGTTGGCGAGGGTGCCGGTTGGGCTCTCGTAGAGTGTCGCGTCCTTATCGACGACGATGGTCGTCGTGGTTTGGGCAGAGATAGATGGGGTGACGGCTGCTATTGCAGTCGCCACAATCAGGTATCGCATTGTCATAGTACGAGGTGATTTTTGCGCGGTCGTAGCGGCGAGGTTGTAGCGGCGCGGTCGTAGCGGCAGCCGCTACTAGTTAGTCCAGATCAAGCCGGCGTTGCTCATCGAGAAGTTGAGCGGCGTCGAGTCGAGCGCGACGCCCTGCACTGCGATTAGGAAGCCTGGGAAGCCGACCGGGACGGTGAAGGTCGAGCTTGCCGTGCCGCCGGCGACGGCGATGGTCGGGCCGGGGAACTTTGGTGCGGCTAGCGGCAGGTAGAGCGCGCTGTTTGGCAGGAACGTCGTGCCGATCGGGTCGTAGCCGATCGTGAAGAAGTTGACGCCAAAGCTCGGCGTCGGGGCGTTCGTCCAGGTGATCGGGACGACGTCGCCACCGTTGGCCGTGCCGCTAATGTTCAGCTGGAACGTGCCACCGTTGACCGGCCATCCGACACCGTGGGTGCCTACCGTGCCCGGAGCGAGGTAGGTGATGACGAGCTTCGGATTGAACGCCGCCGCTTCGCGGGTGTTGATGCGACGGGCCGTGGAGTTGAGCAGTTCGTCCGTCTTGAGCAACCAGCCGAAGTTGGCGCTCGGGTTGTCGAGCATGTCTTGCACGTCAGCAACGAAGGCCGCGTTGGAGGGCGTTGCGAATGCACCAATGCCGGGCAGGTCGAACGTGAAGCTCGTCGGCGCGAAGTCGCCACCCGGGGTGTTCCAGAACTGCGACGGGTAGTTGCTGTGAATCCAGGTCGACTCGCCGTTGCCATTCGGGCCGCCGGAGCCACCGTTGCCAGGTGCGACGTTGTTGCCTTCGCTCCAGTCCGTGGTGATGCGGTGCGCTTCCGTCACGATCGGCAAGAACGCGGGCGACTGCTCGACCCACATGTCGAACGATGCCGTCAGGATCTGCGAGCCGGCCGGAATCGAGCCAACGATGTCCCACTGGACCATTGTGCGGCGAATGCCGAAGCCGCCGTTGAAGCCGACGCGGCCGCAAAACATGCCTACACCGCCGCCATTGGCGAGTGCGCCGGTCGCGCTCTCGTAGAGAGTCGTGTCCTTGCTGGTGATGAGGCTGGCCGTGGCCTGAGCGGTGGTGGACGAGACACCCGTCACGATGGCGGTCGCGACGAGGGAGAGCTTTGCGAGGGTGGAGTTCATGGTTGCGTAGCTGAGTGTCCACCCAGCGGGCAGGGAAGAATAGCGAATGATTCGCCGCGCGCAGGATCTGCGCGCTGTCTATTCCCATACCCAGATTCGCAACGCAGTTACTGGGCTATTTTTTTTTGCCAACGATGAAGACCTCGCCATTGCCAATGGCGGCGAGGTTCTTCAGCAAGATCTCGTTGGCTTCGCCGAGTCCGACACAGTGCACGCGAATGCGGCGGAACGCGTTCATGCGCTCCACATCCCGGATCAACCAGCAGTCGATGCGGTCTGGATGTCCGCTGCCAGTGGTCTTTGGGAAGCCAGCATACGGACCGTGGTAAACGACGTTTGGCACGGCCGGCGCCTTGATACCGGCCTCGATGTCCTTGTAGGTTTGTCCCTCGCCGTAATTCTTGTCGAGGATGTCGAAGCCATCCCAATTGGGGGCTCCATCCGACAGCAGGAACATCGTGTCACAGCCTTCGGTCATCGGCTTGGCACCGACATAAACCGGCTCGTCGTTGGCCCCGCGCTTACCAAGTGAGAATGCGATCCGCAGTCCGTAGTGCAGACTGGTCTTGCCGCGCAGCGCTTCCTTGCCGTTCTTGTCCGTGTGGGACCTGATGGAATCAAGTTCGGCCATCGCCTTCTTGATGTTGCCCTTGCTCGCTTTGACCATGCCGTCGGTCGAATTGAGGGTGCCGGCTTCGGTGCCGAACCACACGATGGAGAAGTATTTGTCGGACGACAGGCGCGACAGCGAGATGCGCAGTTGCTCACGGGCGAGGTCCCAGCGAGTCACGATGCTGTGCCACGGCAGGTCGCTCTCATCGAGCACCATGCTCTTCTTCTTCTTCTTCTTCTTTTTGGGGCCAGTGATCGGTCCCCTTGGCGGGCGTGCGCTCGGCACGATTTCTTTGAGCATCGAATCCGACATGTCGAGCACGTAACAGAAGCGCTCGCCTTCCGTTTCGATGCCGAAGAACTTCGATTGCGAACTGGTGCGGCCCTTCGCCTTCTTCTTGACGTCGCCGCGATCGAGCAGTTCGAGCCACGGCTCTGGGTTGATGAACTTGGCCGGGCCATTCAGGATGTCCTGCAGGTGACGCGCCATCTGCACCTTGGCGGTGTGCTTAAGCTTGACGTCCTTTGACAGCAGGCTGATGTAGGCCTTCAGCGCCTTGCGATATTCCTCGTCGTTGACGCGCTGCTTCTTGTGGTAGAGCGCGCCAGTCATCGCGCCGAGCACCAGCATGCGATCGGCTTCCTTGCGCGGGAAGTCGATGCAGTTGGCAAGGATGGCGGAGGCCATGTTGCCGTCCTTGGAAGCGCCGAGGGCCGCGATGGCGGCGGCGCGCAGGTGTGGCTTCTTACTTTCACGGGCAAGCGCGACCGCAACATTGTCGTCCGTTTGATCGATCTCGTTGGTGAGCGTGCGCACCCACAACCAAGTGTCGATGAGGTCATCGTTCTTGGCGCGCAGCTTGGTGATGGGCGCTACCCACTCGTCGCTCTTGAAGCTGCGCGCGATGATCTCGGCGATCGTGAAGCGCGAGTAGGCCGAGTACTCCTTGGACTTGGCGTAGTCCTTACTCAGTTGGTCCAGCGCCGCGATTTCCCGCGTCTTACCGAGCGTTTCGCGCCCTTCTGTGTGGTATTGGAACGGCAGGCGACTGAGGCACTCGTTGTAGCGTGCGAGTGCGACTGCGTAGCCCGATTCATCTTGAGCAGTTGCGGCACTCGGGAGCGAGAGTGCGAGCAGGACGGCGATGACTGCGGGAGTATGGGTGACTCGAAGCATTTTGGTCAGGTTTGGCCGAGCGACAGGGCAAGCCGCTGACATGTTGATTGGGCGATTGTGAATAGCACCTAGGTTAGTGCGAGTCACGCATTGCCAGACTGGGTGGGCTCTGGCGCTGCCGAAAGCGGCCTGCGTACTTTAGTATCGGACGCTCAATGACCCAATACGAAGCGGTCGCCACGGAAAAAGTCGCGATCACGGCCAGCATTACATTCGTTCCCGCGTCTTCCTGGTTCGCGGGGTTGCTGTGAATGAACTTGTGGAAGATCGGCAGGTGGTAGAGGTAGAGCCCGTAACTGATGCGGCCGATCGCTCGCAGTGGCGCAAACGCCAGGATGCGATGGATCAGGGTCATGGGGCCCGGCGGCGCGACGCACCAGGCAACGACTCCGGTGCACAAAATTGCCATGTGTATGCGAGTGAATGCCGGTGCGTATTCGAGTGGCCAATACGACGTTTGCAGCCACGCGAACGGGATATAGACGAACCAGAGGTTTGGGTGCGTCATCAGCCCAATTGCGGTCATAGCAATCGCTAGTGCCAGCAGTCGTCGTGGCGATGCGTTGCGACGTGCTTCGCTGTAGGCGAGCAAAGCGCCGCATGCGAGCGGTAGGGACCGCGTCGGCGTCAGATGTTCGATTGCGTTGGCCGCTGTCTTCGGATCTATCGTGAGGCAGAGTGTGAACGCTGTGCCGATCGCGATCGGGATCAATCCCCACTTGAGAACGCGAGGTCCAACCTTGGGCGCGAAGCACGCGACGACCAGCGGCCACAACACATAGAAGTGTTCTTCAACGCATAGCGACCACGTGTGGCCAAGTGGATTCGGGCCACGCGTTGGGAAGAACACATCGGCGAAGTTGCCGAGGTAGAACGCGCACCATGCAATCTGCGATGCCGGCTGCGTGAACGCCATCACGATCAGCAGCAGGTAGTAGATCGGGAAGATGCGCAGTAGGCGGCGCAACATGAACCAACGCACTGGTTGGTTGCGTTCGCGTTCTGCCAGCAGGATCCGCGTGATCAGGAAGCCGCTGAGCGCGAAGAACAGTTCGACGCCGAAGTCACCCGGTCGCACCCACCAGCGAATCTCTGCCAGCCAAATTGCATAGCCAGGGGTAGTCAGTGGTATGTGGCACCACAGCACCAAGAGCACGGCGATCGCGCGCAGACCATCGAGGCTCGGGATGTAGCGAGGCATCGCGTCCGAAGAGTAGCGCAGCGGTCGGGCCGGGGCAGTGATCTAGTTAGGATCACGCCATTGCTAGTGGCTACACGGGGTCTACTTTGGGTGTGTGGGTAAGATCTTCAGTGCCATAGACGGTGCGTTGTTCGAGTGGATGGCGGCGCAACAGCTATTCTTCGTTGCCACGGCGCCTTCCGGTGATGGCGGTCACGTCAATTGTTCGCCCAAGGGACGCGACTCGTTCCGTGTGCTTGGGCCAACGACGGTTGGCTACGTCGACTACACCGGCAGCGGCGTCGAGACGATCGCACACCTCCGTGATAACGGGCGGATCGTGGTGATGTTCTGCGCGTTCGAAGGTGGGCCGCGCATCGTGCGGTTGCATGGCCGCGGCGAGGTCGTGCTTCCCGATGACGAGGGGTTTGGCGAGTTGTTGGCGCGCTTCGAGCAGCGAGCGCTCGGCGTTCGCGCGATTCTGCGCATCGAAGTATCCCGCATCAGTGACTCGTGCGGCTATGGCGTTCCGATTTACAAGTTCGAGCGCGACCGCGACACGCTCGTCAACTGGGCAGACAAGAAGGGCGAGGAGGGCGTGGCCCAGTATTGGCAGGACAAGAAC
>JBNMND010000104.1:0-16154 GCA_051274975.1 Planctomycetota bacterium | reverse complement strand
ACCGAACGGCGTCGGCGCGATCACCTCGTGCACAGTGCGCTGCCCACCGAGCAAATGCTGCATCGAGTAACGCGGATTGACCCCAAACAGCAGATGCGCGTTGGCCAAGCCAAAGTCGCAGTCGACGACCGCGACGCGCAACCCACGCTGATGCAGGCCAATGGCCATGTTCGTCGTCAAGAACGACTTGCCGGTTCCGCCCTTGCCACTGGCAAATGCCACAACGACCGCTTCCTTCCGACGAGGCTGCTCAGGCGGCCCTCGCCGAAGCAAGCGCCGCAAGAAGCCCGGGCCGGGCCGGTTGACGTCGAGTTCGGATTCCACCAAGCCCCTGTCGTTGCTGCTTTTCCGCGACGACAGCGAACACCACCCTACGTACGGAAATTCGCTGGCTAGGCCAGACGAACAGGAACGACGGGCTTGCTTCGCTTACGGGCGGTCGTTGGCCACAGAACCTTCGGTGATTGGACCGGCCACCAAGGCCGGATCACCGAGGGCAGAATACTCTTCGGGGGACAACTTGGCCGCAGCCAAGCTTGATCGCAGACTCTCACCGTTCGATGAGCCCCTTCGATCCCCCACTGCGTGGCGAGTCGCAGCAAAACGGTCGCTCGAATCCGCAAAAGCGGCCGAACGACTAGAAAATTGATCACCGTTGACGGGTTGCTCCACTCCAGAGCCACCGCCAAGGTCTAGGTCCAGCTCAGCGTGCCGAACATACGCACGCAGCAACTGATCTCCGAATCGGCGGACGTCACGCTGATCACGAAGATCGCGCACGACGCCGGTCGCGGAGCTAGCGACCAGCGCACCACCAACGGTGCGCACATCGCCGAGCGAGTTGCCATTCCAAGTGATGGAGCGCGAGAAGCGATCGCCGTGGATGATCACGGCGCTGTCGATTCTCTCGCAGATGCTGACGACGGCTTCCCAGAGTTCGGTGCGCTGAGGCGGCACGACAAACTCAGGGCGCTGCAGGTTGCTGCCGGCCACTGCGGGTTCGACGGACAGCCCCCCATCACTCGCACGCACGAGACCAGCTTGCTCGAGAGCGATGCGATCCACAGCCGACTCGGCGATCATTGGCGACGTTGCCGTTAGCGACGTTGCCGTTAGCGACGTTGCCAGCCAGCGAACGGCAAATCGCTCGCGACCTGCGACGCGGAACGGCTCCAACGTGCACGCGTGCAATCCTGCGATTGGCAGCGCGCAAACGCGCTGAATCGCCGCTGCAGCCGATTCGGTACCGACCAACAACACGCGACCCGGGACACCCGGACAGAAGTTCGCTTCGGGAACGGCGCGCACCAATGCGTCACCGACTCGTTCAAGGAACTGACCAGCGGATAACGCGCGCGCTGGCAACAGTGCGTCACCTTCAACCGCGAGCATCACCAACACGGCTCCGCCAGCAGAGTCGCGAGCCAGGCCTTCGAGAGTCCCCAACTCGCCATCGCTACAATCAAGCGATTCGAGAACGAGGGTCAGACCAGTCTCAATGCGATCGAGCCTCGATGAGACCAACGACCAGAGACTGTCACGCAACTGTGGCAGAACAGGTCCACGAATCATTGCTGAGCTCCCTCGTCGCCATTTTTGGGCAACCCGTCGCGCGGACAGGGCGCAACAAGCGGCAACGGTACCCGGCGCGGAGTTCGTTTGAGCTCGTGCCTATCTTGCCGCAGGCGATCGATGATCGCGTTTACCAACCGCTGAGATGTATACAAGGGCTAGTGCCTCGCTGACCGGTGGACCGGATTACACGTACCCAGCAACTAAAAAGCAATCCCTAGTCGTTCGCAAAGCCTCGAGTGCGGCGCGCATTGCTGTGATTCTGCGTCGCCGCCAGTGGCGATCGCATCTCCTCCAAACGGGTCCAGGCGACCGCAACCGCGTCCGTAGCGTCCTCTGTGAGGTCTCCGGGAAAGGGCACCTCGCCCGGCGGGAGCATCTGGCCCAACATCTTGGCGACCTGCTGCTTACGCGCAGCTCCGTGACCGGTTACGCAGCGCTTCACACGCGCCGGAGTGTATTGGAATACGTCGAGACCGTATCTCGCAGATTCCGCCAACAAGACGCCGCGTGCCTCACCAATTCGTAACGCAGACTGAACGCTTTTTCCGAAGAACGCCTCTTCGATTGCGAGGTCGCTCGGCCCAAGTTCGGTCACGAGATCGGCGAACTGCTTCGAGAGCGACAGCAGCCGCTGCGTCAAATCGACGGTGCGGCCACCGAGTTTGAACACTCCAGCGCGCACCAGACGCACGCCACCAGAGTTTGCGGAACCGGCGCGGATGACGTTGCTGCCGCGCATTGCGAGCGGAACTCGATTTGCCGACGAAGCTCCATCAGGAGGTGAGGTAGTCGCCACTTCGAGGCAACCGAAACCCACCACCTGTGTGCCTGGGTCGATACCCAGAATCCGTACCACCGCCACGATGCCGAGTGTAATGTCCCGCCCTGTGAAGGTCGCCATCTTGTTGCTAGCCGCCGGACGCGGCACGCGCCTCGGAGCAGATGTCCCGAAGGCCTATCTTCGCCTCGGGTCCGCGCCACTGCTTGTGCACAGCGCCGCCAGGCTGCTCGCTGCGGTGCCGGCCAGTGATGCGTGCGAAGTGTTGGTGCTGATACAGCCAGAGGATCGCGACACGCACCTGCCCGACTGCCTCAATCCGTTGCGCGCCTTGCTACCAAAGGGCGCCGAACTCAAGATCGTCGATGGCGGCGCAACCCGACAAGAATCAATGGAACGTGGCCTGGCTGCGACAGCAGCAGATTGCGACCTGGTGCTCGTGCACGACGCCGCGCGCGCGCTGGTCTCGGTCGAATGCACCCGCGAATGCCTGACCACGGCCGCCAGGGTTGGCGCGGCCCTACTAGCCATCCCGGCCGCAGACACTCTCAAACGCGTGCACGAAGGCCGCGTCGTCGAAACCGTCGACCGCAGCCCCATTTGGTATGCGCAGACCCCGCAGATCGCGCGGCGCGAACTGTTCATGAAGGCCTGCGAGCACGCCCGCAAGACCGAGTTTCAGGTCACCGACGATGCATCCCTGCTAGAACATGCCGGCATCGAAGTCGCCGTCGTCTCCGGCACCGCCGGCAACCTGAAGATCACGCGCCCGGATGACCTACCACTAGCTGTTGCCCTACTGCTGCGTGACCCGACCCCCTTCCCTACCTGATTCGCCCCCCCGATTCGCACCCCGATTGCCCCCTCACTGGGCCGCGCTAGCTCATGACTGACCTTCCCCGCATCGGCCTCGGCATCGACATGCACCGCCTGCTCCCGGGACGCCCGTGCGTGCTCGGCGGCGTCAAGTTTGAAAGCGACGTCGGCCCCATCGCACACAGCGACGGCGATGCCGTTCTGCACGCGGCGTGCGACGCCGTTCTTGGTGCGGCCGGCTTGGACGACATCGGAACGTTGTTCGAAGACACCGACCCATCGCACGCCAACCGCGACTCGGCCGAGTTCTGCAAGGAGACGATGGTGCTCGTGCAAGAACGCAAACTGCGCGTCTGGTCGATCGACATCGTGCTCGAAACCGAAAAGCCGAAGCTGAAGCCGATGCGCAAGGCGATGCGCGAGCGCATTGCCGAACTGTTCTCCGTCGACGTCGACCGCGTCAACGTCAAGGGCAAGACCGGCGAGCAAGTCGACGCGGTCGGCCGCGGCGAAGCGTGCCGTGCGACGGTCGTAGCGCTGCTCGGGCCAGCCTAACCCGGTGGTTTGAACCGGGTACAGCACGCAGAGTTTGCGTACCGCACCCGGTTCAACCACAAGCTAGCTGGCGTCGGGTCGCATCTGCTTGTCGACCATTCGCTTGTAGAGGCCGCCGACAGCTAGTAGCTCCGCATGCGAGCCGCTCTCTACAACACGGCCGGCTTCAAGCACAACGATCTGGTCCGCATCGACGATCGTCGACAAGCGGTGCGCGATCACGAACGACGTGCGGCCCTTGCGCAGAGTGTCTAACGCTCGCTGCACAACTTCCTCGCTCTCAGTATCGAGCGCTGAGGTCGCTTCATCGAGGAACAAGATCGCTGGGTCACGCAGAATGGCGCGAGCAATCGTGATGCGCTGCATCTGTCCGCCAGACAAGTTGGTGCCACGTTCACCTGCCTGTGAGTCATAGCCATCTGGCTGCGACATGATGAACTCGTGGATATTGGCTGCCATCGCAGCGCTCTCAATATCCTCCTGACTCGCCCCCGGACGACCACACCCGATGTTCTCACGAAGCGTCGCGTTAAACAGGAAGGGCGTCTGACTGACGACAGCGGTTTGCCGGCGATAGTCGGCCAACTTCATTTCGCGAAGGTCATGGCCGTCCACAAAGATGCCGCCGCCTTCCGGGTCGTGGAAACGCAGCAGTAGATCCAACGTTGTAGATTTGCCGCCACCCGACGGGCCAACCAAAGCGATCGTTTGGCCAGCCTTCGCCTTCAACGACACGCCCTGAAGAACCGGCTTGTCATCGTAGCTGAAGCGCAGATCGCGCAACTCAACATCGCCACGAACCGTGCCGAACGGTCGACCTCCGACCATCGCGGCGTCAGGCGCAGTTTGCAGAATTATCTCGATGCCTGACAGCGCACCTGCGGACTCGCGCAGCACGTTGTAGGCACGGGTCACGCGCTTGACGTGTTGGTAGTTGGTTGCCAGCGGAGCAATGATCCCAGCGACGGCTGCGAACCCCACCTCCTCGGTTACCAACACGACATAGCCGAGAAGCACCAAGATGATCGCAGTCGCGATCTGGTAGCCGATGAACGACTGAGCGATCGACCGACCCTTCGCGCTAAGGACCCTCTGGGTGCGCTCCAAGAACGTCTCCGTCGTCGATTCGAAATCGCGCATCCGATCATCCTCTAGCTGAAACCCCTTCACCGTGCGGATCCCGGTAAGGATCTGGTTGAGGGATTCGGTGGTCTCACCGAGTGCCTTCAGGCTCTTGGTCGAGCGCTTCTGCACCTTCTTGCCCTGCAGATACATCGGGATAACCATCAGCGGCATCATCACCACCATCACGAAGATCGCCTTCGGGATGACCACCAGGATGATGATCATGTTGCCGAGGATCATCAGTGGATCGACAACCACGTTGTCAGCCGCCATCTCGAACGAGCGCTGCATGACCTGCGTGTCGTTGGTGACCTTGCTGATCATCTCCCCCATGCGTTGGCGCCCAAAGAAGCGAAGCGGCAGGCTGAGGAAGTGACGCGCCAACTCGCACCGAAGGTCTGAAACAACCCGATAGGCGAAGAAGCGCGAGACGGTCTGGACCTTGTAGATCGTGAAGGCGCCAACGAAGCCACACGACAAAGTCACCACGGCGCAAGTCACGACGACTTGCATTCCAGGGTTGTCGAAGGTCAGTCCCAGGAAGTTACTAACGTCGGCAGAGAACTCTCGAAACCAGGTCGAGAACGAGTCCTGGAGCCGATCAAAGACCGTCGGGTCTGCTGGCAACTTCTTGCGCTCGGCCCCTGCATCCTCCCCCATCACCTCCATGAGGGGCTGCACGACCAAGAACGGCAGCTTCGTGCAGATAACCTGCAGAACCGAAAAACCAATCATGGCCACAACCATGCGTCGATAACGCACAACTGCGGCCCAGATCCGGCGCAACAGCGCCTCGACATCACTACGCTTCTCTTCAGGCTCCGCCACGGAACCGATCGTAGAGCGTCGGGTCGTCTAGTCGATCAACTACTCGAACTTCGACTTGGCGATAACAACGTTCGCCCACTCGAGGAAGCGGTAGGTGATGTAGTCCTCGCGGACCAACTCACGCTCACGCTCAACCTTGACGTTGATTTGGCGGCGGGCCGGGGTGCGCGAGTTGACGCGGCAAATCATCCAGGCTTCCGGGCCGGCGACCGGACCGATCGTCTTGCCGACTTCGGCATCGAAGAACAGGTGGTCGGCGATTGCGAAGCCGTCGAGCAGCTGCGTGAACTCGTTCTCGCGGCACTGCTGACGCAGCTGGTTGAGCGGCAGCATGCCGAGCAGGCCGCGCTTCTCATCGTTGGCGAAGAACTCAGTGTGCTGTTGCAGCGCCTCGTCGAAGGTCAACTCGCCGGCTTCCATCTTGGCGAAGACGGCTGCGCAGCGCTTCTTAGCGGCTTCCATGCCACCCGGAGCCCAGGCGCCGGTGATCTTGTTACGACCCTGGAACGGGATCACGCTGACGTCGCACTGGCCGTCGGCGAAGAAGGCACCGCGCTTGGTGGCGTGCTTCTGCAGGTTCTCGTCGGTCATCTCATCCTTGATCAGGTCGCTGAACGACGAGATCAGGCGCCAGCGAGCGCGGAAGGCTTCCAAGCACGGGTAGCCCTTAAAGCGCGTCGCGATGACTTCGACTGTGAACGGCGTGGAATCGTAGGGCTCGCGGTAGGTGTCGTAGCGGCTGGCGAACTCTTCATCCGAGATGAAGACGCCCTTACTGACCAGCTCTTGGCGCAGCGCTTCGCGCACGGCGACTTCCTGCATGGCACGCTCGAGGTCGTGCACGAACAGGCCCTTCTTGACGAAGTTGAAGGCGTCTTGCGTCGACCACTCAAGGTCGTTGACGCGCAACACCGTCTCGGACGGCAGACCGTGCGAGGCGTAGCGAACGTCACTCCAGCTGCGCAGACCCTTCTGCACGAACTGACGCATCATGTTGACCCAGAACTCAGGCAGCTTCTTCGGGTTGCCGTTCTCGTCGACACCTTCGGTGGCCTTCTCGAGTTGCTCCAGGAACTTCGGACCTTGGTCGCTCTGCGTTTGTGCCTTGATCGCTTCCTTGGTGATCTCGGGCCAATTCTTCGGGGCACCCGGGAAGAACACGCGGTCGAACAGGATCGACTCCTTGCGTTGCTCCATGAAGGTCTCCTTGCTCAGCCCGTATTGGGTGCGCACGACCTCCCAGAAGTTGATGCCTGGGTTCTTGCTCTGGAACTCAGACTGCATCGGCTCAAGCTCTTTGAGAACCTGCTCCTCCGTGACCAAGAACTCCTCCGCCTTGCGCTGGCCTGACTCGACCTGCTTCTTCAGCTCTTCGAGGATGAAGAAGTTCGCGACCTTAGATTCGACCAGCTTGCCACCGGCGAGGTAGACGGCTTCGCGCATGACCTGCAGCGGATCGAGCTGCTGGCCGTTGACCTTCATCGACCGCAGCAGCTTGGAACGCTCATCAATCAGCTTCTCCTGAAGGATGTCGACCTCCCTCTGGACGGCATTGATCTGCTCCTCCCCGGTCTGGGCAGTGGCGACAGGGAGAGCGAAAGCTGACGCCGTAAGCAGCGTAGCGGCGATAGTGAAAGCGCGGTGCATCGTGGAAGTTGATCGGAGGAAATGGGCGAGCGAGCTTAGCCACTGAGGATGACAAGGCCAGCGGGCATAGCTTTTGTCGCCCTATCGGCCGCCACGAGACGCAGCACCGAACGGATCCCTCCCTAAATGCCTCGTGCATGACCAGATCTGAGACCCGGAATCCATTAGCCCACTAGTGTGGCCCAATTGCCTCCGTAGCATGGGACCTGGGCAATGACCTACGACCCCCGAACGATCGCTTTCGCCGCAGAGATCCTCTACCCGCCGCAACAGTTGCGGGCGGACCTCGTGCAGAACGTCCATAACACCCTGTACCAAAGGCCCCAGCTCGGCTATCAGAACTTCCAGGTTGCGCCCGACGGCATCCACCTCAGCAACCTCGCGCAAGCGCCCGGCCAAGTGTCGATGGCGAGCTTCATGCACGACCGGCTCGTAATCCGAGAGGAGATGCGCGGCTCGACCGTCGAGGACTTCGCAACTCGCGCTGTCAACGTGGCTACGCTCGCTTTCCAGACGTGCAACATCCCGACGTCGATCGCCCAGCAGTTCGTCGTTCGATCGCTGATTACGCCGCGCCGATTCAAGGACGGCCGCGAGTTCCTGGCCCAACGACTGATTTCACCGGTAAGTCAGGCCGGCAACGCATTCGGTCGCCCGATGCAGTCACTCGGCGTGCGGTTCGTATTCCCTCCTCATGAGGAGCAGAATCAGACGTTCCAAGTCCGAATCGAAACCTGGCCGCAAGATCAGCGCTCCATTTGGCTCGAAAACTCCAGCATCTACGCGAGCCCGCTCGCCGTTGCCGATATGCCACGTGTTGCCGACCAGCTCGCCGCGACATACAGCCATTTGACTGGGCCGGTCTGCACGTTCTTGGCCAATCTCGATACCCCACAGGTCTAGCGGCCTGGAGCCGAATACATCGTGAGCGAACTGCTTCCCCCCCAATCTCAACCGGCACGAGCTCGATGGTTCGCCCGTGGCATCGCTAACATCGCCGCCATTGCCACTGTTGCCGTGCTCGCGGGTTCGTGCGCGAGCGAGAAGAAGCCAAACGACGACCCGCGTCTCTTGGTGATCGATGGCATCGAAATCACGTTCGCAGACCTGCAACCGTACTTCGAGTGGCTCAAGTCCTTCCGTCCCGCGCTCGGCGTCAAGACGACTTACATCTGGGCGCTGCGCGATCACGTGCTGCCGCTCAAGATCGCACAGCGTGAGTTCCCGGAAGAGCGAGCCAAACAACTAGAGCTCGCCGAAGGTTTGTGCTCCGTCGCCGACAACATCTACGACCTGGAAAAGGAATCCAAGCTCATCGAGCACAAGACCCGCAGCAACCTGACGCGACAGAGCGCGATGCTGCCGGTAGCCAAGTGGCTGTTCGAGATGACCGCCATCGAAGGTAAAAACATCCCGATCAACACCAATGCCGCGAGCCAGCCAATCGAACTCGCGCAGGGTTACTTCGTGGTCGGCAGCTACGACTTCTTCGACTCACCGATGGTGATGACCGAATACGTCGACGCGCTGCAAGTCGGGTTCGTCACGCACACGAGCATCGCGTGGCGCAAGTGGTATGAGAACGAACAACTGACGCTAGGTAAGAAGGTGACGTTCGTGCACCCGGACTACCGCGACAACCTGCCGCATTGGATGGAACTGCCGAAGAACAAGAAGCCGTGAGTATGCACCACACAGAATATCAGCCACGTGCCATCACTGGCTCCAAGCCACGCGGTATCATTGGCATCCTACTGGCCGCCATCGCCACCTTGGCGCTGACGTCGACATCCGTCGAAGCCCAGTCCAAAGACGGCAAGCAAGGAAAGCCGAAGCAGGACAAGCAAAGCACAAAGCTGGCTAAGTGGCCGACGCTCAAGAAAGCCGCGAGCGACCGTGCGCGCGCCACCGCCAAGCAGTTCAAGAAGCCGCAAGAGAAGCTGCACGTCGAAGCCAGCCGCAAGCTCATTGCGATCGGCGCCGGCGCTGCGCCCGCAATCATCTCACTCGTCAGTGATCGCTCGCAGAACACCAACGAGCACTTGTTCGCCGTGCTCGATGCCATCGTCGACAAGAGCCACGCATCGCTGTTGGCGCGCGAAGCCAAGCGACCGAGCGTCGAGTGGCGCCGCTACTTGATACGCAAACTCGCCGGTTTCCACGACGCCGACATGGCGCCCGTCTTCAAGTCAGCCCTGAAGGACAAGGATCCGGATATCGCGATTTACGCGGGTCTCGGGTTGCTCAGCCTCGGCAAGCACGACGGCCTCGACACCGTGCTGCTCGCCGCCAAGCAACGCTGGACCGAGTTCGGCGAGATCACTTCGAAGGTCCTGCCCGCCGGCCGTGCTGGCGCCTGCGCGCTGCCAGTCTTCGAGAAGATCGCGTCGGCACGCCCGACCGACCAAATGGCCGGCTTGCGCTTGTTGCGTTATTTGATGGTCAAGGATCAAGGCATGCTGCTGCGCGCCTACCTGAGTTCCTCGGACTTCGCGGTGAAGAAGGAAGCGATCAACACCGCCCGTGTACTCCACGGCGAGAAGCCACTCGACAAGCTGTCTAGCTTCCAGGCGATCGACCAAGCCAAAAAGTGGCTGCTGAAGATCTAGGACACGACAACTCGGACACGAACGTGAACAAGCCCCTCCCCATCAGACTCCTGCTGCTCGCGCTCGCCGTGATCTGCGTGCAAGCCGAAGCATCGGCACAGAAGAAGCTCAAGCTCGAGAAGTGGCAGATCGACCCGTACACGAATATGGAGCCGAAGGCGATGGCCAAGGCGGGCATCCTCAACTACGGCCCGTTCAACTTCGGCAACCTGGCCGCGGACCCGGTGACGTCCACCGACATCCAAAAGACGCTGCCGTTCATCAACATCATCTGGATGGAGACGGCACACTTCCGCATCGGCGTCGAACTGCCAGAGTGGTCGCTGCCGCAAGATGCCCGGACCAAGAAGAAGGTGCGCGCCGAACTGACCGAGCTCAAAAAGAAGCTCCCTAAGATCAAGCCGAAGTCGCGCAAGCTCGCCCCATGGACACGCGCGCACTTAACCGCGCATCGCCTCGAAAAGCTGTATTCGGACACGCAAGAGCTATTCGGAGTCACTGACGACGACTTCCCCAACGACCCTACCGAGGTGTTCCCAGGTCCCGGTAAGACCTACATGGGCTACGGCAAGTACATGGGTATGAGGGACAAGTTTCTCGTACTCGTGATCAATAAGGGAGGCCCCTACCGCCAGTACATGGAGAAGTATCTCGGCCGCCCGACCTTCTTCGCGCAGCGCTGGCACTTCACCGACAGCAGTTCGATCCTGTTCACGTGCCCAGTCGAGTCCAACGAGTTCCCGCTCAAGCACGACACGGCGCTGCACTGCGCGCTCGCGTTCAACGTCGGCCAGAACCTGCTCGATGGCTTCCGCTACTACTCCTACAACCTGCCGGTGTGGATCCGCGAAGGCTTCGCGCACTGGAACTCGCGAAACATCAGCGGCAAGTGGCCGAGCTTCGACCAGAACGAAGGCTCGATCGCGGACATGAAGCGCATCGACAAGTGGAAGCCGTACACGAAGGCGATGATCAGCGGCAACAAGAAGTTCGCCTCGTTCCCGGAGGTCGCCAAGTGGCGTGACTTCGGCAACCTGACCTTCAACGACCACGTCGCTATCTTCTCACGCATCGACTACCTGATGTCGATGGGGCCAGAGAAGTGGCGCACGTTCCTGTTTATCGTGAAGGGTCGCGTCGACGAGAAATGGTCCATCAACCAAAAGGACCTCGTTGGCGCGACGCGCGAAGGCCTGAAGAAGGCCTACAACCTGTCGTTCCTGTCGTTCGACGACAAGTGGAAGGCGTGGGTCAAGAAGAACTACGCGTCGAAGTAGCGCCCGCGAAACGACCCGAGAGCTCACGCGGCGCCGAAGACATCACGCGATGCCGCTACGGCGTCCACAAGATTGACTTGTAGACCGGCAGCAAGGACAGCAGCGAATTGCTTACCCATGGCTCCGCTTCGGTCCCCATCTCCACCGCGTCTTCCTTCGGCAACTGACGCTGCACATGCAGCCAGTGCTCGCCGGGCGTGTAGTGATGCATCAGTTCCTGGACGGCACTCGGCTTGAGCGACGCGCACCAGTGATCGACGCGCCAATCGTGCAACTTCAGATTGAATCCCGGTGGCAGCGCCTTGAGCATCTGACAAAATGAGTCCATCTCGTCGGAATCGTTGAGCAGCTTCTTCTTCAAGTTCTCGCCGTCCCACCACGCACTAGGGTGAATACGCAGCGCGGCCTCCACGATCTCGTCGTCGATGCACACCTCGAGGACGGTCTGGATGTAGTGCGTCTCCGCATCCTTGCCGAGAGCCTCGCCAAAGAACGTCGCAAGCTTCTTCCGCTCCTTCGCACCGCGGCAAAGATACGCACGCTGCTCCTTTACCCGGTAGGCATTGAACGAGTACGGGTGATGCAAACCAGCCTGCACACTCAGATCGGCGCCCAGCGGCTTGGCCGCTTTCTGCACGCGATCGGCGATACCCTTGAGCTTGCGGCGCACGGCTAAGCGCAGCGCGTTGTACTCAGGATCTTTTTGTAGGTCGCGCTCGTAAGCTTTGAAGTCGCGCTCGAGAAAGGCTTCAGACATTGCGACTAGCGTAGGAAACCGTCGCGCCGGCGCCAGATGCTGGCGCCGAGGTCGAGACCGACGTACGCTACGGCCATGCGGACACTCGTCGTGCTTCTCGCGGCAACGCTCTTCTCAGGTTGTTCGTCCACCGTGCTAGCCGAGCCAGCGATTCACGTATCGCCCTACCTCGCGCTCTACCAACTGCGTGGCAAGACCAAGATGCAGTCTGTGGGCGCAATGCCTTCGGAGATCGTCAGCAACCCGCAACAAAAGCTGCGCTCGTTCGGCCAAGACCGCCATCGCGAAGATGTTGGCCTGCGCGCCGATATCGGCGATGGCTTTGGCGGCATCCGCGCCGAGTATTACCGTCTCGACATGGACACGGCGCGTACCGGCGAACTGGAATACGACTGGGGCAGCCTCCTGCAAGGCGACATGGTCAGCATCTACGCAGAGATGGATGAAGTTCGAATCGGCTACCTCGAGCCGTTCGCCGACATTCGCACCGAGTACCGCAACGAAGAACTGCGCCTACAATTCGCCGCCGGCGGTGTCTTCTCGACTCGATCGATGACGCTGCACGGGCGCGAAGCCACTCCGGGCACGCGAGCCCAAGACCTGACAATCACCGGCGACGTCGTCTATCTGGCCGCGCGCGCCCGCGCCACGTGGAAGCAATTCGTATTCGATCTCGACTACGCCGGCGCACCGGAGGAGCTCGTGATCTCCGGCGACATGGAAGACTTCTCGCAGGACATCGAAGCACGCCTGAGCTACCGACTACCGCAGCGTGACATCAGCTTCTTCGCGGGCATGCGCTACAGCACGATCTCAGCGAGCGGCGACGCCAACGGCTTCCGCTACGACAACGAGATGGCAATCGACGGCTTCCAGCTCGGCATCACGGTCACGTTCTAGAGTGGCACATTCGAAAGCGGGCACGGCCTAGCGAGAGCGCAACTCAGGCCGCCCCGATGTTGGGCCGCCTGCCGATTACATGCCGAGTTCTTTGAGCCGGCGGTAGAACGTGCTGCGCGCCATACCAAGCCGCTGCGCCGCCGCGGCCTTATCCCCATTGGTGTCCCGCATCGCATCGAGGATCGCGTCGCGTTCAACCGCCTCGCGACGACCGCGAATGTTGACGATCGGCTCGCCAGGCAGGATCAGCGAGGGCGACGAATCCGACCGCTGCACCGGGCTCGGACGCAATCCCGTCGACCCCTTGCGAACGCGCTCAGGCAGATCAATCTCGTGCACGATCTCCCCCACGTCGAGGGCGAAGGCGCCTTCAATGACGTTCTCCAGCTCGCGCACGTTGCCGGGCCACGAATACGCCATCATGCGAGCCATCGCGCCCTTCGAGAAGCCGCGCACGGGGCCTTCGGTTCGCTCATAGCGACGATTGCCGACGCGCAAGAAGTGCTCGGCGAGCAATTGCAGATCGTCGATGCGCTCGCGCAACGGCGGCAAATGCAGTGTGACCACTTCGAGGCGATAGTAGAGGTCTTCGCGGAACTTGCCTTCGCGCACCAACTCGAGCAAGTCGCGGTTGGTCGCGGCAATGATACGCACGTCGACGATGCGCGATTGGTTAGCGCCAACGGGCCGGATCTCGCCGCGCTGTAACACGCGCAGCAACTTGACCTGCACGCTCGGCGACGTTTCCGCGATCTCGTCCAAGAAGATCGTGCCGCCATCCGCCGCTCGGAACAGCCCTTCGTGAGCCGACTGCGCTCCGGTAAACGAGCCCTTCTCGTGACCAAACAGCTCACTCTCGACCAACTCCGGTGAAATGGCACCGCAGTGCAGCGGGATGAACGGAGCGTTGCGGTGGCGACCATCAAAGTGCAAGGCACGCGAAACCAGCTCTTTGCCAGTGCCGCTCTCGCCGTAGATCAGGACCGTTGCGCGCTTCTCTCGCAACCGCGCGACGCTGCCCGTAATCGATGCAATCGACTGGGCATCGCCCATGAAGTCCGTCATCCGGTAGACGGATTCGGGCGACTCCTTGGTGGGCTCCGGCAACATCTCGAGCAGCGCCCGGTCCGCAATGCCTCGTTCGATGCGACGCTCCCCGGTCACATCCCGCAGCAGCAACAACACGTCGCCGTTATCCAAGCGACGGATCACCAGCAAAAGTTCGTGTTCGTCGCCATCGTCGTCAACCAACGGCAATGGCGCGCTAGTCGCACCGCTCTCAATGATCTCGACAACTCGCGCAGCCACCTCGCCGAACGTCGATAATGCGACGCCGACCGCAAGTGACCCCAACGCGCCACAGGCCTCTGAGTCGAACGACTTGACGACCAGCTCGGGAGACAACGTCAACACCGACGGCGCCTGGTCGACGGCCCGTTCTTGACTGAGCTTCTTCAGCCCATCGAACGCCGCACCGAACTCCGCCAGCTGCTGCTCAGATCGCGTCAACTGGCCGCGCAACGCCGCGTTTTCACGATCTAGGCGAGAACGCGCATCCTCGAGCCGCAACATGACCCGGATCCGGGCGACCAGCTCCTCGCGATCGACCGGCTTCTGGATGTAATCAACGGCGCCGAGCTGATACGCAGCCAACTTGTCCGACTCGTCGCCCATGCGACCAGTCAGGAAGATGACCGGGATAAACGCCGTACGCGGGTCGTTTTTGAGGCGGCGACAAACTTCGAAGCCATCGATGACCGGCATCACGACATCGAGCAGGATCAGATCAAACGATCGCTGCATAGATTGTTCGATCGCGTCGTGACCACTGGTCACCGACACAACTTCGAACTCCGTTCCCCGCAGATACAGCTCAATAAGCTTCAGGTTCTGTGGCGTGTCATCCACGACGAGAATGCGCGCCATAGGATTTCACCATACGCTGTTCGCATGCAACAGCAACCGCGGCTGCCATTGTGGTTCCTGGTACTCAACTGGGCGTTGATCCTCACAGCCTTCGTTCTGGGCTCCTACCTGGGTGGCCTGAGGTCCAATGTACTGCCGGAACCGCAGCAATCAGCGCTCGAGATCGTCTACAAACAGGTGCTCGAATCGCACATTGAGCCGCCCGACGAGAACGAACTGCTCGAACGTGCCATCAGTGGCATGGTCGACGGCCTCGACCAATACAGCCGTTACATCCCGCCCGCCGACGTGGCGACCTACGACGAGAACAGCACCGGCAACTACCAGGGCATCGGCGCCAAGATGGTCGCCCATGGCGACGCCGTAATCATCCACTACCCGTTTCCGGGCAGCCCCGCCGAAAAATCCGGCCTGCTACCGGGCGACCGAGTCACGGCCGTCGATGGCACCCAACTCGCGGATGAGGAAGCCCGCCGAAACGTCGTTAATCTGGTACGCGGCCCCGCCGACACCACGGTGACCCTGAGCATCGATCGCGACGGCCAGCCAATCGAACTCGAAGTCCCGCGCGGCAGCGTGCAAAGGCCCTGCGTCAAGTGGGCCCACTTCATCGACCCCGACAAGGGACTCGGCTACCTGCACCTGACCGGCTTCCACCCGACCTCGGGACCACAGGTCATCGCGGCCATCGAATCGCTCGAAGAAGAAGGCACGCTACGCGGCTTGATCCTGGATCTGCGCCACGACGGCGGCGGCAGCCTCGACCAATGCCTCGACATCGGCCGCGCGTTCTTACCCTCCGGCATCATCGCCACGCAAAAGCGGCGCAGCGGCGCAGACATCATCTACAAGACCGATCCCGCAAAGTGCCGCTGGCCCGACCTGCCGCTCGTAGTCTTGGTCAACGAGAACTCCGCCAGCGCCAGCGAAGTGCTTTCGGGTGCTCTACAAGATCACAAGCGCGCCGTCATCGTCGGCAAGCGCACGCACGGAAAAGGCTACGTCAACACGGTCTACAGCTGGGAAAACCGCGAGTTCAAACTGAAGTTGACGACCGGCAGCTACCGCACGCCCAACGGCCGCAACATCGAGCGCAACCAAGCGACCAAGGTCACATCGGCTGACAAGGACGAGGGTGGCATCCTCCCCGACGTCAAGGTCGACGTAACGCGCGAGCAACAGCAATACATCTTCGGCGTCTTGCACGACTCGATCGAACCACCCAAGCAGTTCCGCGACGAGTACGCGGCAGTCGCCAAGCGTTACGAGTTCCCCGTCGAGCAACCACCCCAAGCCGACAAGGATCCACAATTCGCCGCCGCCGTCGAAGCGCTCCAAAAGACCATCGACGACCAATAGCC
>JBNMND010000103.1:0-16216 GCA_051274975.1 Planctomycetota bacterium | reverse complement strand
AAATCGACTCCGTCCATGCTTTCAGACTTGTCCACGCCAAGAATCGGCAACAGCGTGGTCGCGATGTCACAAAGACGACCGCCGTCCTTGAGACGATGGCTTACGAGTGCATCAGAGCAGACCACAAACGGCACCGGGTTGCTCGTGTGCGCCGTGTGAACGCCACCGGTCTGCTCATCGAGCATCTGCTCGACGTTGCCGTGATCTGCCGTAATGGCAACTGTGCCACCCTTGCCTAGGAAGGCCGGCACGATGCGCTCGAGGCACTGGTCAATCGTCTGCACGGCCGAAACCGCGGCGTCGACAATGCCACTGTGGCCAACCATGTCCGCATTGGCGAAGTTCAGGATGGTCACGTCCGGGCAATTGTCCGACGCCACTTCCTTCAACAACGCGTCCGTAACCAGACCCGCCGACATCTCCGGCTGCATGTCATAGGTCGCGACCTTCGGACTCGGGATCAGGATCCGTCGCTCGCCGGCAAGTTCGCGCTCGTTGCCACCCGACAAGAAGAACGTCACGTGGGCGTATTTCTCAGTCTCAGCGATGCGCAACTGCGACAAGCCCGCCTTGCTGATGACCTCGGGCAGCGCACCCTTGAGATTCTGCGGCGGATAGGCGATCTGGCACGGGAAGTCCTCGCGGTAGCGAGTCATCGTCACGAAGTGCACGACCGGCACCGAAGCGCGCGGGAATGCCTGGAACTCGTGGCCGACGAAGGCCTCGGTCAACTGACGCGCACGGTCCGTGCGGAAGTTGAAGAACAGCACCGCGTCGCCGGTGCGCACGCGACCGCGATCGGGGCTACCGATGACCGTAGGCTTGACGAACTCGTCGTTCTCGCTGCGCTCGTACGCGGCCGCAATCGCGGCTTGCGCGGACTCGATCGAATGGCCTTGGCCCAGCGTCAGGCAATCGTATGCCAGTTGCACACGTTCCCACCGCTTGTCGCGATCCATCGCGAAGTAACGACCAATCACCGAAGCAACGCGGCCAACACCGAGTTCGCTCATCCAGCCTTCGACGGCTTCGATGTATTTCTGCGCCGAACGAGGCCGCGTGTCGCGTCCATCCAAGAACGCATGCAACGCGACTTGCTCACCGGACAGTCCAGCAGCCTTCGCCATCTCAAGCAGAGCGCGCAGGTGGCGGTCACTGCTGTGCACACCGCCATCGGACACGAGCCCAAACAGATGCACGGTCGCACCCGAAGTCTTGGCCCTGGCGAACGCGCCCAGCAGTGCTTCGTTCTGACCGAAGCGGCCTTCTTTGATCTCCTTGTCGATGCGTGTGATCTCCTGGTAGACGACACGACCGGCACCGATGTTTAGGTGGCCGACCTCGCTATTGCCCATCAATCCACACGGCAGGCCAACATCTTCGCCGCTGGCAGACAGCAACGTCGATGGATAGCGCTGGCGCAGACTGTTCCAGTATCCGGGATCGGCCTGACTGATCGCATTTCCAGGACCGGCCGGCGCTTCGCCAAAACCGTCCATCACGCACAACAACAACGGAGACCGCTTACTCATCCGAGCATCCTGTCAACGGACACGGCGATCGCATCCTGTTCGCGGCGAATCTCGTCACGAACCGAAGTTGCGCGCGTCATCGTGCTATCGGCCAACTCGCGGTTGGTCAGATAAGCGGCGTTGATGCGCACGTTGAGGAAGGCACCCTCGGACGCAGCAAGCAACAGAGCCGCGCCGGACGCGAGGTCACTGGCGATCTGCTTGCCGATGCAGCCGACGATTTCCGCCATCGCGACGAATACATCGCGAATCATCACCTGGGTTTCCTCCGGCACGACCATCGCGCCGACCATCGCTTCTTGGATCGCCTTACTGCGCAGGGCCTTCTCGTCATCCGACGCCTTGGGCATGCCATAGGCGGCGGACACGAGGTCAAACGAACTGCAATCGCGCTCGGCCATCGGCAGCAGGCGCTGCAGCGAGTCGTTCAGCTTGGCCTCGATTCGGGCGAGATCATCCTCGCGGTCGACGTTGGCCTTCTTGCCCTGCGAGAATCGCACGGTCATCAGGAAGAGCGAGGTGCCCATGCAACCAGCCATCGCGGCGGCGGCGCCGCCACCCGGGGTTGGCGACTTCTTGGCGAGGGACTCGACGAGCTGCTGGAAGGATTGGTTGATCATTTTCAGGCAAGCAGTGTCGGCAGCAGGCAATTGGGATCAAGAGCAGATGCGCTTCCTTGCCCTATGGACCTGTCTTTTGCACAGTTGCGGCATGCGACATTTGCGCTGTCTGTGGCTAATCGCCCTTGCCGGCTGCACCGCGCCGCCCTCGTCAGCCTACCTGCTTACGGATGCGGAGCCGAATCAGGACGTGCGGCTGGCGATTATCGGCAACCGAGTCACCTGGACGGCGGTTCCGATCGACCTCCGGGCCGTCCCGGCGCTGGCGAGAACGACCTGCGAGGCCATCGCCCCCAACGGTGTCCTGGAGTTTTGCGCCCGCGAGGTTGGTCCGCGGGGCGAAGGATTCCGGCTCGAAAAGCGCTACGAGCAGCCGTTTTCCCACCTGCGGTCCATGCTCGTCGACGAACTGGGGAACGTCATGGAGCGCTCCCACACGGTGCCAGTCGCAAAAGTCCCCCAGGATGTCCTCAGTGCCGCGCTGCGCAGTGGCACGCTCATTGAATCAACCTCCATCGTCTCGGGCCCGGTGCACGAAGAGTTCTGGCGCATTGTCACCAAAGATCGCCGCGGCCGGACGTTCGTGATCACGGTCGACCTCGACGGCAACGTGCGATCGCAACTCCGACGCAACCAAAGCCGCGTCGATAGCTGATCCTGCGCCGGTCATCGCATAGCCTGAGCGACATGCGCTCAACTCTGCGAATCGGCATCGCGATGGCCTTCGGCCTGCTGCTCACTGGCTGCGCAGCCGGCCCACACCAACTGAATCGCTCGGTCGACGATTGGGATCAGAAGATCTACGTCAACAGTCCGTGGCTCAACGCGGCGATGTGGGTCGTGCCGATCTACCCGGTCCTCCACGCCGGCGCGACGGCGATCGATTTCGCGCTGACCGATCCATACTACTTCTGGTTCGGCGATGCGTGGGATGGCAACGGCACCGGCTTCCGACACATGGAGATCGACTACACCGATGGCTGGGTCGACTGCGTGCTTGCAGATCGCGGGCGCTGGACGAGATCGCAGAAGTAGAGAGCAACAGCGACTCTTAGCGGACCGACTTCTGGCGAACCCAATTATTTGGCGAGTCGAGTCATTGGCGAACGACGGCCGCCAACTCGATCATCGTGTCGCCAAGCAGTTGACGGACTTCGATGCCGGGACCTGGAGCGAACCAGATCATCTGGGTGCGGGTCAGAAACTTCTCGCCAGCGTCGACAAGGCGCAGCGTGCGGCGAATGCGCAACGCGTCATAACGACCAGCGATCACCTCAACGCGATCAAGGCCTTCGACTTCGTAACTGGCGCTCATTGTCACCGGCTGGCCATCGCGAACGCAATCGACGAACTCGCACTGCCAACGCTTACCAACCCATAGCGGCCAGTGGTAGCGAACGTCGACGGGGCTCATGACGCGCTGGGCCACGCCAGTGTCTGCGCGCCATTCGCCGAGGTTGCCAAGATCCCTGTCTCGATGCACCAATCGACCGTTGCCCATGTCGACGACGTAGACGCCGTCTTCTATCGACCGCACTGAGAACGTGCCGCGCATGTGTTCGCCGCGCACCATGGAGAAGGAGTCGCCGACGCGCCACGTCGGACGCGTCCACGTTTTGGCGCCGGCTGGCGGTTCTTTGGAAACGTCGAGCAACCCCCTGCCGACCGGCCCACCCGCCAACACGTCGCCTGGCCCATTCTGACAGGAGGCCAGCAACACGCACGCGAGACCAAGAACTCGCAGCTTCACGTTCTATGCCTGCTCGATGGGGATCGGGCGGAAGTCAATCGCGTCGACCGAAGCCAGGTAGTAGCGGATGCCGTCGGCAACGCCTTGAAAACCGTATTTGTGGCCCGCGCCGTGCAAGTGCCCGTAGACGCAGACCTTCGCGTGCGCCTGCTTCAACAACGGCACCGCACCGGTCTCGCGACCATCGGTGTAGCGCGGCGGATAGTGCACCAACGCGATCGTGCGCTCACCATCCGGCGAACACCCACCGAGCTTCTTGCCGGCTTCGATCGATAGCTTGAAGCGCTCTAACTCGCGCGCGAACACTTTGGCAGCCTTGTCGTCCGACCATGGCGCATCCGGCGGATCCCACAAGCGAGTACCAACGACCACCGTGCCATCAGCCATCTGAATGGCGTTGTTCTGCAGCAATCGCACCGATGGATCGAGCACGCGTTCGACCTTGGTGCGCGACTGCCACCACGTGCAGTGATTGCCCTTGATCAACACCTTCTGACCGGGACGCTCGCCAAGCCAATCGAGATCCGGCTGCGCTTCTGTGAGGGTGAGCCCCCACGAGGTATCACCACCAACCAGAACCCAATCGTCGGGACCAACCATCTCGTCCCAAGCTTCGCGCATGCGGTCGGCATGCCCCACCCATTGCTCGCCGAAGATGTCCATCGGCTTGTCGACGCCGAGGCTCAGGTGCAGATCGCTAATGGCAAAGAGGCGCAACGGATTAGTCAGAAGTCATAGGAAACGGCGGCAAGTACCCCCGCAGCTAACTGGGCAGACGGCGAGTTGGCAAGTAACCCGTCAGATCGTGCCGTGATGCTTGCCCCCAATCACAGCGCCGGCCCCATACAGTGGCGAGGACAAGGGAGCTGGTCCGGAGCGCGTCAATCGACCGCTTGCATACACCTATATAGGCTGATCGTCGACACAGATGGCGCCCGGCGGCAACGTCTGAGACGGTGCGCCAAAGCCCAACGCGTACACCGCGCGGCTAGCAAAGGCGTGCAGCCCCTCAAAGCTGGCGGCAGTCACCACGGCAGGCACCATCATCTGCAGCGCCGGGCGCAACAGGTTGCGTGACGCGAACAAGTGGAACGACAACGCGCGGTCCTTTGGCTGGGCCGCATCACCCATCGCGCGCAGCAGCACATCCTGGACATTCCACATATCGGGCGTTCCCGACAATCCAAGTTCGGCGCGGCGCGGGATCGCGTGATCCAATAGCGCAGATTCAAGAATCGAAGCCAAGAGCACCGTCGAAAGGCGGTAGTCGGCATCCTGCTGACAGCGGTCGAACGCGTTCATGTCGACGCTGATCAGCGAACGCAAACGCGGGTCGCGGACCTTGTTCCGATCGAGCAACGGCGGCATCGCCGTGTTCATCGCTACGGTTGCAGGCGGTGGATTCTGATGCGACACCGGGCCCGGCATCGGCAAGGCCGTATCGTTTAGCGAAGTTCTGGCCAGCGTCTCACCAAACGTAGCGATGCCTTGCGCCAGGCTTGAGTGACCAGCGGACTCACCAGTCTGGGGAGCACCAAATTTCTGACGCTTAGAAACGTCCCCGTAGACCTTGTCCTGGATGCGCGTGTTGAGCGCCCTCACCGCTTCGCTCGTGGCGGGACTCAGACGCGGCAACGGCAACACGGTCAGAGGCTTGGCCGCCATCTCGACGGCCCAGTCAGACAGCAATTGCCGCTTCTTTACTAGCCATTGGCGCTCACCCGGGGGCACGACACCGTCGACGAGTCGACCATCAATCGCTTCGACCGAGCGGCAACAGCACGCGACCAATAGCGAGGTGTCTTCGTCGGACAGGTCGAGCACCACCAGGTCCTGGTAGCCGCTGACGCTGCGATGCATGTAGTCGCGCAGGCGGCGGACATCGCCGTATATGCGCGGCAGATCGCTTACCCGGCTCGAACCCTTCTGGCATAGCTCCATTCGCCGTATGCCAACGTGCTCCAAAGACAGCTTTGCTGACTCCAGGAAGCAGACGGCAACGACTTTCTTAACCTGAAGTTCTGGCATGCGGGCTCGACAGTTCGCCATCGTCAAATACCCCCATCTTTCTTGATGCCCTATGTCGCAGCTATGCTGCCAGCGCATGACATCGCCCGCCAAGAGCCAAAACCTCGAGCGCAACCTGACCAAACTGCTTGGCAAGGATCGGGTTTTGTGCACGAGTGATGCGCTGCTGGCTTGGGAATGCGACGGCTTCACTGTGCATAAGTCGAAGCCGCGCGCCGTCGTCTTGCCCGAGTCGACGGCCGAAGTACAGGCCGTGGTCAAATTGCTGCACGCTGCCGAAGTGCCGTTCGTACCACGCGGCGCCGGCACGTGCCTATCGGGTGGTCCAACCGCCGGCAGCGACGCCGTCATCATCGACTGTGCGCGCATGCGCAAAGTGTTGCAAATCTCAACAGAGGATCTGTTCGCGGTCGTGCAACCTGGCGTCGTCAATCTCAATCTGACCACTGAGGTCACGCCGCACGGTCTGCACTACGCGCCCGATCCGAGTAGCCAGTCGGTCTGCACGATCGGCGGCAACCTGGCGGAAAACAGCGGTGGCCCGCACTGCTTCAAGTACGGCATGACCACCGACCACATGCTGGCCGCGACGATCGTGCTTCCGGATGGAGAACTGGCGCACCTTGGCAGTACGACCGGACCGCGAGCGCCACACGGCATCGATGTGCTCGGGTTGTTCTGCGGCAGCGAGGGCACGTTCGGCATCGCGACCGAGATCACCGTGCGCCTGTGCCGCAACCAACAGGAGGTACGCACGATGCTCGCCTCGTTCGACTCCATGTCCGCGGCGTGCCGCAGCGTCGGCGACATCGTTTCTGCAGGGCTGGTTCCAGCCGCACTGGAGATCTTGGATCAGGCCACGATCCGCGCCGTCGAAGCGTCGATCTATCGAGCTGGCTATCCGGAGAACGCAACCGCGGTGCTGCTGGTCGAACTCGATGGCCCGCACGAAGTCGTCGTGCAAGACGCCGCCGAAATCGCCACGATCTTCGCCGCTCGCGACGCGCTGAAAGTCGAGGAGGCAACCGACGCCGCAGAACGCAAACGACTATGGAAGGGTCGCAAGGGTGCTTTTGGGGCCATGGGACGAATTGACACCGACCTCTACGTGCTCGACGGCGTCGTGCCACGCACCAAGCTTGAAGAAGCGCTCGAGAAGATCACTGAGATCGGCAAGCACCACCGCGTCAACCTCACCAACGTGTTCCACGCCGGTGACGGCAACCTGCACCCGAACATCAGTTTCGATGGCCGCGACAAGGACGCGACGGCGCGCACCATAGCGGCGGGCCACGAGATTCTGCAGCTGTGCATGGACCTCGGCGGCAGCATCACCGGCGAGCACGGCATCGGCACTGAGAAGCTCGATCACGTTTCGATGATGTTCGAGCCAGAGGACTTGGAGGTCATGGCCCGGGTGCGTGCCGTGTTCAATCCGGACGACCTCTGCAACCCGGGCAAGGTGTTGCCGCAGCGCAACGCGTGCGCCGAGGTCAGCAAGTGGCCGCAGATGATCGCCAAGGTGCTCGACGTCGAAGACGCTCCACAACCACCGGAGTCGACATCGTGAACACGTTCGAAGACATCGCGGCATGGCTGCGTAGTTCACCAGGACGCGTGCGACTGACCGGAAGCGGCTCGCGTGCGCACACACTGCCGGCAATCACGAACGCAACGCCACTGCTACTCAGCCAACACAACCGCATCGAGCGCCTCGATCCCGGCGACCAAACGTGCACGGTCGAATGTGGAGTAACGCACGCCCAGCTGGACCAGGCATTGGCAGAACACGACCTCGAACTGCCCTGCCTCGGCGACGGCACGATCGGCGGCATGTTCGCCACGGATCCGTTTGGCCCCGCCGCCGCCGGCTGCCCCGGTCCACGCAACCTGTTGCTCGGCATGGACGCGTTGCTGGCCAATGGCACGACGTTCAAATCGGGCGCGCGCGTGGTCAAGAGTGTCGCCGGGTTCGACGTGCACAAGCTGTTCGTAGGCAGCAAGGGTCGGTTGTTCGTAGCGACCAAACTCCATCTGCGCCTGAAGCCGCGGCCGCGGAGCGAACAGTGGTTTGCCAACCGTGCGCTCGAACGCAATCAAGCTCTACAACTAGTGCACGCGCTTCGCCGAGAAGAGCAGCCTCCGACCGTTCTGCAGCTGCGCCGAGAGCGGGACGGCAGTTTCGTGGTTGCTGGCCGCGTCACCGGCCGCTCAGTGCACGTCACGGCACTGTGCAAACGACATGAGCTAGACGCACACGAACGCCCAACGCATTTCCATGTCGCAACGGCGGCAAGCAGCGGCGAAGAAGTGCTCACCGGCAATGCGCTGCCAAGCGCGCTGCCTGCTGTGCTCAACGCACTGCCGGAGCACGCCCCATTCACCTGGCTCGGCGGAGGGCGGTTCGAAGCGGCGATGCCAAATTACCAAGCAACCGACGTCGCGTTGCAGCAGCTACCAGAAGCCAACGCATCGGGCACCGTGTTGTCGGGCGCCGACTCGCGCCGCGGCATAAGCACACCCATGGACCCAGGCGAACAACGACTCGCTGAGGGCCTCAAACACACACTCGATCCCGATGGCATCCTCGTCTGAATCGATCATCACAAGCTACACGCGCACGCTCGACTGCGTGCACTGTGGCCTATGCCTCCCGCACTGCCCGACCCACCAAGTACTCGGCGTCGAAGCGGACTCACCGCGCGGCCGCATCTACTTGATGCGTGCACTGGCTGAAGGACGTGTCGAAGATCCGGAATCGATTCGGCCGTTCCTCGACCGCTGCCTCGACTGCCGCGCGTGCGAAACGGCGTGCCCGTCGGGCGTTCGTTACGGCGAGATCCTCGAAGCCACGCGCGCCGAACTCGAGCGGGCCCAGCCCAAGCGCGGCATGGCTGCATGGCTGACGCGCACGCTTTTATGGCACGTCGTCGCCAAACAACGACGCCTGCGCGTGATGTTCTGGCTGCTGCGCACAGGCGAAGTGCTCGGCCTGCGCTGGCTCGCGACCAAGTTGCGCGTGATGCCGGCATCGATGGCCAAGATCGCGCCACCCGTGCCGCCCGCGACCGAACGCCGACCGCTGCGAACGGGCGTGCACATGCCGCCACCAGGAACCAAGCTCCGGAACGTTCGCGTCGCACTGTTCACCGGCTGCGTCATGGAGGCGATGTTCGGCCGCGTCAATCGCGCGACGCTGACCGTGTTGCTCGCGAACGGCTTCGAGGTGCATATCCCCGAGAGCCAACGCTGCTGCGGCGCCCTGCTGGTGCACGCCGGCCGACCGGACCGCGCCAGCAGCCTGGCCGCCGAGAACGTGCGCGCGTTCGCCGACGACGACATTGTGCTCAACAACTCCGCCGGCTGTGGTTGCGCACTGAAGGAATACGACCACCTGCTGGGCACTGACGACGGCAAGACGTTCGCCGCGAAATGCCGGGACATCAGCGAGTTCTTGGCGGCCGAAGGCCTGACCGCGACTCCGAAAGAGCAGCCCATCCGGGTCGCCTACGACGATCCTTGTCATCTCTGCCACGGCCAGGGCGTGACTCAGCAGCCGCGCGAACTGCTGCAGCAAGTGCCCGGCATTGACCTGGTCAGTCCCACAAAGAGTGATGAATGCTGTGGTTCTGCCGGCATCTACAACATGCTGCAGCCCAAACTGGCCGCCGAAATCGGGCAGAAGAAGGCAGAGCACCTGCACGAATGTGCGCCTGATATGATCGTGACCGGAAATCCCGGATGCATGATGCAAATCGACAGCCACATGCGACGTAGCGGCCACAACGTTCCCGTTCGCCACCCGATCGAACTCCTGCTACCGCCTCAATGAGCCGCCTCGTCCCTATATTGTGTGTCGCCTGTGTCGTTGGCATCGGCCTAACCGCCTGGTCCCAGCTGACCGCCGGCACTAGCGACGTCACAATCCCCAACGGCGATCAAGCCCCCGCGAAGGAAGTCGCGACCAATGCGACCGAGCAACTTCGCACGGCACGCATGGCTTGCACAGTCGCGGCGCTCGACAGCTACATCGATACCTTCGCAAAGGAAGCCACCGCCAAGCCCAGGAAGGAGCTCTGGCACAACCTGGCCGAGGCCTACCTCGAGCGCGCGCTGCAACGTACGCACCTGCGCGGCATGGCTCCCGGCGAGCCGACCTTCGAGGAACTGCCGGCCGACTTCGCCGGCGACCTCAAGTCAGGGCTCGACGCCGTCGCCAAGGCGCGCAAGCTCGGCGACGATACCGGCGAGCTGTTCCGCATCGAAGCGGGGCTGATGAGCCAGCACATCACCGGCTTTGGGTCGGCGATCAAGTGGAATAGCAAGATCGCCGCAGCACTAGAGACGGCCGTCGAGCGCATTGCCGACAACCCGCAACTGCACACCGCGCTCGGCCTTCGTAAGCTGTTCGCTCCCAAGTTCTGGGGCAACGACCCGGCGAAGGCACTGGAGCACTTTGAGTTTGCTGACAGCATCGATGGCGATGAGCGCCCGGCGGTTTTCGCCGCGATGGCCAGCTACCTGCAGAAGAAGCGTCAGCAAGCCATCACTTGGCTCGAGCGCGCCGTGAAGAAGAACCCCGACAACAAATTTGCTCGAGTGGTTCTACAGCGCCTGCGTCGCGGCGAGGACAAGCCGTTCGCTCGCAACGTGACCGAGGCAGAACTCGCGGCCGGGAAGTAGTCGGCCAGCAGAAGTTCGCGGCCAGCAGGAGTCGCTGGTCAGGCCGGACATTCCTGCCGTGGACGCACCCGAAGGCGCGCCCCATCGCAGGCGATACTAACGAGTCTCGCGGCGACGCACGCGAAGCCTCGTGGCGTCTTCCTCGCGCACGGCCGTCGGCAGCACACGACTCCTGATGACACGGGCGGCCGAGTTGCTGCTGGTGCGCTTAGAATTCAAACTGCCGCGGATCTCGCGCATCATGTCGCGGAGCTCACGCATCTCGGCGCGCATCTCCTCAATCATCTCGAGGACATCGCCGTTGCCGGACTCTTCTTCGCACTCCTCGCAGATCTCTTCGGTGAGATCAATTACCGGGCACTCCGCGGACTCGACAATGACCTGCACCTCGTTGGCGTGCACTTGCGCGCCTTCAATCAACTTCAGCAGAACTTCGCGGCTGACCGTTTGTTCGGTGATCTTGCTTTCCTTGTTGCGGAGCAGCTTCAGCCGCACGTTCTTGTTTGCAGTCGGGATCTCAGCGACCCACGCGCCAGCTTCCTTGCTTTCATCACCACCGACAACCCAATGACCGTGAGCGCCCTTGGCGTCACCGCCCTTAATGAGCTCGAGGATCTCGGGCTTGGCGTCGTCAACCACAACCGCGATGCCGCCCTTGTGGTCCGTGCCAACGTGCCAGGCACCCTTCGGGACATCGCTGAAGGTGAACGAGCCACCCTTTGACTTGCCCTTGCCTTTCGTGTCGCCCTGGAAGACATCCATAGAGACGTCGCCCGTCCACTCGAACCTGAAGCCGTCGGCCTTTTTGCTGCCCTTCTTGCTGCTCTTCTTGACGGCCTTAGCCTTGCCGTTCGCGCCGCGCATGAAGACGCGAACGTCTTCGCCATTGCCGCCCGACTTGAACTCAATCGTCTCGTTGCCGCTCTTGAGCAGGAATTGCCCTGCCTTGTTCGTCATCGCCTTCTTCGAGCCCTGCTTGGCGCTGCGGTTGAGGACGTAGGTGATCGTGCCGTCCTTAATCTTCGCTTCGGTCACGTCGTCCAGCTTGACGGTCTGGTTGCGAACGTAGCGAACCGCGCCGTCCTTGACTTGAGCTCGCTTGACGTCATCCAACTTGACGGCACCGAATAAATCCGCAACCTTGCTGGCCTTGCCGTGCGCCTTCTTGGCGGCGGCGTAAGCCTTCTTGGCTTGGTTGTAGGCCTTCTTGGCCTTCGTCAGACGCTCCGACTTGCCGTCACCATTTTGGGTGTTGAACAAGTATTCGACGACTGCGTCATCGGAATCGGGGCGGTCAAGGCGAGTGCGAAGCTGCGTGGCGCGAGCGCCGAGATCGCCACCCTTTGCTTTCGCCTTGCCTTGGCCTTGCTTGCTCGTGCTAAGCCAGCGAATCGCTTTGCCGTCGCCGGACGTGTCTTGCACGTAGGTAATGACATCGTGCTGGCTATCCGGCTTGCCCAGAAGAGCAATGGCGCGTGGGTGGAGATCGATGCCGTGTGCCTTATGCGCACCAACGGCGTCACCGCCGTGACCGAGCTCAATGGCCTTGTTTAGCTGGACAATGATCGAAGCCTGATTGGCGCCGTCATAGGAGTGAATCACGCGAGCAGTGGCCGACTTGTCGTGCTCGCCCTTCTTGCTGTGCTGCTCGCCATAAGCGCCGTGCTCGTGCTTCGCATGATCGCGTGACTTCTCGACGGACTCGAGCCAGGTGTATGCCTCGTTCGCGCCCTTCGTCTTCTTGATGCTCTTGGCCTTCGAGACGTCTACGCCGAGCTGCGCCCACTCGATGAGCTTGGGCTGGTCAGACGACTTGGACTTCTTGCCGAGCGCGCCCGGCTTGCCGCCCTTGCCCGTACCTTGGCCGATGTGCCAACGCAGAGATACCGGCTTGGACTTGGTCTCAATATCGCGCCTGACCGTGCCATCGAGGTGGATGACCCTCGATTCCGACTTGACGTCGCCGAGCATCTTCATCAACGCGGCCTTGACCTTCTTGCGATCAGCTGAGGACAACTCGTCGTCACTCAGCTTCTCGATGATGGCTTTCATCTGCTTGGACGAAAGGCCCGAGGCTTTGCTCGACGCTTTCGCTGAGCTCTCGCTCACGCGGAGAATGATTTCTTCCTCTTCTTGAGCGGGAAGGAGAGCAGCAGCGAGGCACGCTGCGGCAACAGAACGGATCAACTTCGGGGTCATAGGATTCTCCTGAGACGGACTAACGATTGAGTGACGAATCGCGGCTGACGCGGGCCAACAGACGGGCGCGGAGCTGCGAAAGACGGGTCAGGCGAAGCTGCAGTCGGGACTGCAGCTCCTCCAGTTGGGGCTGGGGAAGTAGGCTCGCTTTCAGGTTCGCCTGAAGCGCTCTAGCCTCGATGACAAGGGCGCCATACTCCTGTTCGACTAGCGCCACGAACGGCTGTAGCCGCTCGGCGGCGGCGGGCGTTTGGCCCGTGAAGGCGACGCGGAACTCGTCGGCGGTCAGTGCGGTGACGACCTGATCGCTGATGCCGGGCGCCGCCATCGTCATCGTCGCCAGCGACAGGGCAGCGACGCCACCAGCCGCGAAGCGCTTGGTCGGCGCAGACTCCGAGCAACCCAACGCAGCTTCGACGCGTTCTCGCAGGGCCGACGGTCGAGCCGCCATGCCGAGCGCGATCGTCGTCGGCGCAGTTTGTGGACGCAGCCACTCGGCAACCTCAATAAGGCAACGAGCGACGGCGGTAGGACTGGTGTGATGCGCGGCTTCGGCATCGCAACGCAGTTCAACCACGCGCGACCATTCGCGCCGCGTCGAGGCGAGCAGTATCTGCCACGGGAACAGCGCGTGGATCCACGCACCGAGCCACATCCAGACCGGATCAGAACGACGCAAGTGTGCCAGTTCGTGGCCGAGCATCGCGCGCAACGAGGCGTCGTCGAGCGCCGCCGCACGGGCCGGCAAGCAGATCTCTGGTCGCAGGAAGCCGAAGGCGATCGGAGTGCTCAAGCCTTGAGCGCGACTGATGTGTGGGGATTGGCGCAGGCCCAGATGTGTCGCCATGGTCGCCGCCGACGACAACACGCGCGGGTCAGTTTCCGGGCAACGCGTTTCAAGGATGCTGGTCAGGCGTCGCCACATGCGCCACAGCCAGGCGAAACCGAGCAGCGAACATGAGGTCGCGATGCCAACGACGATCGTCGCCCAAGGAGTGCCGGGGATGGCCTCCATCGCGACAAGGTTGTTCCCCTGACCTTCGGCGAGCAGCATCGAGGCCATCGGCGCGAGTTCGTCGGCGGTGACGACCGGTTGCGCCATCAAGCCGTCCCACATGCTGCCAAAGACCAGGTATTGCAGCGTCGAGCTGAAGAACGGCAGCCACATCGCCTGACGCAGCATGATGTCCTGCAAGCCGAGCGAGCGCTGGCGGCGCATGCGCACGAGCCAGCACGTCAATCCGAGTGCAATCGTGGAGTGCAGCGCGAACGTTCCGAGCCAACCAGCCAGTGGCAACAGCATGTCGTCGAGCTCTTCGAGCGAGAAGGCGATCACGAGTTGCCTCCGTTCGGCTCGGGGCTGTCTTGCGCAGCGTCCGGGGCCGTAGCGGACTTGGCCTGCTTGCCCTCAGCCACGGCGACTGCCTTGCGAAGGTCGTCGAGCTCACCAAGATCGATGTCACCCGCACGCAGCAGGTGATTGACCAGCGCCATCGGATCACCGTCGAACAGTCGGGTGACCAGGTCCCCGACGAGGTTCTTGTGAACGACGTCCGGATCGACCTCGGCGCGATAGAAGAACTGACGCCCTTGGTCGCGATGCGCGACGAGCCCCTTCTCTTCCATCTTGCGCAGCATGGTGGCGATCGTGGTCAGCGCGAGACCCCGGTCACTGAGTGCATCGTGCACTTTGGAAACTGGCGCTTCGCCGCGTTCCCAAAGGGCGCGGAGGATGGCCAGTTGCAAATCGCCTAGGTTCTTCGGTCCTTGCATAGAGTTATCTACTACCTGGGTAGTTCGGCTGTAACTACTCCGGTAGTAGAGGAAGCTCCGCGATTTCTTACGAATCGGGAAAACTGCTACATCCGGTGTTGCCGTGCTTTCGTCGCAGCGACAGAACGGTGCCCGGGCAGAGCTAGCCGGCGCAGCGCGCCAAGTTGCCAATACGGCACGGATGTCAACTAGTCAGTCGAGCACCCTCAGGACGGGGCGCAGCCGAAGCCGCGCGCCAACTGTCCGCAGTCCCAGGCGGTCTTAGCCGCCGATCGGGGCGACGATGGTCCTGAGCCCAGACGTAACAGCCAGGGTGCCGTTAGGCGCCAGCGGATCGAAGACGACCCACTGCGTGAAGATGTTGAAGCCTTCGATGCCGCCGACGCCCGGCAACTGGATTGGCAGTGTCGCCACCCCAGATCCGGCACCGCCACCTACGGTCATCACCGGGATCGCGTTGACTGGGTTGGTGCGCAACAGGCAGCCCGACGGGCCAAAGCCTAGGAGCTGCGTCAGGTCGAGCGGGAACGGTGCGCCATTAGTATCGCCGATCACCCAGAAGGCCGTTCGTTGCGAAGGGGCATTGGTCAATTGATGGGTCCACAGGACGCCGGCCCATGCGAGGTTGGCGCTGGCCTGCGGAATGATATTGCCTTGCCCGGGGCAGCCCGTGCCGAACTCGATCATCGCGCCCTGACGAGCGCGCATGCGGGTGATCATGCCTACCCCTTGTTGAACCTGACCGGACGCAGCTCCGGAGTTGGCCGCCGCATAGACGCGCGAGGTCAGACCGATCGATGACGTCGTGCCTTGCGTATTGAACAGGAAGGGCTGGCTAGCCTGATTGTTGCCGAAGATCCGGATCTCGATCAGGATCGGGTGCACCCGATCCCACGTGAACTGGGTAGAGAACGGAATCGTCATGCACGCCGTACCCGTCGGCGTCACGGTCAGATTACGATTCCCCATCGTCGCAACGACCACTGGTGGGCTGTCCCAGTTGCTGTCGAACAGGCCGAACACACCAGAGAACTTACCGTGACCCATAAGGATCTCGCAGTTGATCGTGATCGGCTGCGGCGCCACGCCGTTACTGGTGCCGGACAAAAACTCGATCATGTCGAACCGCATCGGCTCGGTGATCGCGTTGAATCCGTTGGTGTTATACCACTGCTGGTAACGCCCAACGCCGCCGGCGAATGGCCGGTCGATGTTCACGGGTGCCGGCAGGTTGGGGACCGTGACGGTAGTGAGTTGAGCCGTGGCGGACGCCACGAGGAAGCATGACAGTAGGAGTGCGCGCATAGGTGAGAGGGTTTTGGCCGAGGCCTCCACTCTGGGATAAGTGTAGCGGATTGCGGCCCGCCGAGAGCGCCCGAGGGCCCGGTTCGGTGAGATCCAGGGCAGCAATGCCACTAGTTCGCCAGACGTGACGGGCAACACCCGTTCAGACCGGCGAATCAGCTTGCCAAGGCCAAGGCCCGGGGAGATCTCAGAACCGGACAGTTCCAGAAACCCTCGAAACTAGGTCCCCGGCTCTAGAATCGCACCGTGTGCGCGATCTTGAAGTTGAGCGCCTGCTCGGTCGGCACGATCGACTCTTGGCCAAAGGAATCCCGACTGCGCTGCCA
>JBNMND010000102.1:0-16424 GCA_051274975.1 Planctomycetota bacterium | reverse complement strand
GGCCTGCGTGAGTTCCGGCGTCGCATTGGCTTTCTTCACCAGCAGCACAACCTCGTCCCGCAGCTGCGCGTCGCGCACAATGTTTTAATGGGGCGGCTCGGATCGTGGTCGCTCTGGAAGGCCGTTTGGTCACTATTGCGACCGGTAGAGCTTGATAAGGCTCGCGCGGCGTTGGCTCGGATGGAGTTGGGTGATCGCTTGTGGGCCCTGCCGGACGAACTGTCGGGTGGCGAACAGCAGCGGGTTGCGATTGCGCGACTGTTGCTACAAGAGCCCGATATCGTGCTCGCCGACGAACCGGTCAGCGCGCTCGATGTGCGTCTCGGGCGCCAAGTGCTTGAGCAGCTATTCGAGCTTGCCGGCAACGGCCGCACGCTCGTCGTCAGCTTGCATTCGTTGAATTGGCTCGAAACAGGCTTCGATCGCGTTATCGCGATGAAGAACGGCGCGGTGGTTCACGATGGCGAGCCGAGCAGCCTTACGAGACCACTTCTAGAAAGCATCTACGGCGCGGAGTTGGCGGAGATCGATCTGGCCAAGGCGTGAGTATCACTCCCTCGACTCCTGGTGTGACGAAGGAACTCGCCGTTGGCGAGCAGGCGCCGAAGACGCTGCGGCGAGCTTTGTTGGTGCTGCTCTCGCTGGTCGCGTTGAGCGTTTGGGTGCTGCCACTGGATCTTGCATCGGTCACTTCGTGGCACGAGTTCCAGGCAGCTTGCACTCGCCTGTGGGATTTCGCATCGGCATTTGGTTCGCCTGACTTGTCGCAGTCAATGTTGTCGCGGTGCGCATCGCTGGCGATGGAGACGGTTGCGGTTGCACTGCTCGGGGTGGCGATCGGGTTGACGCTTGCCTACCCGTTGGCGGTCGCAGCGTGTCGCGCAGTTGTGATCGCGGCTGGGCCAACTCCGCTCGTACGTCGTTGGTTGGCGCGCGCGGTCCTGGAGATTGCACGGTTTGTGCTCGATGTCATGCGCGGTGTGCCGGACTTCGTCTGGGCAGTGCTGCTAGCGAACATCACTGGCGTCAATCCGGTCACGGGATTGTTGGCCATCGCGATCAGCGTCGCCGGCATCTTTGGCAAGGTGCTTAGCGAACAGTGGGACAACGTCGACGGCACGCGTTACGTCGCGCTGCGTTCGACCGGGGCGTCGCGCTTGCAGGTGTTCTTCTATGGCCTGCAGCCATTGGGGGCACGCACGACGCTGTCGTTTGTCTTGATGCGTACCGAGTGTGCGATCCGCAACGCATCAGTGATTGGAGTGGTTGGCGGTGGCGGTTTGGGCGCTGGACTGTGGGACGAATACACCGACGCCAACTGGCGCGGGGTCGCGACGATCCTGTTGACGTTGTTAGTGGTAACTGCGTCGGCGGACTTGTTGGCTAACTTTGTGCGTCGCCGGTTGCGCATCGATGCTAACCATCCGCGGGCTCCGCGAGCGGTCTGCAAGCACCTGGCGGCGCGGCGACGCCTGCAGGTGATCGCGGGCGTTGGAGTGGTTCTGCTTGGTTGTGTTTGGTGGTTGTGGGTGCCGCTGCAGAACACCTGGCACGAACTCGGGCGCATCGATTGGCCATACGTCGAGCAATACACGTTCGGGTTGTTCCGCCCGTCTTGGTCGATGGATACGTGGTGGGCCGTGCTCCGTGAGAGCGTTGTGCCGCTAGCGATCGGGGTGTTGGCGACGTTGGGTGGTGGCTTGCTGGCTGTGATGTTGGTGTATCCGGCGTCGTTAGCGATGCAGTTGGATAGCGCGCGATTTACTGGCGAACGGGTGAAGCCTGTTGCTCGTGTAGTTCGGGTTGTGTCGTTGGTGCTGTCGCGTGCGATCGCGTTGGTGATGCGTGGGATTCCCGAAGTCGCGTGGTTGGTGATGCTGGCCGTGTTCTTCCGGTCTGGAGTGACTCCGTGTGTGCTGGCCGTGGCGTTGCATACCGCTGGTGTGTTGCACCGTGTGTTTACTGAGGCGGTGGATGATGTGCCATACGGTCAGTTGGAGCGGGTGCGTGGTCCGCGGTCGATGGTGTTCTGGTATGGGGCGTTGCCGCGGATTTGGGCGAACTGGCGAACGTACGGGTTCTTCCAGTTTGAGGTGAACATGCGCATTGGCATTGCTCTTGGGATGGTCGGAGCTGGTGGGCTTGGGTTGTTCTTTAAGAACAACTTGGCGTACCGCGAGCATGCGGATGCGGCTGCGTTTCTGTGGGGGATGATTCTGCTGACGGTGTTGGTGGACCGGTTGTCGCGGTGGTTGCAGCTGACGCGGAACCGGTGCTAGGGGTGGTGGGGGCGGTGTGACGGCGCCGCAATTTGGCGCGGCTCGAGATTCGGGGTCTTGGCGCGGCTTCGGTAGCGGAGGTGGTGAGGCCTCCGGGGGCGGACTTCGGGTCATGCACCCGGCACAAACCTCAACCTTGGTGTCATCCGTGCGGGCCGCTTGGCGCGCCTCAAGAGGAGGCGGCTTCTCGACGCTTGAAGAGCGGACTTGGCGAGGCTTTCGTTGGCTCCGTCTTGACGCGCTCCGAGGGGCGTTCGCGGATGGGGCCGCTTGGGCTTGGACCCCGGGCGTTCGGATCGCGAGTAATCCGCGGCCATTCGGCACGCGCTTGAGAGAACTGGCGAGGGGTCAGGAACGCGATGGTAGCAGGAGCCGGACTTGAACCGGCGACCTAAGGCTTATGAAGCCTTCGCTCTAACCAACTGAGCTACCCTGCCAAAGCGTTTCGGGCGAAGAGATAAAGCAGATCCTGGCCCCGGACTCAAGGGCGTTTTCGTCGCTTCTCCCCAAGGTTGGTTGCGGGTCGACCAGAAAAGACGTGAGGGGGGTGTAACTACGCGTGGAATTATGAGTAGATGTGTGTGCGGGTGGCATGGACCCGCAAACGAGACGAGGTGGGGCTCCCTGGCTGGATTCTCTCCTGTTCTTGGCGCCTTTCTTCCTCCTGACAAGTCATCAACCGAACAACCCCCAGCCAGGGAGCCCTTTTTTTTCCTTCTCATCGGCCGCCAAACATCAACGGCGCTGCCGCCCGAGCAGCAGCACTTGCGCCGGGCACTCACAATCGACGCAGATTTAGCGGGTTGTGTCTTTCGCTCTGCGGTAGATCCGGGATAACCACCCATTATGACCGGGTTCGATCCTGACGGAGCCGCCGCATCTGGCAGCGGCATCTTTGGCCTCTCCACGACGCGTGAGGATGCACGGGTGGTGTTGGTGCCTGTTCCGTTCGCAGCAACCGTCTCCTACGGCGGCGGTGCTGAGAACGGGCCCGAGGCAATCTTGCGGGCGAGCCATCAGGTCGATCTCTACGATTGGCATTTCGGCCGTATTTATGACGGCGGAATCCACATGCTTGCTGCCGATCCGGCGATTGCAGCGGCCCATGAGCCTGCCCGCCAGGCCGTGCAATCTGGTTTGGATGCGGATGCTGTCGTGCGCCAGGTCGACGCCGCCGGCGATGTAGTCAACGCCTCGTTGGCCGCCACCGTGGCCCCGTTGCTCGATGAAGGTCGAATCGTAGGCGTGGTCGGCGGTGACCATTCCATTCCGTTCGCGGCCATCGCAGCGGCAGCCGAACGCGAACCGATCGGGATCTTGCACATTGATGCCCATGCCGATTTGCGTGATGCCTATGAAGGCTTCCGCTGGAGTCACGCGTCGATCATGCACAACGTGTTGGCGAACTGTCCCGGTGTGCAGCGTTTGGTGCAGGTCGGGATCCGCGATTACAGCGAAGGCGAACTGCGCGCGATCCACGCGAGCGATGGTCGGGTGGTGACGCATTTTGATGCGGAGTGGCAGCGACGTCGATTTGCGGGCGTGACATTTGACCAAGTCATTGAGGAGGCGTTCCAGGCTCTGCCGGAACGCGTTTGGATCAGCTTCGACATTGACGGTCTCGATCCGAGCCTCTGTCCAAACACGGGCACCCCGGTTCCAGGCGGGCTGTTGTTCGCAGAGGCTTCCCACATGCTCGCGCAGCTCGTCGCAACTGGCCGTCGCATCGTGGGATTCGACCTAGTGGAAGTGTCACCAGGTCGCGATGAATGGGACGCGAACGTAGGGGCCCGCATGCTCTACAAACTATGTGGCGCGGCACTGCGATCCGATCCGCAGTAGCTAATTGCACTCGCTCTTGGTGACCAGAATCGCGACCCTACGGAGTCGTGGGACAAATCACATGGAGCGGAGGGTGGGCCTGCTCAAGTCGCTGAACGAGAGCATCCGATGACTTGGGCAATCCTCGTCCATGTCCATCGCTTCCGGAATACAGAGCCTCAGCCAGATCATTGATCGCTTACCGGCTGGTGGCTACGCCGTTGCTGCCGAGTTGGTGCGGCAGATGCGTGCCGTCGAGAAGGATGCGAGCAATGAGCTGTTCGATGAGCTCGTTCTACTTTGTCACTCGGCCGCCCAGACGATTGAAACTCTGGTCGGCAATGAGCAGCTCATCGAGAGTGCGCTGCTGATCCAGGAGCATCTGCGTGAGGTCGTCACCTTTGCGGAAGAGTGGGCCGCGGCCGGCGCTAAAGACGACGAGCAAGTGAAGGTCCGCGCACCGCAGCCGCTCTTGATTGCGGATGCAAATGAAGACCAGCAATACGTGGAAACGGTCAGCATGTTCGTCAGCAATGCACTCGGTGCGCTGAGCGACCTCGAAGAAGAACTGCTGTCCGTCGAATCCTCCGGTGACCGTCTTGAAGAGATCATCTCTAGCATTCGCCGCACGGTCCATACGCTCAAGGCTGAGTTTGGCGTCCTGAATATGCTGTCGCCGCAGGCGCTCTGCCATCAGGCGGAGACCACGATCGATGTCCTCCAAGAAAAGGGCATGCCGTTTCCTGTCGACACGATGTTGGCGTTCGGCGACTTGATCAAGCAGTTCGTTGATTGCCTCGCTGCGGATGTGAAGGCCGAGTTTGGCGATCCCGAGCCGATGCTGAAGACGTTGCGGCAACTTGCTCAGCGTACAGTTGATGCCGCCGAGGCTGTTGAGGTCGCGCAGGGTGTGCTCGAACCGGAGCCAAATGCGGATGCCGCTCCAGCCAAGGATGCGGAGGCGCCTGCCGCGGTGGTCGTAGCAACGGCGTTCGCTGCAGTTTCTGCAACTGCCATGAAGGCCGTCGACGCCCCCGTGGTGGTGACGCCGCCGCATCCGCCAGCCAAGGCAAAGAAGACCGAAGCTCGTGCTGCTCGCGTCGAGCGCACGAACAAGGTGAGCACGACTCGTCTGGACATGCTCGTCGACATGGTCGGCGAGTTGGTGATCGCGCAGTCGATGGTCCTGCAGGATCCGGCAATCCAATGCCTCCAGGGCGAAACCCTTGCACGCAACATTGGTCAGGTTGGCAAGATCACCCGTGACCTCCAGGAAGCGGCCATGTCGTTGCGTATGGTGACGGTTAAGTCGACCTTTCAGAAAATGGCGCGCCTGGTGCGCGACGTTGCTGGCAAGGCTGGTAAGCGTGTGGCCCTGAACCTCTCTGGTGAAGAGACCGAACTTGACCGCAACGTGGTTGAGCAGATCGCAGATCCGCTGGTGCACATGATTCGCAATGCGATCGATCATGGCATCGAGGCGCCTGACGTTCGCGCCGACATCGGCAAGGACGAAGAAGGCGACCTCTCGCTGAGCGCTTACCACCAAGGTGGATCGATCGTTATCGAGATTCGCGATGACGGCCGCGGCCTTGATCGCGACAAGGTGTTTGCCAAGGCCGTTGCGAAGGGACTGATCTCTAACGATGCCTCCAGCCATGCGATGACCGATGGCGAGGTCTACAACATGATCTTCCTGCCGCGGTTCTCAACCGCGCAGACCGTCACCGAGCTCAGCGGTCGTGGTGTCGGCATGGACGTCGTTCGGCGAAACATCGAAGCACTGCATGGCAAGATCGAGATCGAGAGCACGCTTGGCAAGGGCACGATCTTCCGTCTGCGACTGCCACTGACGCTAGCCATCATCGATGGCATGATCGTGCGCATCGGCCAAAGCCGCTACGTCGTGCCAACGCTCAGTATCGAGCAGAGCTTCCGGCCTAACACCGAAGACGTGCACCACGTCGTCGACCGCGGCGAATGCGTTCATGTGCGCGGCGCGGTGTTGCCGGTCTATCGGCTCAACGAGGTCTTCGATCAAGCGGATGGCTGCACCGATCTCGGCGAAGGAATTCTGATTGTCGTCGAGGTTGATGGCCAGCGCAGCTGCTTGTTCGTGGATGAGATCCTCGGCCAGCAACAGGTCGTCATCAAGTCACTGGGTTTGTCACGGGATCGCATTGTCGGCTTGTCCGGCGGAGCGATCATGACGGATGGTCGGGTCGCACTGATTGTCGATGTGGGCACGCTGGTCGAGTCCATATTGAACGTGTAGCAGGAGAGAATAGGGAACGATGAACTTAACGACCGAAAACGCATCAACGGTGCAGTCCACGTTTCGTGGTGGCAAGTTCCTGTCCTTCCAGCTCAGTAAGGAGGAATACGGAATCGCCATCCTTAAGGTGCGCGAGATCATCGGGATGGTGGCGATCACCAGCCTGCCACGCACTCCGGACTTCGTGCTCGGAGTGGTCAACCTGCGCGGCCGCATCATCCCGGTCATTGACCTACGTCGGAAGTTCGGCATGGAGCCGACCGAGTTCACCAACGAGACCTGCATCGTCGTCGTGGATTGCGGTGAGGAACCCGACTCGGCCTTCCGCGTTGGCTGCATCGTCGACAGCGTCAGTGAAGTGCTAACCATTGGCTCCGAACACATCGAAGGGCCGCCGCGCTGCGCCAATGCGTCCGGTGACTACCTCGATGGTCTTGCCAAGCTCAAGGACCGCGTCTTGATCCTGTTAGACATCGACAAGGTTATTGGTGACATCGATCCGTCGGCGTTGACGCAAGGCGCTACATAATGAGCCCGAGCAAGAGCAATGCCTTGGTCGTCGGCGTCGCCGACATGACGATCGGTTCGGTCGAAGACGGCCAGATCGTCACGTATGCGTTGGGGTCTTGTATTGGTCTAACCGCTTACGATCCGGTTGCCCGGGTCGGTGGCTTGCTGCACTTCATGTTGCCGCAGCCTAGCAGCAACAGCGAGCCGAAGGATCTTAAGCAGTTCATGTACGCCACGACGGGGATGCCTCGCATGTTCCGTCGCTTGGTCGAACGCGGTGCCGTGCAGAGTCGCTTGATCCTTACTGCCACTGGTGGTGCAGAGATCCTGGAAGGCGCTGCACACATGGCGATTGGGAAACGCAACCGCACGATGATGCGGAAGGTTCTTTGGAAGATGAACATGACGTTGGTCGCCGAGGACACCGGCGGCAGTTTGGCTCGCACCATGAGTCTGGAGTTGGAGACAGGAGAAGTGCGCGTTCGTTCGCATGGCTGCAACCAGGTGCTTTGGCAGCAAGTGACCGCACCGATGGTGAAGGGGAATTGATATGAATTACCGCATCCTAATCGTTGACGACTCGCCATTGCTGCGCGCCACTGCTCGCCGAGCAGTGTTGCAAGCCGGAGCCTCGCCCAGCCAAATTCGCGAAGCTACCAATGGCCAAGAGGCCTTGGATGCGTTGCGCGAAGAGCCCGTTGACGTCGTGTTGCTTGATATCAACATGCCAGTGATGGATGGATTCCAGTTCGTGGAAGAGAAGGTCAGGGACCCAGCTCTCGCGGACGTCAAGGTTGCCCTGGTTACGACCGAAGGCAACCAAAAGCGACTCGCGCGCATGACGGAATTGGGGGTCGAGCACTACCTGCGCAAGCCCTTCGAACCGGAAGAGTTGCGTGCCCTTGTCGAAGACCTGTTCAAGGGTAGGTAGGAGATCACGATGTTGACGGTTTCATCCGACAAGCTGCAAGGCGTCGTTACCAACTCACTCGAACGCATGGCGTTCGTGTTCTGCGAGTCCACGGAGTTGACTGGTGGAGAAATGTTGGCGCTGGCGAATGCGCACGCTTCGATCGAACTCCGAGGCGATTCCAACTACGTCGTCACGGTGTCAGCATCTTCCGGTTTCATCCAGGAAGTCGCGTCCGGCATGATGGGGTGTGAGCCAGACGAGATCGATGTCGACGACCACGGTCGCGCCACGGTCGCGGAGTTGGCCAACATCTTTGGCGGTGAGCTGGCCATGCATTTGGCGACCGAAAAAGAAGGCATGTTGATTGGGTTGCCGCGTGAGCTGGACGACGAGGGAATCGGCCGCTATCTGGATGCCGTGGGGCGTGGTGGCCTGTGCTCGGTCCACGCGACCGAACTCGGTCAGCTGATGGTCTGTGTCGTCAGCGACTAGTCGCAGGGCAGCTGCTTAGGCTGCTCCAGCGCGCCAGCAAGCGCGCTGGAGATCACAACTGCTCGTTGTTCTCGCGCGAACACGGAAGACTTGATGTTGCGCCGAGCGCGTCTCGGCGCGAAGGTTCAGCCCCTATGGCGAACCCACTCGAGTTGCGCGACGCGCGCGCCCACGTGCTGGCCCGCACCAAGCCCCAGCGCCAAACGGAACGTGTCGCGCTCCAAGACGCGCACGGCCGCACCTTGGCCGAGTCGATCTGCACCGATGGTCCGTGGCCGGTCACCGACCGATCCGCTATGGACGGGTTCGCGATTGCGACGGGACCCGATGGGTTGGCCGCCGGCGCGAGCACGCCGGTGATCGGCGAGAGCCTCGCAGGCAAGCCGTTCGAGGGCGCGTTGTCGCAGGGTCAGGCGATTCGCATCATGACCGGCGCGGTCGTTCCAAGCGGCGCCACGACGGTTGTGCCCGTCGAGCACACCAGTGGCTTCCAAGACGGGGGCTTCGAAGGCGAGACGGTTGCGGTCACACAGGATGTTGCCGCACACGCCAACATTCGCCCGCGCGGCAGCGAACGCGAAGCCGGGGTGGAAGTGCTCGCGCCCGGTCGTCGTTTGCACGCGGCCGAGATTGGCGTGCTTGCTGTGCTTGGCCATCATCAAGTAACCGTCTGCCGACGCCCGAAGGTGGCGATCGTTGCAACCGGAGATGAGGTCGTGCCCGTCGAACAAACGCCCTTGCCGCACCAGGTGCGCGAAAGCAATTCGTGGGCGCTGGCCGCGCAGGTACAAGAGTGTGGTGGCGAGGCGATGCGGCTTGGGATCGCGCCGGACGAAGTCGAGGGACTGCGCGAGATGTTGCAGCGAGCACTTGCTGACGCGGACGTTGTGTTGACGATCGGTGGCATCAGCAAAGGCACGCACGACCTCGTGCATGGTACGCTCGCGGATTTGGGCGTCGTGACTGAGTTCCACGGCATCAAGTTGAAGCCCGGCAAGCCGACCTACTTTGGGTTGCGAGAGAATGGCGACGCGACCCAGTATGTCTTCGGCCTGCCCGGCAACCCGGCATCAACGTTCACTGTGTTCGACTTGCTGGTGCGTCCGATGCTGAAGCGTTGGCTCGGCAGCGATCCAGGCGAGTGGGGGATACGTGTGCCGCTCGGCGACACCACCTGGAAGAAGAACTGGCGAGTTCAGGCGGTGCCGGCGCAGCTCGTGCCAGATGCCAGTGGTAGCCTCGTTGCGGAGTTGGCCAAGCCATCGCCGAGTGGTGATCCCTTCAGCTTGCTACTCGGTTCTTGCTACGCGGTGATTCCCAGCGAAACGCCGCGCGAGGACTGTATGTCGATTGAACTTGCCGGTAGCACGCGACCAACGGAACTGCCGTGAGCCGTTCCGCCAATTGGTTGCTGGCTTGTGTTGGTGGCCTGCTGCTCGGCTTCAGTGCGCCGCCAGCGATCGTGCCGTTCGCCGAGTGGTTGGTGTTGCCGGGGTTGGCGGTCTGGTTCGTGCTCGCCAACTCCGAACACACCAAGCTGCGCCATAGCTACGTCTATGGCTGTATCTACATGGCGTGGTTCTCCTGGTCGGTGCGCCACGTCATGTTGCCGGCTTACTTGGCGATCGTGTTCGTCGGCGGCCTCTACTTCTTGTTGGGCACAGCTGCCGTGCGAGGAGCGCCGAAGCGTGGCCGCTCGCTCGCGTTTGCGGTTGCCGTCGCCGGCACGTTCTGGCTGCGCGCGGTGATGCCCGACATCTACTACCCGCATGGTCAGCCATGCCACAGCTTCTGGCAGTGGCCGGCGTTGATGCGCATAGTGACCGTCGGCGGTGAACCGTTAATGAACGCGTTGCTCGCGTTGTTGGCGGCGACCGGTGTTCAGGTCTGGCAGAGTTGGCGGGTTGCCGTGCCTCAGTGGCGGCCGTCGCTATTGCGCTTTGCGGTGGCGATCGCTGTCACGGTCGCCGCCGTCGTCACCGGCCATGTGCTCGGGACGTCCGTCGCCCCTCCGGCAGAAGCAGCGCCCGAGGATCGCAGCGTGCGCATCGCCGCCATCGAACCCGGCTACCATCCCAGCGAGGTCTACGCGGCGGGTCGACATTGGCGCGAGGCCTTTTTCGACTTGCTCGAGCAGCGGTTGATTGCTCCGACTGCGGGTTTGCTGCGGGAACAACGTGCAGCCGGGCAAGACCTCGATCTGGTCTTGTGGCCTGAGAGCAGCCTGCTCGATCCGTCGATCCAACTCTCCGATATTGAGTCTGGTCGCGGCGCCTTGCTGTCTGGCCGCTTTCCGAAGTCGGATACGCGCCTAGTTCTCGGAGCCACGGTGGAAGATGGCGATGAGTACGGCCCGGCCGCGTTGCTGGTGGAGTTGCAGCACAACCGCATCCTCGATTATCAGCCCAAGCAGTGGTTGGTGCCCGGCGGCGAGTTCCTGCCGCTAGCCGGACTCTTGCCGAAGGCGTGGGCGGACTCCGTGCGCGATAGCTTCCAGAAGGCCTTGGGCACTCCTGCCCACTGCCGGCCAGGAGACGCGCGGCCGCCGATGAAGACCGCCGCTGGCGTGCCGTTCGGCACCCTGCTCTGCTACGACAACGCCTTCCACGGTCCAGCAGCCGACCGAGTCGAAGCCGGCGCCGAGTTTCTGGTCGTGCTCTCGAATGAGACCTGGTACCGCGGCGGCGCGGAGCTGACCCAGCTCGTCGCCATGACCGTTGTCCGGGCCCTTGAGAACGCCGTTCCGATTGTTCGCTGCACAATGGATGGCCATAGCGTCGCGGTCGACGCGGACGGTCGAGTGGTCGCCGGGCTCTCAATTGCGCCTGCTCCCCAGTCCCAGTCAAGAATTCTTGAGGTTTCGATCGAGCGTGGGACTGGACGTATTCCCCCAATGGCATGGCTGCGACGCACTTGCGGCTCGATTCTGGCGCTGTTTACGGCCTTCGGAGCGGCGCACAGGGCGTTTCAGTGGGTTAGAATACGTGCAGCTCGTACGGCACTCTCCGCCGCAGTTGCTCCCGGGTCTTCCGGGGTCAGCTCAGGTGGTCCTTGACGGTGCCGGGCATGGAGTTAGGATTTCGCAGCCCCCAAGGCCCTCTTGGGATGTGGATCTCTCCTGTCCGGTCGTCCGACCACTCAGGAGGTTCCGAAGGGCCATTCTTAGCCTTTCTGTTTGGCGTCTTTTCAACCCCTCTGGTTAATGACCTGCGTCCTGATATCTCCCTTCAGGCACGTAGCAAGCTAAAGAACCACCTGGTCATCATGAGTCCCATCGGTCGCGTATTCATCGTTCTCAATCTGATCCTTGCCGCTGGTTTCGTCTTCACGGGCGGGCAGCTGCTCCAGAACCAACACAAGTACAAGCAGCTCCTCAACGAGGAACAGGCTGCCCACACAGCTGACGTCGAGAAGTCGACGCGGCAGGTCGCACAGCTCGAGAAAGAGCGCAACGATTTCGAGGTTGCCAGCAGCACCAACCAAGAGTCGGCTGGTGCCGCTCGGGTGGCGCTTGGCCGCGCGCAAGACGAAAACAAGCGTCTTGGCCAGCTAACCGGCGAGCTGCAGACGGATGTTAAGGCGCTTCGTGCGCTGGCCGAGCAGGGCAACACGAACGCCAAGTCGGCTTTCGAGACCGCCAACAAGGCATACGAGTCCTCGATCGCCTCCATCGGCGCCCGTGACGAAGCTGTCAACGCCAAGAACGCCAGCGATGGTGTGAACCGCAACCTCAAGAACGAGATTGCTGGCCTCAACGACACGATTGGCAAGAAGGATCTGCAGATCGCTGCGCTCGATCGCGACAACCAAGAGCAGCAGCTCCTGGTGGCCGCCGCTCAGGCCAACGGCTTCATCAACTCGATGGCCGCTCCGGACCTGGCTGGCACGGTCAGCAACGCTTCGGGTCGTCTCTGCACGATCGCGATCGGTGAGAACCCCGGTAACGTCGACATCCAGTCGATCATCAACCGCATGCCGTTCCGTTTCGCTGTCTACGACGAAAACGGCTTCAAGGCCGAAGCTGTCGCAACGAAGTATGAGCCGAGCGCCAACGCGGTTCTCTGCAACCTGATGTTCACCAAGGGCGAAGCCACGATTCGCGTTGGCGACAAGGCCTCGACCAAGCCGTAGTTGTTGCTCGGGCTGACTCGTCAGCCCGGACATTGCAATTCGGTAACTCGCTAACCAACATCTAAGGAGCAATTATGGCCCGCAAATCAAACCGCAAAGCTGCTGCTGCCGCCCCCGTCGCTGACGTGGAAGCCGTAAGCAAGCCCGGCATGGGCATCGACGAAGGCGTCGTGTTCATCACCTTCTTCATGCTCGCCGCGGCGATCGCCTGTGTTGTCATGGCCAACGGCCACTACACGGCATAGTCACGAGCAAGAAAGACAGCCGCTAGTTAGGGTCGAAGCCCCTCGAATGCACCTCTGGTCGCTGCCAGAGACATACGAGTGTCGCCCTACGAAAGGCAACCGACGAACCCGGTTCGCGCGACGCGCGGATCGGGTTCGTTCGGTTTTCCCCAGTTGTTTCGCGAGTGGTTTCCCAAGAGGTTTTCCACAGAGGTTGCTTCTGCCGAGACGCAATCGATCGGAAGAATACGTTGCGACCGGAGCGTGGAACGCTACCTTGAATGTCGCACCGATTGGTCCCGGTGTCTGTGTCTGCAGGTCATGGTTCACCCGCGCCATCAAGGCGGGTGGCCGCTTAGGTCATCACAATGTTGAAACCGTTCGAGTGGCTGCTGCGCGGCTTCTCAGTCGATTTGGGAATCGATTTGGGAACCGCCAACACGCTGGTTTTCGTGCGCGACAAGGGCATCGTCCTCGACGAGCCATCGGTCGTTGCTGTTCGCAAGGGAACTACCGATGTGCTGCTAAATGGCATGGCGGTCGGTGACGCTGCTCTCGAGTATCTCGGTCGAACACCGCCAGGCTTTCTGGCAGTGCGTCCAATGAAGAGCGGCGTGATCGCCGACTTCGAGATCACCGAGAAGATGCTGCGCTACTTCATGAGCAAAGCATGTGGTGGCAAGCGCCTTGTGAAGCCACGGCTTGTCATCGCTGTGCCATGGGGCATCACGATGGTTGAGAAGCGTGCCGTGATCGGCAGTGCTGAGCGCGCCGGTGCGCGACGAGTATTCCTCGTCGATGAGCCTACGGCCGCTGCCATTGGTGCTGGCCTGCCGGTGCACGAACCACGCGGCACGATGATCGTCGACATCGGCGGCGGCACGTGCGAAGTCGCCGTCATCTCGTTGGCGAACGTCGTCTTGGCGGAGTGCCTGCGCGTCGCCGGCGATGACTTCAATGACGCGATCGTTCAGTACATTCGCTCCAAGTACAACTTGCTGATTGGCGAGATCACGGCCGAACGTCTGAAGATCGCTGCCGGCAGCTGCGTGCCACTCGAAGAAGAGATCCAGGTTGAGGTGCGCGGGCGCGACTCACTTGTCAACCTGCCCCGGCGGGCCATCATCTCTTCGGAGGATGTGCGCGAAGCGTTGCAGGAGCCGGTGCGCAAGATCATCGGCACGATCAAGAACGTGCTCGAACTCACGCCGCCCGAACTCGCGTCTGACTTGGTCGACTCAGGCATCACGTTGTGCGGCGGTGGTTCGCTGTTGCGCGGCTTGCCCGAGTTGATCGCCAATGAGACTGAGCTCGATGTGCGTGTTGCCGAACGTCCGCTCGAAGCGGTCGCGCGCGGCACCGGCATCTTCCTTGAGAACCTGGAGCTGTATTCGCAGTTCTTAGAAGGCGGCGAAGATCTCGGCTGATTCGTGAGAGCGGGCCAACATCTGTTGTATGTGGCTCGTATGAGATGAGCGGTGACGAGCGCTACCTCGGCGCGTCGTGCCATTGGGTGGTTGGGAGTGGTGGATCGTTCTTCCTATGGTGAAGAAGTCAGCAGCCTTCCCGGCGGGTCTCTACGCCATGCTGCTGTTTGCGCTGGCGTGGTTGACGTTGCCGCGGGTGTTTGCGCCCTTGGAGCGCTGGTTGGTCGGGTCCGCCTGCTTTGTGCCGCGCGTTGGTTCTGCGTGGATGGGTGAGCCCGCGATGGCGGCCAATCGCGAAGAGTTGGCGCTCATTGGTGCCCTCAGCGATCAGTTGTATGCCCGAGTCGAAAAGAACGATTTCGCCGGTGCCGGCATCACGATTCCTGTCGGCGACACCAGCATCCTGTGTGGCGTGCTATCGGTCGGCCGCCGCGGTGGCGGTGGCGAGCCAAGCGAACTGTTGTTGGACCACACTTATGCCGAACTCGCGGGGTGTAGTGAAATCGTGACCAAGGGTTCGGTGCTACTTGGGTTCCGATTGTTGCCGGGCGTTGGGCGAGCCGTCGATGACGGACCTGACGATCCCGCGCGCGTCATGCTCTGCAACCATCGCGATGCGCCTCGCCTGTACGCTGGTCTTGAGAACCAGGACGGAACGCAGCTACGGTTCGTCATCGCGCCAGCGGCTCTGGTGGATCCTGCACCGCTGCGGGTCGACTTCTGGGATGATCCGTATCGCGCCGCCAAGCTCCGCGAGTCTCAGCAGCGCGTCTACACGCTGCCGGTCGCGTTCGGCGAACAGCGCGTTCCTGGCGGCCTTCTGGTGGGGCGCACGCGACGCTGGGGGTACGAGCAAGAAGACGGCGAAGACACGCTGACGATCGGCATGTTTGTGACGCCGGCGGTGGCGCCGCGTGCCTTGTCGCACGTCGTCGTCCGGCGATCTGGAGACTACCCAAGTCCGCCCATCCACTTTCAATCTTCGTTGCGGTCGCGCCGCCGCATCCAAGCGACCGTTTACGACTTGCCGGGGGCGACGCACGGTCGCCACATGCTGGTCGCCGAGGAAGACGTTCCCGATGGCGCGGCGGTCGTGCAGGACGGTTTGTTCCTGGGTTCGGCGCGCGGCCTCTGCCTCGGTAGCGCCCTGGTCACGTCGTTCGCTGCGTCGCGAAAGGACTGGAGCCTGCTGTTCTTGCCCGTCGACGACGGCGCCGCGCCAGTCGAGTTGCACGGCAGAGTCGTGCGCACGGAAGGCAACGTCGCGTGGCTTAAGTGGACCGGCCCGAGCCGCGAGCAACTGGCGCGGCTGGGCGAAGGCTTCTTGTTTACTGGCAGCAACGGCAAGTTCTGCCCCGCCTGTCTCTGGATTGGTCGCGCCGTGCCGGACCAGTTTGATCGCAATCTCTTGAGGGTCACGGTGCCGGTTCTGAAGGGGCCACGCATCGCCGAAGTCATCGTTGCGGAGGGGGACGTATGAGGCGTTGGCTCTGGTGGTTCTTGTTGGTGCCGCAAGGCTTCCTGCTGGTTGGGTTCTTGCAAGACCTCGGTTTGCCGCCGGTCGACATGGCGGTGCTGTCGAGTCTCTACCTGGCATGGTTCGCGCAGCGCTCGGCGTTGCCGTTCTTGTTGCTTGGCGTCGCCATCGGCCGCACGCTCGTCGATGAAGCGACGCTGCCGATCCATATCCTCGTGATTGGCATGCCGGTCGCATTGCTGCTTCCGCTGCGCTCGCTGTTCGTCGCGCAGCGTTGGCTCTGGCAAGCCGTGGCCGCGGCGTTGTTGGCGATCGCCGTGCCCAAGTTGTCCGGCTTGTTAGGGCGTGCCTTTGACCAGCCATCGGTAAGCTCGATGCTCAACGGCTGGCAAGTCGTGTGGTCGGCAGTGCTGGTGCCACCGCTGTTGTCGGTGTTCCGGTTCTTGCCGCCGTTCGCAGGCTTCACCGAGCCCGATGGTCTTGAGAGGGTGGTCGCGCGATGACCTCAAGCCGCACGCGTTTGGCAGTGTTGTCGGGCGCATTCCTCGTCGCTCTAGTCATTGTGTTGTTGCACCTCTGGTTCTTGATGGTGGTGGAACAAGAGGCATGGGCGCGGCGCAGTTACGAGAACCGTTGGGCATTCCGTTCGGTGCCGAGTCAGCGTGGTCGATTGTTCGATCGCTATGGCGAACTGCTCGCCTGGGACGAACCGACGACGCGTGCCTCGATCTACTACCGACGCTTCCGCATCTACCACGTGATTGGCGCAGCCGTGCATGGCGCGACCCATTGGGCCTCGCTACAGAAGCATCTAGATGGCACGACCTATACGATCGAGCATGGCGTGCTCGGTCCACGCATCGCAGTTGAGGATC
>JBNMND010000101.1:0-16481 GCA_051274975.1 Planctomycetota bacterium | reverse complement strand
TTGAGCACGGTGCTCAGGGCGTTCTGACCATTTGGTCCGGTGTGAAGAGCGAGCTGCTCGGCGACCAGTTGTTTGAAGAACATCAGGATTGAGCTGGCGAAGACGCGCTCGCTTGCCACTAGCGCTTGCCGTGGCAGTTGCTTGGGGAGGCCGCGCAGCAGTGCCACCATGGCAGTGATGTTGTTCTCCGGATTTTCGATCAGGGTGATGACTCGAGGCCATTGATTGGGCCACCTCTTCAAATACGGGGCGATCACCTCGTAGTTGCCCTGCCTGAGCTCGGCTTGCATTACCTTGCGCAAGCCGTTGGCTTGTACGCTGGCATACCAGGCTTGCCATTGTGCTTGCACCGGTTTGCCCTTCACGTGGTAGCCGGCAATTCGCACGAGCAGCTGCTCAGCTAGTTCGTGCACCTTGAGGAAGGTCATTGGGTTGTTCTTACCCGTGTGGCATCGCGTCAGTTCGTTGCGATCCAGCTCGGTGATCAGCCTAGGCACGATCGAAAGGCCGCGGCTGACAATGCGTTCTTGGATGCTCGGCGCTGGGCCGGGGGCGTGTTCCGTCGTTGGGCGATCGATGACGATCAATGGCCAGACTGGCCCCGAGCGCGCGTTGCGCAACTGTGCCACGAGTTTCTGGTCCGCGGAGGCGGCCGTGGATTCAGGCGTTGCGATCGGCCCCATGGTTTGCTCGATGTGCTTCAGCCGTGTCGCCACCTGCTCCCGAATCGAGTTGGCAGCGACCGCCCGGAGACGCCCTGCACGGTCCCGTTTGCCGCCGTCAAGACGTGCGGTAACCCGAGGGAAGATTTTGAGCCACCTCTCGTGACGTCGCTTGATCTCTTCATGCGAGATCTCGGGGTCGGTGAAGTCGAGAGTCAGGCACCGTTCGGTACTGGTGAGCAAGCCGTGCCAGACCGCATGCTCCCGCAGGAGATCTGCATTGGTTAGCGTTACTGGCAAGCGACTCCAGATGTCGTGAGCCGATTCGTTGTGGCCTCTTCTTGCTGCAGCACGAGCCATGAACAGCAAGCGCAGTGGCATGGTTTCGGAGTGTGTGCCTCCCCGCCCAGTTTGCGCGATCATCGCGTCGAGCCCGTTTTTGAAATCTACGTGCTCGATGCGTGCGGTCTGCAGTTCGGGATGGGCTGTATTTGTTGCAATGGTTGAGTGCGAGCCGTCGGGGTGTCGGATACGCGCGACGTGTTCGCCTTCGTGGACGACAAAGCCGTAGCGGTAGTAGAGGGGGTGCGTCCTTGTTTGCTTCCACTTGACCCGTATCAACGGCATCTGCGACGTGTCGGTGTTATCGAGTTCGTCCAAGAGCGCGAACGCCATGAGCTGTTCGTCGGTAAGGGGCTTCCCGCTCACCTGCTTGGCTTGGGCGGCGGCACATGGCGAAGCCGCGAGCGCCGTCATCAATACCAAGCTGATTCGCACGAACTGTTTCATGGTTCTCCTACTTCCCGTCCGGCCGCTTCTCCTTGGTCGGATTCTTCGCGTAGGCGTCGGATTGTCCCTTCGGAATCGAAGGGCTTTGCCAACCGTCGCCAACGAACGTGCGTGCAAGATACACGATTTGGCCGGTGTGGTAGGCGACGTGGGCGACCGAGCGCAGTAGCGCATCCGTAACCGTCAAAGGCACCTTGCGGATGGTGATGTTCTGCGAAAACACCGCGTCCCCTGCAGCAGCGACATCGTCGAGGGCGCGATCGACCACGTGCCAGGCCTCATTCCATCCGGCCATCAATCCCGCGCGATCAAGCTGCGGGCTTTCAAACTCGCGATCGCGTTGGCGCCACGGCTTCTCACCATCAGTCGTCAAGAAGTCTGTAAACCGTGACTTCAAGTTGCCGATCAGATGGCCCATCGTAACCGCGATCGAGTTGCCAAGCGTGTCGCCGTCGATGCGGCGATCGAGATCGGCGTCGGCGACCTGCTCGAGCGAGAGCTCAGCCAGGCGACGGTAACGCGTGTATTCGGTGCGAATCGATTGCAGCAGTTCCATGGGGTTCTTACATCGGTGGCAACGAGCGTCGTTGCTGAGTGTCGTTGGCGATCCTCTCGACCAGCTCGGTAGTGCGCTCGAGCTTGCCCTCAAGCACGCGAATGCGATCTTGTAACGCAACGCCGTTGTGCATCGAGAACAGCGCGATCCACGCCATGCCCAGGACGAAGGTTACGATGCCAATCTGGGGCGACGACCAGTTCTCCAGCCGTGTGTTCGCCATGTGCTCAAGGAACAGCGATGCAATCAGCAGCGCCGCCATGCGCATGTGAAAAGGCGTGTCGTTTGGGAAACGCATGGCACCAGTGTCGCGGCCTTGGCAAGGGAATGCGAGCCTCGATCGGTGCGGACAAATTGCACGCGTGCCACGCGCACTGTTCCGCCCTCGCCAATCGAGCGAGTCTTGCCGGCCGCCGGCGACCCGGCCAAAAGCCGTGCGCGAACCCCGGCGAAGTGATGCGCACGTTCGGCGACCTGACCTCTCGCATCGTGACTTTGGCTTGGCATCCGAGCGAGCCGTGTTTGCTCCGATGTCGTCGAGCGGCATGCGCATTTGGGATGCCAAACGCGGCCACTCGGAGTTTGCCCTCCATGGTTGGTGGGTGGCGGCCGCTTGGAATCCCGCTGGCGGTGCGCTCGCGGCCGTGCTGATTGCCAACACTGTGGCGTGGCTGCTGATAGCGCGCTGACGGTCATGGGCCGTGGCTCCCGATCGCAGAATCGCCTGGCCTGGACCGTTCGAGTCAATCTGCCCCTGGTGCCAACGCTCCGGGCTGTCATACTGCTCGCCCCTTAGAGGCAGCAATGGACGAGCAGAAGCAGACATACAATCCCGCCACGATCGAACCGAAGTGGCAGGCGTTTTGGAGTGAGAACAACGTGTTCCGCGCCAAGAATCCCGGTGATCCGGACTTCGACGCGAAGCAGCCGAAGTTCTACGCGCTCGACATGTTTCCGTACCCGTCGGCGTCCGGCCTCCACGTCGGCCACCCCGAGGGCTACACGGCAACCGACATCGTGTCGCGGTGGAAGCGGGCCAAGGGATTCAACGTATTGCACCCGATGGGTTGGGATGCGTTTGGTTTGCCAGCCGAACAGTTCGCAATCCAAACCAATACCCATCCCGCCGCGGGCACCTCGCGCAACGTCGATACGTTCCGTCGCCAGCTGAAGACGCTTGGGTTCTCCTACGATTGGGAACGCGAGTTTGGCACCTGTGACCCGAGCTACTTCAAGTGGACGCAGTGGATCTTCAAGCGCCTGCACGAACGCGGCCTGGCCTACGAGTCGAACGCGCCGGTGTGGTGGTGTGAAGAGCTCGGCACCGTGCTCGCCAACGACGAAGTCATCGGCGGCCGCAGTGAGCGTGGTGACCATCCATGTGAGCGCCGTCCGCTGCGCCAGTGGGTGTTGAAAATCACCGACTACGCCGAGCGCCTGCTGCAGGATATGGATGGCTTGGACTGGTCTGAGTCGTTGAAGACGATGCAGCGCGAGTGGATCGGCAAGAGCGAAGGTGCTGAGATCGAGTTTGATGTTGCCGAGCATGGCGACACCAAGATCCGAGTTTTTACAACGCGTCCGGACACGCTGTTTGGTGCGTCGTTCATGGTGTTGGCACCTGAGCATCCATTGGTCGCACAGATCACAACTGCCGAGCAACAGGCGGCGGTGACCGGCTACGTCAAGGCGGCAGCCGCCAAGAGCGAGTTGGAACGCACCGAGTTGGCGAAGGAGAAGAGCGGCGTTTGGACCGGTGCTTACGCGCACAACCCGCTGTTTGCCAAGGACGATCCCAAGGGGCGCATCCCCGTCTGGATCGCCGACTACGTCATCGTCACGTATGGCACGGGCGCGATCATGGCTGTGCCGGCCGGCGACGAACGCGACTTCGAGTTCGCCCAGAAGTTCGGCATCCCGATCCCGGGCATCTTCGCGCCGGACACGGGCGATGCCGAAGCCGATGCCGCCGTTGCCAGTGGCGCCAAGTGCTGCACCGACGAAGCTCCCTACGCAGCGCATTGCCAAACGCACGACGGCAAGATCTCACTCGCGGGACAGTCGTTAGCAGACGGCAAGCGTCAACTAATCGAGTGGCTGGTAGCCGAAGGCCGCGGCGACGCGCAGACGACCTACAAGATTCGCGACTGGTTGTTCTCGCGTCAGCGCTACTGGGGCGAGCCCTTCCCTGTCCTGCATACCGAAGACGGCGTGCAGCTAGTCGACGATGACCAGTTGCCGGTCGAGTTGCCGATGATGGAGGACTTCAAGCCCGGCGGCGTGCCGGAGTCCCCGTTGATCCGCGCCAAGGATTGGGTTGCGACGACTGATAAGCAGGGTCGTCCCGCAACGCGTGAGATCAACACGATGCCCGGCGCTGCTGGTTCGAGTTGGTACTTCCTGCGCTTTTGCGATCCGAACAACGACCAAGAGTTCTGCAGCAAGGCCGCGAGTGACTACTGGTTGCCCGTCGATCTCTACGTTGGCGGCACCGAGCACGCTGTCGGCCACCTACTCTACTCCCGCTTCTGGACCAAGGTGCTGCACGACGAAGGGCACGTCTCGGTCAGCGAGCCATTCCACAAGCTCTACAACCAAGGAATGATCCAAGCGTTCGCCTACCAAGATGCGCGCGGCGCGGTAGTGGTGCGCGATAAGACCAAGGTCGAAGGCGACGACGTAGTGCACGTCGATACCGGCGAGAAGTTGACCCAGTGCGTCACCAAGATGAGCAAGCGCTACGGTAACGTCGTCAACCCGGACGACATCGTCTCCGAGTTCGGCGCCGACACGCTGCGCCTCTACGAGATGTACATGGGCCCGTTGGCCGACGCCAAGCCGTGGAACCAGAAGGACGTTCCTGGTGTGCATCGCTTTCTGCACCGAGCGTGGCGTCTGGCCGTGCCCGAAGAGATAGAGAAGGGCACCGTGCACGCATGGCTTACCGAAGACCGCGCCGATGATCCGGCGATGGAGAAGGCACTGCATCGCACGATCCACAAGGTCAACGGTGACATCGAGCGCATGGCCTTCAACACCGCGATCGCCGCGATGATGATCTTCGTCAACGACGGCACCAAGGCGATGAACAAGCTGTCGCGCGGCCAGTTGTTGCGGTTCGCACAGATCCTGGCACCGTTCGCTCCGCACATGGGTGAAGAGCTCTGGCAACGACTCGGTGGCGAGGGCGTGTTGACGTTCGCCACGTGGCCGAGCGTCGATGAGAAGCAACTCGTTGATGATGAGGTCGAGATCGCGGTGCAGGTGCTCGGCAAGGTGCGCGCGCGTGTGACGTTGCCTAACAACGCGCCGAAGGATGTGGCTCTTGCTGCTGCGCGTGAAGCTGTCGCTTCGTGGCTTGAAGGCAAGGACGTCGTCAAGGAGATCGTCGTGCCGAACAAACTGGTCAACTTCGTCGCGAAGTGAATTGCTTGCGGCGTCTGGGGCGTAGACGGCCGTGACTTACCCAGCATCGGTGGTTCGAAGCGTGGCCAAGCGCGCTGCTGAGTCGAGCCTGTCTCTCGCGTCGGCTAGTCAGAACTCACAACTATTGGTCGAACTGTTCGAGCTGCGCAAGCAGTTCGATGTAGTCACCGCCGCGTTCTCGAGCTAGTTCGCCGATGCGACCTACGCGTTGGGCCACCTGCTCACGTGCCTCGTCTTTGCGGCCAGCGTTGAGGTCGTTGGTGAAACTGACGGTTTGTTGTTCTGGAATTGCTCCAGCTAACTGGCTGTTGGCGGTTTGCGTTGGCCCGCGGCAATCGATTGGATCGCCTCAACCAGAGCTTGCGGCTCAAACGGTTTGGTAAGCACCTTGTGGCCACTGAGAGTGCGCAGCTCTTCGGCCTCGACCTTGTTGATGCCAGCCGTCAAGAATACGACGGGTACGCATTGGAGCGAGCAGACATCCCTGAGTCGCACTAGGGTTTGCTTACCACCCATGACTGGCATCATCACATCGAGAACGATCAGGTCGAATTCGTGTTGCTTGGCTAGCTCGAGCCCTGCTGATCCTGAGTTGGCAGTGGTCACCGTCATCTCTCCAATCACCGAGAGTGTTATTTGCACGATCGCACACAAGTCGTGGTCGTCGTCGATCAAGAGGATGTTCACTCGACTCGCTCGCTTGGTAGTCGAATCCAGAAGCTGGCGCCTGTGGTTGCGTCATAAGGACCCAAGCCAATGGTGCCAAGGTGTTGCTCGACGATGCCCTTGCAAATGGCGAGGCCCAGCCCAGCACTTTGCGATTTTCGTGTAGTTGGCGGCTCCGCTTGAAAGAAGCGGTCGAACACACGTGCGCGGTCGTCGGGCTTGATGCCTAGACCTTGATCAGTGACGCGGAATTCAAGCGTTTGATCCTTGTTGTTCGCCGCCAATGTGATGGGGCCGATGCTGTTGCTATCCGGTTCGCTGTCCTCCGTGCTGCGACCTCGTCTTGCGATGCAGCAAGGTCAGGGCGATCACGTTGCTCAGGCGCGATGCTTGCGGCAGGCGCTTGTGCTTCAGCTTGCGCTGGGTGCGACTCTGTTTGTCGCGATGGTCCTTGGTGGCTCCTGGCTGGCGCGCCTCGTGTTCGGAGATGCGTTCGCGGGCGTTGGTGCTCTGCTGCCTGTTGCAGTGATCTTCGCGATGCTGGAAGGCATCGGTGCGATTCAGGTGGTCGCGGCGCAGACGCGCTCCACGAATGGTGCGCGGTTGGCGACACGTGCGAGGATAGTCGCTGGTGCAGTCGGCCTCATGCTGTTGGCCTGTCTATGTCCCTTGGCAGGAGCGTCGGGCGCGTTGGGGCGTTGGTCGCAGCGGAGGCCGTGTTCTTGTGGCGACTACTGTTGCCAGCCGTTCAGCTCGTGAATCGCGAGCGGTCGATTCCGTAGGACTTGAGCTTGCGGTAAATCGTGGCTTGCGACACTTGCAGTGCTTGTGCCGAGTCTGGAACACTGCCGTGGAAGGTGCGCAGCGCGTGTTCAATCGCGCGCCGCTCGAGTTCTTCAAGTGGCACAATGGCCTCCGACTGTACCGCAGTAATGGCGTCGTGGGCGGTTGCCGGTGTGGCACTGTGCTTGTCGATGGGTTTGCGAAGCCCGCTGACTCCTGTGATCTCTTGCGGCAGCATCGCGGCTGTTACCGACGGACCTTCGTTCAAGATGACAATGCGTTCAAACATGTGCAGCAGCTCGCGAACGTTTCCTGGCCATTCGTAGCGGCAAAGCAGGTCGAGCGCCGCTGGCTCGATGTCGCGGAACCTCTGGCTGTGGCGTTCATTCAGCTTCTTGAGGACGTCAGACGCAATGACCGCGACGTCTCCCCCGCGCTCGCGGAGCGGCGGTAGATCTATCGGCAAGACATTGAGTCGGTAATACAGGTCCTCACGAAAGCGCCCGGCGGCAACCTCACGAAGGGGGTGTTTGTTGGTCGCGCTGACGATTCGTGCGTCGCTACGGATGTCCTTGTTGCCGCCGACACGCCGGAAGACACCCTCCTGCAGGAAGCGCAGTAACTTGGCTTGCAGTTCGAGCGGCATCTCGCATATCTCATCCAAGAACAATGTGCCGCCAGCAGCCTCTTCGCAGGAGCCTAAGCGCCGAGCGTCCGCACCCGTGAAGGCGCCTCGCTCGTGACCAAACAGCGTCGACTCAACCAGGCTCTCCGGCAGTGCGGCCATGTTGAGCGCAACGAATGGCCCGTTGCAGCGCAAGCTACGGTTATGGACGGCGCGCGCGAGTAGTTCTTTGCCAGTGCCCGATTCCCCGCGGACCATCACCGTGACGTCGGTCGGTGCAACGTTTTCGACTACTCGGAATACGGTGCGCATCGGTGCGGATGTGCCGACGATTCCCTCGAAGGGCAGTTCGCCATCTGAGGACTCGAGAGACTGAATACGCTGTCGCAGTTTGGCGTGATCCGCAGCCTTAGCGACACTGGCGATCAAACGCCCTTCATCGAGTGGCTTCGTCAGGAAGTCGAAGGCGCCGAGGCGCAGCGCCTCGAGAGCAATTTCCGAAGAGCTATGTGCGGTGATGAACACCACTTCCATGTGCGGTGCTGCCTGCCGTAGAGGTGCGACCAACTCGGTGCCACGGCACTCTTCCAGTTGATAGTCTAGCAAGAGGACTTCTGCTGGCTCACTTGCCAAGGCGCGCAAAGCGGCATCCGCGGTCTTGAACGTCCGACACTTGTGGCCGTTGCGTTCCACCAACGCAGCGGCGAGGGCGCTGAAGATCGGGTCGTCATCAAGAACCGCAACATCGACGGAGCGCAGAGAGTTGTTGCCAGTCAGTTCCGTCATTCATCCAGCCTTTGGTGTCTCGAGCGCTTGATTGGCAGCGCTTCCCGCAACTGCTTGCACCGCCATCCTAAAGCCAGACGCCATTCGTTCGATGCCGAATCGCCGCGAGGATATGCGTGCGCGTGCGCCAAGCTGTGCCAAGTCGTCGCTCTGCAAGAGCACGGAGAGTCGATGCGGCCACGAATCAACGTCGATTGGGTCGAACAGCCAACCGTCGAGGCCGTCGCCGATGACGTCATCGGAGCAGCCGGCGTGGATGGAACAGAGGGTTGGGGTGCCGTTCAATATGGCCTCGGAGACGACTAGTCCCCATACGTCGACTAGGGATGCAAATAGGTGTAGATCGGCGGCTGCGAGCCAGTCGGTGACACATTCGTTCGGGAGGTGTCCTGTGTGGTGAATGCCTTCGTGTTCGAGCCCGCTTACCGCATGTGCAAGTGTTCCGTCGCCGACAAAGAGCAACCTCCAGCCGGCTCAGACATTGGCGTGCAAGCTGCGTCAGAGAGCGACGATATTAGGCACTGCCTTCATCGGCACGAGGCGGCCAATGACTACAACGATACGGTCATCGTGGAGCTGTCGGCGAATTGCGGCCGCCTTAACGGCCGTTTCAGGGGTCTGCTCGCCGTTGTTCGATTGAAGCCTGATCAGCCGCGTCGAAGATGCGGTTGGCTTGGATGCCGGCACGGAGCAGCACTTCTCGAGCCTGGATACCCATGCCAACGAACGCTTTGGTTCGTGACATGATGAAACGTCTTGCCACGCGGCGCAGCCAACCAGTCATCGTTGCTGCAGCGCGTGATTGGTAGGGCCAGACGATCAGTGGGATACCTGCACGCGCGCAGTAGGCTGCGGCGGCAACGCTCCGGTGACCGAGTTCTAGACTGATGACAACGTCTAGTGCAAACTGGCGCAGACTGCGACCTAGTGCGTACGGCAAATGCAGTTAGACGACTTGTTCACATGCAACCGGTCGTAGCGTGCGAACTTTGCGGCGAATGGTCAGCGTGCGAACCCGTTGCACCGCGACGTCGGTCGTGACGTCGTGCCAAGCTCGATCGAACTCGTTGCCCGCATTGATGAAAACGCGTAGGTCCCAACCAGTGGTTTCCGCGAGTTTCTCGAGCAGCGGCGCGCGGTAGGGTGAGATGACGTTCGTTAGGAAGGCCACCCTCATGATTCGCACCCGTTGCTGCTGTAGTTCCCAAGCGACTGGTGCGACGTGCCGGCTGGGACTGTGCATGCCATCGGCCCCGACGCCTTGATCTTTGAAGTAGAGCAGAACAGTGACGTCACCTGTCGCTTTCATGACTGGGGACGTGAGCGTCCCGTACAGGTCAAGAAGGCCGCCAGCATTGCGCGAACGGATGTTGGAGAGCGGCCTGTGCAAACGGCCAAGGCAATACCTGGCGGCGGCTACTTGCTAACAGAGAATCCGCAGTTCCGTGTGCGGCGATGCCAGTCCGCCTCGAACTGGAGCATGGCTACCTCGCAGCGGTTTCTTACGGTCACAGTGATCTCCGGTGGCGGTGAGCTCCATTGGGTAGGGCCGGACGAAGCCGGGTCCATGGCGGTCTTGCCGGGGGACACCATCCTGGTGCCTGCCTGTCTGAGCGAAGTGACTCTGGTTCCTGACGTCAGTCTCGATGTGATTGCGTGTGATCTTGGTCGTCAGTCATCGTGTGATGCCGTACGAGTTGCTAGCTAGGCGGCTCGTTTCGGTGGCTTTCGATAACGGACTCAAGCTCAGCCAACAGCGATGCGATGGCATCGCTTGCGTCAGCACCTTCTAGAAGAAGCCGTTCACAGGTGCTCGCGAGTTCGGTTACTTGCGGGAACCCGTAGCTCGATCCCGTGCCCTTTAGTTTGTGTGCGGACTGGGTGATCGAGATGAAGTCGTTGCTATTCAGGGCCTGATGGATCGAGGTGTGTTGTCGGTCAAGGGACTCGACGAATGCGTCGCGCAGTTGTGCAAATAGTGGGTCCGAAAACAGATCGTCGCTTGTGGTTGCTTGGACCGCCGGGATCGTGTCGCTGGCGTACGGCGAGGCCTCTGCAGCGACCGCGTAGAGAGTCGCCGGTTCGACGGGCTTGCTGAGGTAATCGTCGCACCCTGCCGCCATGCACTTCTCACGATCTCCGGTTGTCGCGAATGCTGTGACGGCAATTACGCGGCACGGCAGTCGCTTCTTGCGAATGAAGCGAACCGCATCGTATCCGTCCATTACTGGCATTTGCATGTCCAGGAGCACGAGTGTGAAGGCCCGGTTCACTGCGATTGCCGCGTCCAACATTCGGATGGCTTCGGCGCCGTTAACCGCCACTTCGATGTCGGCGCCAGTGGGCTCGAGTAGGTACCGCAAGATCTGTCGGTTGTCCGGGTTGTCATCGACGACCAGGATGCGAGCGTCATCGAGTGCGGGGGCGTCCGCCAGCCGGACGTGTCCCTGGTCTACGTTGGTCGGATTTGCGATGTAGTTGCGGGGTGTGTGTATCGGGATCTTGAGCGTGAACGTTGAACCGGTGCCCAGCTCCGAGTCGCAAGTCAGGTTGCCACCGAGGAGCTCTGCGAACTGCAGCGAGATGGCTAGTCCTAGACCTGTTTCGCTTGATTGCTCAGAGGATTGTGTTGGCTTCTGCGACTCGATTTGAACGAATGGACGGAAGACCTTTTCACGGAAGGCCTTCTCGATGCCGCAACCAGTGTCATAGACCTCGACCGTGCATTCCGCTTCGTCAGTTTGGGAAGGAGCTGTGACACTCATCCGGATGCCCACGTGTCCCTTCGAAGTTGCGCGGATGGCATTGACCGCCAGGTTGACGATGACTTGCTTCAGCTTGGTGCCGTCGATCTGGGCCTGCGAGGGAATGGCTGTAGTGAACTCTATTCGGAAATCGATCAGCTTCTCGACCGCTTGGGGGCGCAGCATCGCGTCCACGCTCCGGAGCGTTGCAGCTAGGTCCACTTGCGTTGTGTGCAGTTTGGATTCACCTGCCTCGATCTTGGAGAGGTCGAGGATGTCGTTGACCAGGGACAGTAGGTAGCGAGTGTTGTCTTGGATGCGCACTCCCCAGTCGAGTTGGGCTTCGGTGTAGTCTTGCGAGTGCGTGAGCAGATCGGCATAGCCGACGATGGCGGTAAGCGGCGTGCGGATTTCGTGGCTCATTTGAGCCAGGAATCGCGACTTGTACGCGTTGGCTCGTTCGGCTGCTGCGCGCGCGTCGGTCAGTGCGAGCTCGGACTGCTTACGTTGCGTGATGTTCCGGATGTAGGCCGTGAACATCTGGCGGCCTGCGACGTTGATTGGAGAGATTGCAATCTCGATGGGGAACGTGGATCCGTTTGCGTGCAGTGCCTGCAGCTCAAGCCGCTTGTTGAGGACGGGCCCAATGCCGGTGTCGAGGTATGTCTGGAAGCCCTTGTTGTGGGCGGCGCGCATCTCATGTGGGATCACGACCTCGCTCAGTTGGCGTCCAAGGATTTCGGACTTCAAGTGGCCGAATGTGGCTTCGGCGGCGGGGTTGAACTCGACGATTGCCCCTTGCTCGTTGATTGATATGACGCTGTCGAGAGCGCAGTCAATCGTCGCTGTCTTGAGGGCTTCGTGTAGCTCGATCATCACTCTTTGCTCTTCTTGAGCGGTCGTGTCGCGCACCATCGCGCAGTTGAATGCCCCGCTTGTAGTTGTGATGTAGTTGACGGTCACCTCTACGGGGAAGACTGTGCCGTCTGCTCGGCGGTGGACAGACGGTGTTGAGAAACTGCGTCGTTCGGTCAGTTCTTGCCAATGCACGTTCCATTTTTCGCGCGTCATGAGGTTGTCGATGTCAAAGACCGTCATGCCGAGCAGTTGCTCAGATGAGTAGCCGAGCTGTTTGCAGGCAGCAGCATTGATCAGGACGAATCGACCGTCTTCGCGCATCCAGTAGAAGGCGTCGGTGGTCAGGTCGAAGGAAGCCTGGGCCAGCTTGTCCAGTTCAGGTTGCTGCTCGGAGCCGCGCATGTACTTGGAGTCTAGTTGGTGCAACCGCTAGTCAGGGTCGCAATGACAGATTGGGTTGGTCAATCGGAGCAAGCGCCTCCAACTCAGCAGTGAGCTGGGCGGAGGATGGCTCGGAATCGTCGGCTCTGCATCTCCGAGAGCAGGTGTCGTCGTCTACGCAGCGCAAGTCTCGAGACGTGTCTGTCAGCACCACCGCTGCCGTTTGGGGCCCTTTCTAGGGCCGCGCACGGATCACGAGGTTGCGGATCTCGGTCATGTCTTCCATCGCGAACTTCACACCTTCACGGCCGAGCCCGCTGTTTTTGACGCCGCCGTAGGGCATGTTGTCGACGCGCCACGACGGCACGTCACCGATCACTACGCCGCCGACATCGAGGCGATCCCAAGCGCGCATCGCTTTGTGGAGGTCGTTGGTGAAGATGCCGGCTTGCAGGCCGAACTTGCTATCGTCGATTTGCGCGAGTGCGGCTTCGAAGTCCGTGAACGAACTGATTACTGCGACTGGGCCAAAGGCTTCTTCGACGCAGATGTTTTGATCGAGCGGCACGTCTTCTAGCAACGTCGCCGCGAGCATCGCGCCATCGCGTTGACCGCCGCAGAGCAACTTGCCGCCGGCGGCGACGGCTTCCTTGATCCACGTGTCGAGGCGCTCGGCTTCGCCGGTGGAGATCATCGGGCCGATGAACGTGTCTTCGTTGCGAGGGTCGCCGGAGACGAGCGCGTTGGTCGCTGTGATGAGGCGTTGCTTCAGTTCGTCGTAGATGTCCGCGTGGATCAGGATGCGTTGCACACCGATGCAGCTCTGGCCCGATTGGTAGAACGCGCCGAAGACCAAACGTTGCGTGACGTCGTCTAGGTCCGCGTCCCTGTCGACAACGCAGGCTGCGTTACCGCCGAGTTCGAGCACGACCTTTTTGCGGCCGGCTTTGGCCTTGAGTGCCCAGCCGACGCCGGGAGAGCCGGTGAAACTAAGTAGCTTCAGTCGATCATCTTCGGTGAATAGGTTGGCGCCGTCGCGTCGGCACGGCAGGATCGAGAAGGCGCCCTTTGGCAGGTCGGTCTCGGCCAAGATTTCGCCGATGACCAACGCGCCAATCGGCGTGCGGCTCGCGGGCTTGAGCACGAACGGGCAGCCGACGGCGAGCGCCGGCGCGATCTTGTGGGCTGCTAGGTTGAGCGGGAAGTTGAACGGCGAGATGAACGAGCACGGACCGATCGGCACGCGCTTCCACATGCCGCGGTAACCGCGCGCTCGCTCTGAGATCTCGAGGTTCATGACCTCGCCCGTCATGCGCACCGACTCTTCGGCGGCGATGCGGAACGTGTCAATCAATCGTGAGACTTCGCCGCGGGCATCCTTGATTGGTTTGCCGGCTTCGACGCACAATGCCAGCGCCAGTTCGTCGAAGCGCTCGGTGAACCGTTGCACGCAGTGGTTGAGGATGTTCTGGCGTTCGTAGGGCGGCAGTGCCGCCATTGGTTCGGCCGCCTCGACTGCGGCGGCAATACCTACGTCGATCGCCTTGGGATCGGCGAGCGCGACGCGGGTCGCGACTTTGCCGGAGAACTTGTCGGTGACCTCAAGGTCCGCGTTTGGTTGTTCGGGGCGGTTGGCGAGATAGTAGGGGTAGCGTTCCTGCAGCATGTCAGCTCCTGGGTTGGCCGTCGCCTAGAGCGCGGCGCTGCGGTCCTTGATCTCGTGGTTCAACACGCGGTCGTTATCTGTGTAATCGATCGGAACCTCGATCAAGTGCACGCCACCATCTGCGTGGCACTTCTTGATCAGTGGAGTCAGTTGGTCCTTCTTGTCGATGCGATGCCCGTGGGCACCGTAGCTCTCGGCGTAGAGCACGAAGTCCGGATTGCCGTAGTCGAGCCCGTAGTTGGCCAGGCCAAGGTCTGCCTGCTTCCACTTGATCATGCCGTAGGCGTTGTCGCGCAAGACGATCACACACAAGTTCATCTTTAGGCGGACGGCCGTCTCCATCTCCTGTGAGTTCATCATGAAGCCGCCGTCGCCGCACACTGCGACTACGGGGCGGTTCGGATGTACGAGGTGCGCGGCCATTGCGGATGGCAGGCCAGCGCCCATTGTGGCCAGTGCGTTGTCGAGCAGCACCGTGTTGGGTTGCTTGGCCAAGTATTGGCGCGCGAACCAGATCTTGTAGACGCCGTTGTCAAGCGCGACGATGCCGTCGTCGGGAAGTGCGGCGCGAACGTCGGCAACTAATCGTTGCGGGCAGATCGGCACGTTGGGGTCGTCACTGCGTTCGGCCCAATGCGCGGTCGCGGCGGCGCGTATCTTCTGGCAGAACGCGAAGTCCCAGTCCTTCTGCGGTGTTACCGACTCGGTGATGCGCCAGATGCTGTTGGCGATGTCGCCGACGACTTCGATCTGCGGGAAGTAGACCGGGTCGACCTTGGCCGAGAAGAAGTTGATGTGCACGACCATGACGCCGTCTTCGGTCATGAAGAACGGCGGCTTCTCGATCACGTCGTGTCCGACGTTGAGGATCAAGTCGGCTTGGTCGATCGCGCGATGCACGAAGTCGTTGGCGGAGAGCGCGGCGTTGCCGAGGAACAGGTCGCCGTTCTCATCGAGCACGCCCTTGCCCATCTGTGTCGTGACGTAGGGGATGCCGGTTTTCTCCACGAACTCCCGCAGCATCTTGCTGGTCAGTTTGCGATTGGCGGCGGCGCCGACGACGAGCATCGGTCGCTTTGCCGTTTGCAGGGCTTCGATGGCAGCAACGATCGACTTGTCTTCGGCGATCGGTCGACGAACCATGCTGCGCTTGAAGAGCGGCGCGTCGCATTCTTCGCGCGCGATGTCTTCGGGCAACTCAAGGTGGGTCGCGCCGGGCCGTTCTTCTTCGGCGAGCCGGAACGCTTCGCGCACCATGCCGGGGATGTTGGCCGCGCCGACGATTTGCCGGGTGTACTTCGTGATCGAACGCATCATGTCGACGACGTCGATGATCTGGAACTGACCCTGCTTACTCGCCTTGACGGGCTTTTGGCCGGTGATCATCACCATCGGCATGCCGCCGAGTTGCGCGTAGGCCGCGGCGGTGACCAGGTTGGTGGCGCCCGGTCCGAGCGTCGATAGGCACACGCCGGCCTTGCCGGTGAAGCGGCCGTAGGTTGCCGCCATGAAACCTGCGCCTTGTTCGTGTCGGGTCAGGATCAGTTTGATCGACGATCGGGATAGGGAGTCGAGGAAATCGAGGTTCTCCTCTCCCGGAACCCCAAACACGTATTCCACGCCCTCGCTCTCAAGAGCTTGGACGAACAAGTCGCTCGCTTTCATCTGAGTTGCTTCGTTCGATGGTTGCGAGCGCGATGGCTCGCGAGGTGTGGGCCGTATGCGCGACGAGCGGGCACCGTTCCCGCGGTTACGATAGGGCCTAGGTCATGCCGCAGCTAACGGTTACCTGATTCTCGCATTGCGAGCGTGCTCGGCCGTCGAGGTGTATGGTGTGATCGGCGCTGTTCGACTTCACGATGAATCACCAGGTGGTGTCATTCGAAATCGCGTGGGGGGTTACTCGTCATCACCAGCACCAATGCGTGGGCGCTGACGGACGGAACCTAACGGTTAGTCGACGCGCGCACAGGCGAGCACGTTTTCGAGCGTGATCAAACCGCGCTCGGCCTTGTCGAGCCCGGCGGACACCAACCGCACGTAGCCTGCTTTATCCGCGAGTGCTTCCAGTTCGTCCTCGTGGGCACCGCGCGAAATCGCGGACGACAACTTCGGCGAGACGTGCATGACTTCGTGGATGCCGATGCGGCCGCTCTTGGCCTTGCCCTTGGCGCGGCACGCTTGGCAGCCAGCGCCTCTGCGGAAGTCCTGTGAGCAGTTCTCTAAATCGACACCAAACTCCTTGAGCACGTTCTCGTACGGCGTCGTCGGCTCGGCGCACGAGTGACAGATTCGCGGCACCAATCGTTGGCAAACGTCGCAGCGAAGGCGGCCCCAAGTAGTTCGCCTTGCGCGTCTACCTAGGCGCCAGGTCGATGCGCACCGTTTGTTCTAACCGCTTGCCGTCGACCGTGAACGTGGCCTTGCCTGCGAAGGCTGCATCAGCCTCGAACTCGATGGTGTAGGTGCCGTGCGGCAGTGTGGCCGCGCAGGCGAATGGTCGGCCTGACTGCGAGCCATACTTGCCCTTCGAGTTGTG
>JBNMND010000100.1:0-16563 GCA_051274975.1 Planctomycetota bacterium | reverse complement strand
ATACCTGCAAAAATAGCATAATTACGATCACAAGTGATCACTAAATGATGTCATCCAACGCTCAATATCCGCTGAATCGCTGGCGAAGAAGCCCACACACCCAAGTTGACTGACGGGATGTGCAGCAGTTGCGCACTTTGTCGAAGCATCCGGCGGTGCCGAATTCCCGCTGCCATCGATGCCAGAAGTGCTTGCTGGAGCACCGGTTGCTTTTTGCTTCAGAGCGCTCTGAGAGATTCCCGAAGCCCTTACATGGCAGGAGTTTCTGCCAAGCAACAGGGAAGAAGAGCAACAGGGATGAAGCGCACACTCATTGAGGTGTTCTGTGGCCTCGCGGCCTTGGTACTGATGGTTTCGTTCCATCACCAAATCGCACGCCTGGAAGTCCAACAGACCGACGTCAGCGCCCTCGAACGAAAGTTCGAAGAGGCTGTCGCCAACCAAACGGATGGCTCGGAGCTGGAGGCGCTGCGCACCCAGATCCTCGAGCAGACCGAAACACGAATGCAGTCGCTCGAACGGCAACTACAAGTCGCGGCCGCCGGCTCTGACCAAGCCAACGTGATTGCCGACGAACTCGAGCGAGCTCAGCGAGACGTGAAGACGTTCCGCAATGAGATGTCGACCGACTTCGCGCGCACTAAGGCACTCGTCGACGCCTACATCAGCGAGGTTCGTGCCAAGGAACAGAACGCCGCGATGAAGATGTCCGAGACGCGGGGCCAGATCGCAACGCTCGCCAGCAAGATCTATCAGGACAAGAAAGAGCTGACGGACAAGATGCTGCTGCCTACCGTGCAGCTCAACGGGGACGACACCGTTGGCTCTGGCACCATCGTGTTCTCGGGGCCGAACAAGAAGAACGGCAACAAGATTGAGACCTACGTGCTGACGTCCTACCACGTCGTGCGCAACATCCTCGCCGACACGCCGCGCGCCAAGAAGACGGGCTTCGACGTCACGGTTTACTTGGCCGGTGAGAACCTGATCGTGAAGGGCCGCATGGTCGCCAGCGAGCCGAAGATCGACGCCGCCCTGGTGCAGCTCGAAACCGAGCGCACGATGCCAAACATCGCCAACGTGCTGCCACGCAATGAGACCGACCAGGTCAAGGTCTGGGACCAAGTCTGCGCCGTCGGCTGCCCGCTCGGCAACGATCCGGTGCCGAGCAAGGGCGAAGTCAGCTCACTCAACAACGTGCTCAACGGCGCAAACTACTGGATGGTCAACGCACCAACCTACTTCGGCAACTCGGGCGGCGGCATCTACCGCTCCGACACCCGCCAACTGATCGGCGTGTTCTCGAAGATCTACACGCACGGCAAGGGTCAGCCGGTGGTCGTGCCGCACATGGGGCTGTGCACGCCGATGGACCTGGTCTACGAGTGGCTCACCGACGCCAAAATGGACCACCTGCTGCGCAGCAGCTCGATCGATCGTATTGATCTCCGGCAGATGGCGGCTCCTGCGAAGTAGGAGTGGCTTGGCCGCTCTAGCGACTCCTAAGAAGTAGGAGCTCACCCCGCTCGCACCAGGCGCCGCGCCCGCGCCAAGCGAGGTGTCCAGCCGCCACCAACTGCTTGAGGTGCACCCTGACGGCATTGCGGTTCGCACCCTCGCTCACCACGACATCGCGGACGGTGACGCGCCTCACTCTATCGCCAACGCGAGAATCGCCGCCCACGGGTATTTGCGGGTATCCTAATGGGTATGCCATTCTGCGACGGCACACATGGAACGTGAGCTTCGACGAAGCAGTCGAATAGCCCCGTCGGCGCCGAGGCTTCGATCCGCCAACTCCCTCCCCCGGGTGACAAACTGATCCTCATCGACTTCGAGCGAAACCCGGCCGCTTCTCGCGACTGGTCCCCCAACCACGAACGTGCCCGCGAGGAGCAGTTCTGTCAGGGGATCGACGCCGAAGGCTTCCGTCACGGAGTGAGCATCCCCAGCCTGCACGAGAACGACCTACCCCACGTCGAGAAGTCATGAGTTCGAGCGAGAGTCGGTTCGGCCTCTGGACGCTGAGCTTCCTGGTCGTCGCCAACATGGTGGGCGCCGGTGTGTTCACCACCTCTGGCTTCACCCTCGCAACCCTCGGCACTCCCGAGCGAGTGATCGCTGCCTGGGCGGTTGGCGGCGTCATCGCCATCTGTGGAGCCATTGCATACGGACAGCTAGTGCGAGCGATGCCGGAGTCCGGTGGCGAGTACCTGTTTCTGTCACGCGCAGCTCACCCACTGCTGGGCTTCGTCGGTGGCTGGGTGTCCTTGATCGCAGGATTCACGGGGGCCATCGCCTTCGCCGCCACCGCCTTTGAGAGCTACCTCGTTCTGCCGTCATGGCTACCGACGGATAGTGTCGCGATCGCCCTCGTGGTCGCCGCCGGATTGCTCCACGGGTTCGGCCCTCGCTGTGGTGCCTTGCTTCAGAACGTGGCGGTCATGCTGAAGCTTGGTTTGCTCACTGTGTTCGTCGGACTCGCACTTCGCACCGACTTCCAGGGAGCCCCAACGGAGTCCGCTGGCCCCTTCAATCTAAGCGCCTTTGCGCAGCAGCTTGTATGGATCTCGCTGAGCTACTCAGGCTTCAACGCAGCCGTGTATGTCGCCGGCGAAAGCGTGCGACGGCAAATACCAAAGGCGTTGCTGATGGGAACCGTCGCCACCACCGCTCTCTACCTCGCCCTGAACACAGTCTTCGTCTACGGCCCTCCGGCCGCCTCGGTCGCCGGCCAAGCCGATGTCGCCGCAATTGCAGCTGAGAGCGTCGGCGGCGCGGGCCTAGCAATCTTCGTGCGCATCATCATCGCCGTGGCCTTGGCGACCTCGGTCTCAAGCCTGCTGATGGCCGGCCCAAGGGTGGCGACAAAGATGGCCGAAGACGGCTTTCTCCCCCGAGCATTGAAGCTCAAGAGCGGTCGACCGGGCTACGCGGTCGGGGCACTGGTGATCGCATCGGTGGTGATCATCCTGGTGTCGGAACTAGAGAGCCTGCTCGGCTACTTGGGCGTGACGCTTTCCGTGTGCGCTGCCATGACGGTGGGTTGCCTGTTCCTGCCGAAACTGCGGGGCAAGCCATCGAGCATGATTGCGCCGGCGCTGTTCGTCGCCGCCACGCTGACCTCGGCGACCCTGCTGATTTGCAGAGAACCGGAGCAAGGCTGGGCCGTGCTTGCGACCTTCGCCGTCGGCGCCGCGGCCTACTGGCTCACTCGCACCAGCCGGTAGATCGCGGCCGCCAAGAAGAGGCGACGGCTGTCGGCAATAGTGCAGTCGCGCTTTCCTCCCTAGGCGTGGCGAGAGAGCTCCGTCAAACACCATCGACGGAGAAGCACGCTCTTGCCGTCACTCCGCAAGATCGCAACGATCGTCTGCCACCGCCCTACCTCGCGGAACTCACCATGTACAGAAACTGCGCGACCGTTCTTGTTTCGCTGCTTGCGGCAGTAGCTCTCCCAGTGATGTCCGCCTCGGCACAGAAAATGCCGCGGCGCGATGTCATTGACGTACCAGCTATCGCATCCGGCCTCTGCGTCAGCAACGTGTTCCAAACGAACATGGTCTTGCAGCGCGACAAGCCAATCGCCGTATGGGGATGGGCCACGCCCGGTGAGCGTGTGACAGTCTCGCTTGGCGGCAGCGAACAAACGGCCAACGCGGGTAAAGATCGCACCTGGAAGGTCGTGCTTCCCGCGATGCCAGCGAACGCGAAGCCGCAACGCATGACGGTCGCGGGCAGCATCGCGTTGCATGTGCTCGAGAACATCCTGATCGGTGACGTTTGGGTGCTGGGTGGCCAGAGCAACATGGAGTTCGAACTCGCCAAGGTCGAGAACGGCGCTCTTGAGATTGTCTCAGCCAACTTCCCGCAGATTCGCATCCTCACCGTCCCATTCGCTGAGGGTCCCGAACTGTGCAGTGGCTTCGCACGTTTGCACGAATGGAGCAGTTGGTTCAATCGCCACTTCCGCAAGGGTGACTGGGACGTTTGCACACCCAACGTCGCGCGCGAACTGTCAGCGATTGGCTACGCATTTGCTCGCCGCGTGCACATGGCGAGCCGTGTGCCAATTGGAGTTGTCGATGCGTCGCGCGGTGGCTCCGCAGTCGAGACGTGGGTGCCAACCGCGCGGTTGCATGCAATGAATGACGAGCACGTTCGCAACAAGCTCGCCGATTGGCAGCAGCGCGTTGACGATTGGGATTCCGCGAAGGATCTGGAACAGCGCGTCAAGCGCAACCGCGAGTGGGTCGCCCGCCAAACGAAGGCCGGTAAGCCGGTGCCCGAAAATCGCTTGCAGGACCCGACAGACCTACTCCCCGGGCCGATTGCCGACTTCAACCATCCCAGCCACTGCTATGCCGGAATGATTGCGCCGCTCGTCGGCCTGTCCATCAAGGGCGTGATCTTCCACCAGGGATACAACAACACGTTCGACGGCATGCCTGGGGTTGCGATGTACCGCGTGGTGCTGCCCGAGATGATTCGCGCCTGGCGCGAGGCGTTCGGCGATTCGGAAATGCCGTTTGGCATCTTGTCGCTGTGCACGGATGGCTATCCGCAGTCCGACGCCGACTACGTCGAGAAGATGTTCAACACGGGCATCTACGTCCGCGCCGCTCAGTACCAAACGTTCTTGGACATATGGCAGAGCGGCGACAAGAACATCGGCTTCGCGAGCACCTACGACCTGCGTCGTCGCTGGTACCACCCACAAGTCAAAGTGCCCGCCGGGGAACGAATGGCGCGCTGGGCGCTGGCCACGCAATATGGCTTCGAACGCGAACTGCGTTGGAAGCCACCAGCGCTGGTCGAAACGGTCGTTCGCGATAGTTCTCTCGTGCTGCGATTCGATACCGATGTCAACGATCCCGAAGATGGCGCCATCGTTGGCTTCGCCATCGCCGGTGAGGACCGTCGCTTTCAGCCAGCGAAGGCTGTGCACCTTCAAGTAGGCAAGGACGACCGCGGCAAGCCACGCCTTGATCGCAAGCAGTTGGTCTTGAGCAGTCCGCTAGTCGTTGCGCCAACGCACTTCCGCTACGCCTGGGGCCGCAACCCCCTCGCGAACCTGCAGGCTACGAGCAACCTGGACCTACCGCTCGCAACCCAGCGCAGCGATGACTGGAGCATGGCCGCCGTGCCGCTCGACGTGCTCCAAGACGAGGTCGAGGGCAAGCTCACTCGCAAGCAGAGCAACCGCATCCTTCAGGCATTGCGGAGCGAAGACCTGCGGCGCAAGCTCGACGAGGCTCGGCGGTACGTTGAGGAGCACAAGGCGCGCTAGGGTTCTCATCTTCAACTCGCCATCCGCGCTAGCGAGCAAGCACCTTGTCGAAGAAGCGGAATACATCAGACAGTGCCAACTGAACAATCGCCAGGTGCTCGACTTCAACGTACTCGCGAAACTCGCTAGAGGCTCCGGCCGCTTCCAGAGCGCGGTGCAACCCCTTGGCGCCAGCGCGAGCGAAGTCCTTAGTGCCGACGCCGACAAAGAAGCGCAGATTCTTCAAGCCTTCGCTGCGACGAACCCGACCACCGCCGCCCAATGCGGCAACCGCTTGATATCGTTCCGGCGCGCGCACCGCGTTTGCGATGGCCTGCATGGCACCCATCGAATGACCAACCATGAGCACGCGCTTGGTATCGACTGGGAATCGTTGCGCCAACGCATCCACTAGCGCGGCGCAATCCAGCGATCCAAGCGTCAACCGCGGTGCCATCACGAGCCACGTTCGCTCCGCGCCAAGAGCGACCACGCGCCCATCGCCATAGCCGTCGAAGAACAGGTTCTCGCTACCGCCGGCACCGTGTAGGGCAAGCACCAGCGGTGCCTTGTCCACCACCCTGGGAACGAACAACCGCACCGAGACCGTTCGCTTGCCGAAGGGAATGCGTAGGCGAAACGACCCAGGGCGATGGCCGCCGTAGAACGCACTGTCTTGTGGCCCCGAACACCATGCAGACAGCGCTTCGGCCTCGGCAAGGATCTCGGCGCCAGGCAAGATGGTCTCCGCCGCACGACGACGTTGCATGCCCTGCAGCATCTTGACCAACGCCGGCAACGTCTTGGATTCGATCGTGGCAGGCTTCTGGGCCTTGGCCAGTTTTTGTGCCTTGGCCAACCCAGCCAGCCTGTTGGCAAGGTCCACGACCACCGACAATGCTTGCTCGCGTTCAAGCAACACCTGCTCGCCTTGCACGAGCGACCACTTCAGCATGTGGTCGCCAACAGGAACGCCAACCAACGGAATCGAAATGGTCTGCGGCAACTCATCTAAGGGGATGACGTTCGGCTCATCGACGCCAGGCGCACGAACGACAAGCGACCAGCCCACTGGTTCGAAGTCTTCGTCCTCGATGCGGTACGCAATGCTGAGCTTGCCCGACACCGCCGTCTCTCCAAGCGAAACGAGGCGATCATCGAGCTGCCACTGAAGGCTGTGCGCGTATTGCTGCGCCACCGACCAACCGCCCCCGGCCAGCGCACAATCCGCATCATCGATAGCCTTGGCCACGGCCATGGTGTCAAGGCGGAAGAACGCTTGCACGGCGCGATCTAGAGCAGCAAAGGCTGCGACACGGCGGGTTTCGTCTGTGACCGAATCCAATCGTCGCTCAAACGCCCGCAGTCGCAAGCCGAGTTCGTAGCGCTCGACTTGTGCGACGAGTCCACCAGTCACAAGACAAGTAGCCATCAACAAGACCCAGACCTTCCAAACCGAAGCGAATCGCATGACCATCATTCAAGCACACCAGATGCGTGCGCGGTGCAACGACAAGAAAACACATCCGCGTCGCGCCCGGCAGCAAGCGCATTCGCAATCACCTGCTTCGCGCGAGCGGTTGGCGTCCGTCAGTGCCAGACTTCCGAACAGGCTATGCACAACTGCTGACGGCACGTTAGTCGCGCAACGAACAAGCTGATCTAAGCGGTCCGCGAATGCGATCGTGCCGCTGCGTTCAGAGTGGCCACCGCCTCTTACTGCTTGGCTGCCGAAGTCTCGTCCTGGTAGGCCGGGAAGTCGGTGTATCCCTTCCCTGCTTGACCGCCGGAATACCACGAGCTCATGTCCGCAAGAGGTGCGAGTGACCAACCGTTGCGCAGGCGCTCCACATAGTCCGGGTTGGCAATCATGGGGCGGCCGATCGCGATCATATCCGCGGCACCGCTTTCAATGGCTGCGTTGGCCGTGTCGCCGTCGTAGCCACAATTGCCAATCAACGGCCCGCGGAAGACTTCACGGAAGTCAGCAAGCGTCATCGGCTCACCGAGTTCGTGAAAGCCAAAGGCCAGACCATCCATGAGGTGCAAGTACGCCAACCCCAAGGTGTCGAGCTCTTTGGCGGCGTGAAGGAACGTCTCGCGATAGTCCGGCGACCCCATGTCGTTGAACACGCCGTTGGGCGAAAGACGCACGCCAATGCGCGACGCGGGGAAGACCTCGGCGATGCCTTGCACGACTTCGCGTAGCAACCGGAAGCGGTTCTCGACAGTGCCCCCATAATCGTCCGTGCGATGATTCGTCTTCGACTGCAAGAACTGGTCGAGCAGGTATCCGTTAGCCGCGTGAACTTCGACGCCATCGAAGCCCGCGTCCTCGGCCCGCCGTGCGGCCGCAACGTAGTCGGCGACGACTCCGGCAAGCTCCTCGGTCTCAAGCGCGCGCGGTGTCTCGTAGTCCTTCTTGCCCTCCGGGGTGTGCACGTATTCTCCGTTGAGCTTGATGGCGCTGGCCGAGACCGCCGGCTCACCGCCATGGAACGCGCTGTGGGATGCGCGCCCGCAGTGCCACAACTGCAAGAAGATCGGCGCACCGCCACCCTTCGCCGAGTGCACGGCCTCGACGACTGGCTGCCAAGACGCACCCATCTCATCGGTGTAGATGCCCGGGGATTCGACCCAGCCATTAGCCTGTGCTGAAACCGTGGTGGCCTCTGTAATCACTAGGCCGACGCCAGCACGCTGGGCGTAGTATTCGGCCATCGAGCCGTTGGCGAGACGCGATTTGCCCGCTCGGGCACGTGTCATGGGCGCGAGTGCTACGCGGTTCTTGACTGCGAGGTCGCGAAGATCGACCGGACTCAGGAGAGATTCGAACTGGCTCATGGGATGTAGTTTTGGACGGTTACGTCGAGCAGGCGCTGCTCGCTTTCGAGTTCTAGACCGACGGTTCTATAATGACAAAACCCGGTTCTGTCGACGAGGCCAGAAAGTGCCCATGGAAGCACCCCGCTACCACTAGAGTCTCAAGTCACGACTTGAATATAGATAGAACGCGCCTTCTTTAGAGAACGATATGGCACGCCCGCGGACATTCGACGAAGACCAGATACTCGAAGGGGCCATCGGGCTGTTCCGAGAACGCGGCTACGAGGGCACCAGCGTGCCCCAAATCACCGAGCACCTCGGGATCTGCCGACAGAGTCTCTACAGCGCATTCGGCGACAAACGCGGCCTCTACCTTCGGGCACTCGAGCGATCTGGCGATCGCGAAGCGGACCTGAAACTCGCACTGCTCCAGGCCGAAGGGTCGCCGATTGAAAACCTGCGCACGCTACTACGAAGCCTGGCCGCTTATGCAACTAGCTGCCCGAGCGAAGGCTGCTTCACGGTCACCGCCATGGTCGAGAACCGCGCCGACCCGGAGGCGCTCGCAATCGTCGAGCGCCAAGTTGTGCGGTTTGAGACGGCTTACCGCGAGACCCTTGACCGCGCCAAGGCCAAGGGCGAGATCCGCGACGACGTGCCTACGCAGCGGCTTGCACGCACACTCATCACGACAAGCCACGGAATCGGGCTGCTCACTCGCCTCCCCGGTAGCGGTCCACGCATCGGAGATGCGGTCGCAAGCATGCTCGACCTCGTCGCTGCTGCGGCGACATAGCCTGCGTCACGCTAACCTCGCGGAGCGCGCGAGTTAGTCGCGCCGAAGCGCGCGGCCGAGACGCCGCAGTTCGGGACTATCGACTCCACCGGTCATCGCGCGAGCCACCACTTGCCGCGCATCATCCTTGCGCGACAGATCGCGCAGGTAGCGCGCCTTCGCCTCATGCAAACGCGCCTCACCCATGCGCTGGGGCAATGCACGGTCGACCAACTCGAGAGCGCGCTTCGAGTTTTGGCGGCGCGAGAACAACTCAGCCATCTCGAACAGAATGTCCGGCTGATGCGGTGACACTTCGAGCGCGGCGGCCAGCAAGTCGAGCGATTCCTCGTTGGCGGACAGACGGCGCTTAATGATTCCTGAGTAGTAGAGCGCCGGCCAGAACTCGGGCTGCAAGTGCAACCAGAGTTGGAACTCAGCGAGCGCGAGCTTCGGATTGCGGCCGCGCAAACTGCGCTCAGTCGCCTTGGCGAAGCGCGCTTCGAAGTCTACGACGTCGATCTGCAGCATCGCGCGAACCGCACGATCGCGTGCCGTCAGGTCCATCAAGGAGCGCATGCCGGCAGCCAGTTCGACGCGTGCTTCGCGACGCTTGCCGCATGCGAACAGACACAAGCCGAGCGCGACGCGGTCCTCGCCGGCAAACATCGAACGCAACGACATCAGCGTCTCCGCCAACTCGGGCGGCGGTTGGCGATCGGCCAGGTGAGACTGCAGGTTCTCGAGCAAGACGCCAGCGCCGCGGCCTACGTCGACCCATTCGGCAGCTCGCAGCGTACGTTCGCGCAAACGGCGCAAACCGCGAGCAATCAAGCTCCAGGCATCATCGTGGCGGCCTTCGACGAAGCTCAGTTGCGCCAGGTGCGAGAAGAAATCGGGGTGGCCGTCGACGGACAGCCCCTTCTCCCACAAGTCGCGCGCGGCCTTCGGATCGCCACTGCGTGCTTTGATGATGCCGAGGTGCTCGAGGCCTTGCCACGGCGGTGGATCGAGGTGCGTCGCGTGCTCAAGCCAGGCGAAGGCGCGTTCGTCATCGCCAAGCTCGGACAGGTGTTCGGCGACGGCCACGCAGGCCTCGCCATCAAACGGCTGCGCCGAGTAACAACGATCGAGGAACGATCGCACCGTCTCGCGATCGAGGCGGGCACCGTGCAGTGCGATCACAGTCGTCGCATTGGCCACGCGCAACGCCCAACCGAACGACGGGTCGAGCACGAGTGCATCGGCGAACGGTTGGATCAACGCCGCGCGATCAGCGGGCAACGCAATCTCAAGGTCACCACTGAGCAGCATCGCGTTGTCGAGGCCGCGTAAGAAGTGACGGAAGGCGCGACCATTCTTGGTCAACAATCCCTTCGGCGGATCCTGGAACGGAATAGCCAACGAGCGAGCCAGTCGCCGCGCGAGCTTGAGTAGACCGGTGACGGGGTCCTGCATCGACAGCACCAAACCCATCTTCTCGGTCACGTAGTCGCCGTCGTCGTCATCGCGGAAGACGTGGAACTCGAGGTTCAAGCCGCCTTCAGTCGGCGAGACCTGGCCGCTGACGACCGCGTGCACGTTGACCTCGCCCGGCATCAGGTCGAACGCATCTTCGTGATCCGGTGGCGCATCGAGTTGCACCCATGTCACCGGACCGGAGTCCGACGCCGTTTGCAATTCGAGCATCGCCGTCGGTCCAACCTGACCCTGGTTGAGGATCTGGTGCACGAAGTCCGGAATGCGGCGCGCAATCACGCCGGGGTCGAGCGTGCCCCATGCGTCACCAGGCTCCGCCGCCAACGGCAGGAACATGACTTCGGGCTCGGCGAACTCGTCGCGCGCATCACCTTTATTGCTCATTAAGAATTCGATCAGCCCGGCGGCCAAGCCAAGTTGCGACCAGCAAGAACATGCACATGCAGATGGAACACCGTCTGCCCAGCACCCGCTCCGTTATTGATCACGATTCGCGACCCGTCTTCATCCACTCCCAACTGCTTCGCGACGTTGGCGGCCGTCACAAGGAGATGCCCGAGCAAGCTCTCATCTGCGGGAGTCGCATCACTCAACGTCGCGATGTCCCGCTTGGGAATCACTAGGAAGTGTGTTGGAGCCTGAGGCGTTACATCGTGGAACGCCATGCAGTGTTCGTCATCGTGAATAACCTTCGCTGGGATCTCCCCACGAAGGATGCGAGCGAACACGTTCGTCGGATCGTATGTCAACGGGTGCTTGTGCGGCGTCACGACCTGCGCAACACCGACTGGTAACAGAGTAAGCCTCTTCACATGCCCGGCTCAAGCCCTGGTCGACGAAGAAAGTGAGCCGGTTCCCCCCGCGACACCTGGGCGGCGAGGCCTAGGTTGGATACTTTCCAGGTCTCAATGCGCAGCAAACCGTTCGCAATCGCAATCGCCGGCGGATCCGGCAGTGGCAAGACGTCCCTAACACGGGCGCTTGTGGACGTATTGGGACAGCAACGTTGCTGTGTGATCGACCACGATTCGTACTACAAAGACCTCAGCCATCAGGCTTTGCCGGCCCGGGCGGCCACAAATTTCGACCATCCGGACAGCCTCGATAACGTTCTTGTCGCCGATCACATCCGCAAGTTGCTGAGTGGCCGGGCTATCGAACGCCCGATCTACGACTTCGCCACACATACGCGAGGGGCCGAAACCCAGCCCGTTGCGGCACGGCCGATCATCATCTGCGAAGGCATCTTGCTACTAGCAGTGCCCGAGTTGCGGCGATCCTTTGACCTGCGGCTTTACATCGAAACGCCGGCGGATGTGCGTGCCCTGCGTCGCGTGCAACGGGACATCGACGAGCGCGGCCGGACGCTGCAATCGGTGATCAAGCAGTATTTCGCCACCGTTCGCCCGATGCATGAACAGTTCGTCGAGCCGGCCCGCAGGAGTGCCGATGCGGTGCTCGATTGGCGCCAAACTTCGGCTCAGCAGGCAAAGGTCGTGCTACAGAACCTGACCGAGCGACTCGACGGCGAGCCGATGACAGTCTCCAGCTAGGCAGGCAAGAACGGCCGTTGTTGCTCAGGTGGCCCGATTTTGCCGGATGGCAGCCGTCGATCTGCGCGGATCCGCTCATCAAGTTACGTCGGGCGATGGCATCGCTATCGGGCAACACCGCGTTCCCGAGACCAACTGGAGAGTTCCCCATGCGCACCGCACGCTGCCTTGCATTGTTTCTTGCCGCCACCGCGACCACGAGCCTCCAAGCTCAAGACATGATCGGGGTGACCTGGTCGGGCGCAATCTACACCGTACAATCCTCCTCCGGCGAAAGCTCACTGGCGACGCCGGGCCTGTTCGGCCAGAACTGCCTCGCCCGCGACAGCCAAGGCGAACTGTGGACGATCAGCCGTGGCCTACTCGGTTCACCGACCTACTTCCTGACGCACCTCGACCCGAGTTCGCTGGACTTGCAGATCATCGCGGTCTGCAACGACGTGCGTTCCATGGCGGATGCCGGCAGCGGCGAGTTGTTCGCGATCGAACGGCAGGCGGGTGGCGACGCCCTGTCGCGCATCAACACGACGACCGGAGCGCGCACGTTCCTTGGCAACACCGGCGAAACCATCGTCGGCATGACGATGCACCAGGGCTTGCTCTACGCCTACAGCGCAGCGAGCGGCGTTGGAACGCTGGATCCTCTGACTGGGGCGTTCACCGATGCGGGACCGTTCGGCGCCAACTCTAGCGTGCAATGGCTTGCCGAACGCCCGGACGGGCAACTGATCGGTGGCGGCCACGCCTTCTACACGATCGACGTGCAATCCGGCGCAACGACCAACTACTCGCAAGGCAACCCGAATGCGTTCCTCGCCGGCGTGCAACCAAGTGGCATGGCGCTGCCGTTCGGAACTGGCTGCTACGGCGTCGAACTCGGAGTGCAAGGATCGCTGAAGGCGGGCAGTTTGCTAACGACGCGTTCGATTGGCTACCCGAGCACGGGCGCGGTCGTCGGCATGGCCGGTGCGCTGATCGTCGGCACCAGCAACCAGAGCTTCCAAAACATCCAGCTGCCCATCGACCTCGACCCGTTGCTAGGCACAACCGGCTGCTCGCTGTATGTCAGCCCCGACGTTTCCGAACTGAACTTCACAACGGGTGGTCCAGCACCGAGCCTGTTCTTCCCGGTACCACTACCGCCAGCAATCGCGCTACAGACGTTCTATCTGCAACACGCTGCGTTCGACTTCACGGGCGCCACGTATTGGAGCAACGCGATCGAACTGCACGTCGGTTCGTAGCCGCCAGCAATCCACCAGTTGGCGCTGCGGGCTGCGGTTAGCGGACGCGTAGGCCGGCCGGCATCAGGGCGTAGATCTTGGTCTTGCCGTCGCCGAGAATGGCTTCCTGGAGCATGCCGAGCACTTCGCTGAAGCGGCCGCATTGGGCTAGCATGACTTGCAACAGGGCGCGGTTGGGGGCGGCTTGGATGTGGGCGTCGAACAGCGAATTGAACAGGGAGTCGGCGAAGTTGCCTGGCTCCGGAACGTGACGCACTTCGAGGTCGCCTTCGATATTGGCGCGCTTGCGAATCATCGCGACCGCGTCATCGATGCCGCCGATCTTGTCGACGAGGCCGTTCTCTAACGCTTGCTGACCGGACCAAACGCGACCGCCGGCGATGGCGTTGACTTGCTGCGAAGTCTTGCTGCGCGAGGTCGCGACGATGTCGAGGAACAGGTCATAGATTTCATCGACGCCGGCTTGGATACGGGCGCGGGCCTTTGGGCTCCACGGACGATCCATGGCATCCATCATCGGGCCTTCGTCAATGCGAACGAGCTCGGTGTGCACACCGACACGACGCATCAGAGCACCGGGCTGGAAGCGCATACCGAAGACGCCAATCGAACCAGTGATGGTGCCGACTTCGGCGAGGATTGGCTCGCCAATCGCGGTAATCCAGTAGCCGCCGGAAGCAGCTAGTTCCCCCATCGAGAACACGACTGGCTTCTTGCTAGCAAGGCGTAGAATCGCCTGACGGATGGCTTCACTGGCCGTTGCCGAGCCGCCGGGTGAGTTGATGCGGATGACGACACCCTTGACGAGTCCGTTGTCGGCGAGCTTGTCGAGACGCTTGACCGACGGGCCGCTGACCATGCTGCCAGCCGATGCCGAGTTGCCGTCGACGATCTGGCCGGAGAGATGCATGACCACGATCTCGGGGTCCTCGATCTCCTCTTCCTTCTTCGAGCGCATCAGATCGCCGATCAGCGACATCAGGTCACGACGCTTTTTCTTCGCCTTGGGCGCCACGTCCTCCAGTTCGTAGTCCGAGTCGCCGCGCGCCAACGTCAGGGCACGCTTCGCACCCGTCCATGGAACCAAGCGGTCGACGAGTCCCTCCAGCAACGCCTGCTTGGCGGTAAACGCACGAGTTTCCTGCAGTTCGCGCACCTTGCTGGTCGACAGCTTGCGACCGCTCGCGATGCGACGAACGATGTCCTGGTTCATCGACGTCAACATCGCTTGGTAGTGCTCACGCAAGTGACTCGACATCGTCGGCAGCAGGTAGGGCTCAACTGCACCCTTGAACTCCCCGACACGCGTCACTTCCACCTGCACACCGAGCAAGTCGAGCGCATCCTTGAAATGCATGACGTTCAGCGCGGGGGAACGCAAGTCGACGCCGCCCATGTCCGCCAACAAGATGCGGTCACACTGCGCGGCGATCTGATAGTTGCCAATGCCGGCATGCTCCAGGTAGCAGGTGATGTGCTTGCCGGCCTTGCGCACGCGTGTGATGGCGCGCTCGAGTTCGCGCTGCTGCGCGAGATTCATGCCAACACCCGCCGACAGATCGAGCAGCACGTTGCTACCGGGCGTGGTCGCAAGCTCGTCGACCAGCTCCAAGAACTGGTAGAACGACTTCGGGGTGCCACCGCCGCCACCCAACAGCAGGCTCATCGGATCGAAGCCAGCCTCGGGCAGATCCGCGTACGAGCCCGAAGGGCGCAAGAACGCGACCTTCTCAGGTTCGGCCGGCTGTTCGGCTGCGGTATCGGAAGCTACCGCGGCAATGTCCTGAGCCGTGGCGAGCGGCGTGAGGAGCGAAGTGACCAGAAATGGAACAGAACGAAACAGTTGCATGCGCATGTGTGGTGGGCTGTAGAGCTACAGCGCGCCAACGTAGCCGACCCGTCGAACCACCTGTCACCCCCGCTACAATTACGCGCCGTGCCGACGCGGCCTACCGCATCCCTACTACTCAGCCCAGACCGCGAGTTCATTGCCGCTCGGGTCCAAGAAGTGGAACCGACGTCCGCCCGGGAATGCGAACGGTTCTGTCACGACCTCACCACCCGCGTCCTTGACGCGCTGCACGGTGGCCTCGAGGTCGCTTGAGAACAACACGACCAAAGGCCCGCCGCGCGCGGTTGCCTCATCTTTGCGCAAGCCTCCGACCTCGCCATCGCCACCGCGAATGCCAGCGTAGTCGGGACCGTAGTCGGTGAACTGCCAGTCGAAGGCCTGACCGTAGAAGCTCTGCGCGGCCGCCATGTCGGTGACCGGGAACTCGATGTAATTGATCGTGTGGTGCTGGTTCACAGCATGACGATCACAGCTGCGCGCCATCGACGCAAGCAGTCTACTCGCCGATCGGTTTGGTATCCTTAGGATCGCTGCGTTCGATCACCAACGTCGCCGAACGCGGCCGCCCATGCGCGTTCTTCGGCCACGTACTGAGCGGGTTACCCAGCTCACTCGGGGTATCGTCCGGCCGCTCCCCCGGATGCTGGATGTTGACGAACATCGTGCGGCCATCCGGCGTCTGCGCCACGCCGGTAACCTCGCAGCCGCGAGGGCCAACCAAGAAGCGGCGCACTTCCTTGGTACCAGGGTCGACCGCCATCATCTGGTTGTGGCCCATGCCGCGATAAGGCCCAGCGTTGATTGTCGAAGACGACACGTCGGTCTGCACCCACAAGACGCCGCGAGCATCGAGGAAGACGCCATCGGGCGAGCCAAAGTCTTGACGCGGTTCAACCACCGGCACGTCGCCGCGATGCTCGATCTCGGGATGCGTCTGGTTGCCGGCCCTCAAGAACACATCCCACGAGAACTTCGTGCCGGTCGCATCGTCGTCGTCTTCACGCCAACGAAGGATGTGACCAAAGTTGTTGTTGGCGCGCGGATTGGCCGGATGCTCGTCCTCAGTGCGTCGCTTGTAGTTGTTGCTGAGGCTGCAGTAGATATCGCCTAGCGGCTGCCCGATGCCCTGGTGCGATGGCACCGCGACCCACTCCGGACGATCCATCTTGGTGGCGCCGACCAACGTCGCCGCGATGCGCGCGAAGATCGTGATTGCACCTTGGTCGTCACCGAAGCGTTCGCGCAGCACCGGCACGTCGGGCGTCAACGGCAACCATTCGGCGCGCCCCCTACCTGAAGCCTGCAGCTCGTCGTCGAACTTCGCAACATACAGCGTGCCCTCGTCGAGCAAGCCCCAGTTGGACTCCGGATCGTCCGGGTTCCAACGGTTCTTCGAGACGAACTTGTAGATGAATTGGAAGCGCTCATCGTCGCCCATATAAACGACTGCACGCCCATCCTTCGCAATCACAACGCCCGCGTTCTCGTGGCGGAAGCGACCGAGAGCAGAGCGCTTGACCGCGCGCTTCTCGGGGTTGCGTGGATCGATCTCAACCACCCAGCCG
>JBNMND010000099.1:0-16607 GCA_051274975.1 Planctomycetota bacterium | reverse complement strand
CGGAAAGCACCGATGTCGGCGCCACGACGGCCTCGAACAAACGACGACGATGCCGCGGGGAATCGAGTTTGAACACCTGATCCGTCGCGACAACCAGACCTCTGGTCTGCACAAGGTCGCGAATCGAATCGACGATGCCCGCAAACAGCAACCGGTCGCCGGCATGCAACACGTAGTCAGGTGCCACCGGCGCAACCAAGTCGTCGCCTCGCTCGACCTGGATCAAGAAGCCGCCAGGCAAGTTCCGCAGACCCGCTTGGTCAACCGTTTGCCCCGCTAGCGCGCTGCCTTCGGGCAACAGCAGCTCGAGTGTGTATTCGCGCGGATCGGCGAGCGACTGTTCTTGGCTCGAACGATCCGGCAGCAGATACGGCCCCAACCACAACAGCACCGCGCCACACAACAACGCACTCGGCAGCCCGATCCACGTGATGCCGAACATCGAGAGCGGCTCCATCGCATCGTGGGACAACACCAATCCCGCAACGACAAGGTTGGTGCTCGTGCCGATCAACGAACAGGTGCCACCCAAGATCGCCGCATAGCTCAACGGCATCAGCAACCGCGACGGCGGCAGCTTCAATCGCTTGGCCCAGTCTTGCACCGCCGGGATCATCATCGCGACGACCGGCGTGTTGTTAAGGAATGCGCTTAGCCCTGCTACCGGTGTCATCATCCGCAGCAACGCTCCGCGTTCGCCGCGCGGGCGCCCCAAGAGCCCTGATGCGATCCAATCGATCGCACCTGTTTCTCGGAGACCTGCGATGACAACGAACAACGCGGCAATCGCCAGCACGCCGGGGTTCGCAAAGCCGCGCACGGCATCGTCAACCGACAGCACTCCCACTTGCCAACCACCATCGACCGGCATCGGCACTGCCATCAAAGCCGTCAGTGCCGCCATGAAAACGGCGTCGGGTGCGATACGTGTCAGCGCAAGCAGCAGCAACGCTGCCACCAACACGAACAACACGAAAGCAATCGCAACGGTCACCGTGTCTACCCCTTCGAAGAATCGCTGGTCAGAGACCTAGCGGTAGCAGCTCAACGACCGACCGGCTCGTGAGTATGGGAAGGGGAAGGTCGTGGCGCAGGTGGCAAGACCACAGTTGGTTCGCTCGGCGTGGCCTTGACGCCACGAATGCGAACACCTTCATCGGCGAACGCTTCGAGGCTCTGGGCCGCAGAGTCCCACGTGAATGCGGCGCGCATCGCAGGTGCCAGTCGCAGCGCATCTAGCGACTCCTTCGGGAGGTCTTGCAGAACCTGCGTAAGCAATTCGCCACTCTGCTTCGCTTCCGGCTCGAGAACCCACGGCCTAGCAATGTGCGCACCTGGTATGTCCACGGGACGGCGACTCGATTCGATCTTATGGGTGCCAAGTCCCTCCATCAGCGCATCCGTAGCACCGCCACCCGTTGCGATCACCGGCAAGCCACAGCTACGTGCCTCGAGCACCGGCATACAGAAGCCTTCACCGCGATACGGATGCAGCATGACGTCGCACGCGGTGTAGACCGAGGCGAGGTCTTCACGCGACAGATTCTCTTCGAGGCGAAGAATGGGCGGGGTGCCGGGAGTCGTCTGGAAGCGATCGAGCAACTCGCCAAGGCCGTATGGACCGTAGTGCTGACCGCTACCGACACCCTTGACGACGACCACGAAATCTTGACCTGCAGAACGCGCGGCAAGCACCGACTGCAGGAAAACATCAAAGCCCTTGCGCCAAACCAAGCCGCCACAAAACAGCACGGCCGGTCGGTTGCCCTTGAACTGCATGATCTGCGGCGATGGCGCAGCATGCTCATGCATGACCGAATCAACGCCATGCGGCACGACCTTGACCGACCGCATCGGCCGTCCAGCAGCCGTGACCGAGCGATAGACAGCCTCGCTATGCACGACGGTCAAGTCCGCGTCTTGCGTGACATGCGGCGTCATCTCGTGCGGCAGTGAGCCATATTCCCAATCGACGCGCACAGCCCACTTGCGGCAATCAGGCCGCGAAGCGCGCACCGGCCAACCCGAGGACAACCACAGGTCCGCTCGCCCCGGGCTGCGCGTCAAGTGTGGCAGTAGCTCGGGCGCGCGCTCGCGCAACCAGCTGAGGTCGTGGTGGAATGGAGTCGTCGCAACCAACCGCAAGTCGACATTGCCGCGCTGCAACAGCGCCTGCGCCGTCGCGATGGTCAGCTCGGAACTGGATGAGGTCTCGAAGATCGGCGCTTCGAGCACGACCACCGGCCGCTGTTCGCCAAGCGGCGCAACCGCTGGCGGCGGGCTGGCGGGGCGCGAACGCGTCAAGTTGGCGATCACATGATTGCGACCACGCAAACCCGTCGGCGACTCCGACGGCTCGGCTGCCGCGGCAGTCATCTGCGCAATCAGCGACACCGGATGTGGCGCAAAAAACGCTCCGTATTCGGCGTCATGCTCGATGTTGCGGCCGCCAACTGCATGCATGACGCCGCGGCCTTCGAGCATGTTCGCGTTACTTGCGAAGCGCGCGACACACACAGGACGACCAGATGCGAGTGCTTGCACCAGGTAGCGACCATCAGTGAACTCGCGGAACGGCATCACGATCGCCGCAGCGTCAACCACGTGATCCGGCGCGAACTCCGCAGCAACAACATCCACTAAGTGCGCCGCCTGCCCCGCTCGTTCGCGCAGCATGGTGAGCGTGCCATGCGCCGCCCTCGGCAGGATCAACCGCAAGCGCAAGCCACTCTCGGCGAATCGCTGGACAAATGTGTCGAGGACCAGATCCGTGCCATCGGCGAACGGATCGTTGGCGACATGAACAAAAGTTCTCGGCTCGCGAGCAACCGGCAATTGCAGCCACCGATGAAGTTCGCCCTCCGAAAGAGAATGCGGCGGGTTCTCGGTACCCGCCCAACGCAGCTCGCCTCGCACGCGATCCAACAACTCCGGCGCAGTCACGTGAAGCTTGGCAACCATGACCGCCGCCGCGTCTGGCCACTCGAGTCCAGCCATTCGCAACGTATCCTGGTAGCCACTGACAGAGCAAAAAGTGACCAAGGGAGCCGTCGCACTGACGCACTCAGACGCCGCGCGCAGGATCAGATCCACTTCCGCCGGCGGCAGATTCGTCGACGTAGCCCAATTGCGAACCCCATCCGTCATCGGGATTTCGCGCTCGCCCGGCAGCGGGGCCCGAGCGGGCACCCCAGTCAGCGAAAGGGCGCATCTCACGCCGTTTCCGACAGCGAGCCGCAGGAAACTGCGTAGTTGGCTAGCTGGCTGGCTGTCGGCGAAGGGGTCGCCGTGGATCCGGACTTCGTTCATCGTCCCTTCTCATCGGCAGTTGCGCGTCATCTCTGAAACGAACAATGAGCTGTGGCACCACGGGCGGACTCACGCCAAGATCCGGGCGATGCCCGCCGCCCAGTTGTCGCACCCAGACCGCCTCGCGACGACCCTCGCCACGCTGCAGGCGGCCCGGTCGTCACGCAACTCAGGCGACTTCGCGCCGATCGGGAACGGCTCGGCTGACTGCCGCATCGAACTGAAGATGGCCCAGTGGCACGCCCTTCGAGCCGCAGCCGCGTCGCCGGCGGCCGCCGAGCACCTCGCCGGTTACGACCGTAAGGACTTTCCCGAACTTTGGGCGGGCACCGTGCAAGACGGCGTCGCGCGCGGGTTCCAGGTGCGCCTCGAAGAAGTTAGCTCGCTGGCTCCCGCAGAGCTGATGCCCGGAACTCCGGCTGCCACCTCGGACCAAGACCGCAGCGGAGAACCGGCGCCAACCGGCAAGCGCACCGAGTTCACCGGCAAAGACCTGCGCCGCAAGAAAGACATCCTGATCGCCTCCGCCGGCAGCCGCGTGCGCTTTTCGCGCAAAGGCGGGCTGCTGTTCGTCGATCGCGAGCACGACGTCAACAGCGAGAACTGCCTTTGGTTTGAAGGGCGGCGCGATACCGGCAGCCTCGACGGCTTCGCTGGTGCCGATGACGAACGCGCCCGACTGTTCTCGTGCCAGTTCCTCAAACCAAGACGCTTCTTGCAGAGCAAGCACTACTGCGAACTCGAACTTGTTGGCCGCCTCGGCCGCGGCGCCATCGGCTGGCCGTGCCGCGTCGTGCTGATCGGTGACACCAACGCCCCCGACCTAAAGCTGACGATTGAACTTGGCGCTACGGTGCCCGGCTGGCGCTTGCGCAGCCGATTCCTAGGTGTCCCTGAGCAACTCGTGCATCACCACTGCATGCCGGTGCGCGAACAGGTTACGACCGAACACGGTGGCTTCCTCGCCGATACGCTAGTGCGTTCGTGCGCCACCCTGATGGTTGACGGCGACCCAATGCCCGTACCAGATGCGGCAAGTCCTCGCGCAATCTGCCATACATTCTCGCTCGGAAAACGTCCCGTCTAAGAACCGCGCAACTCCGAGCAGTTGCAGGTGACCAACTCTCGACGAGGCCTTGCCAGCTCGATAGCGTGGCTGGACTCCCCTCCGCGTCACCTGTGTACGAACTCGTCTGGATCACCCTTGGCTTCGTGGTTGCCCTTGTCGCAACGCGGGTGACTCGTATGCGAGCAACGCGCGAAGGTGCTCACGAAACAACTCACGAAACAACTCACGAAACAACGACTTCGGAAAGTGCGCCGTCCGGTGCCGAGCGGCACGACCCCACACCAGAAGCGGCGCCAGCTCCAAGACAAGCGACCGCCGCAGGTCCACAACTAGCGTCACAACCACAGGCCGACTCAGAACCGCCAGCAGTAGAGATCCCCGCAACCCCGCCGAGCACCCCCAAGACGTTGTTCGCAGCCATCTCACCGCAATCCCACGAGATGGCGCTGTCGATGGCGAGCGAACTAGCCAACCTGGTCAGCGCCGTCGAAGGCCGCGCCCACCACCTGATCGAAGCGGCGCCGGCTCGCACCGATCTGCCCCGCGCGGCCGAAGCGATGCTCGCCTCAATTGATCGCTTGCGTGTTCTACACTCAAAGCTGATCGCGTTCGGTCGAGGCCGGCCGATCGTTCAGGGCATCATCAACGTCAACGACTTGATCAGCAGCCTTGGCGACGAACTGCAACAGATGCAGCTCGGACTCGAGCTCCGCTGGGAACCGCCGGCGGACCTGCCGAGCATCAAAGCCTGCCCGAATGCCATCCGCGACGCGCTGTTGTTTGCCTGCTCCTCGTTGCTGCAAGTCGAACGCGGCGCGACCCGCTTGACCTTCACGGTCGAACGCTCGTTCGCCAGTGATGTGCCCGCCATCAGGATCGATCTCCACCTCGAGTGGGTCGACAACGCCGATAGCCGCAAACGCGAAGGCATGGCTGAAGACGCGTTCGCACTCGACTTCGAAGCGGCGCGACAACTGATCGAGAACCACGCGGGCACACTGACGATGTCGCACCTGCCAGGCAAGTCGGTGCACGCCCTGGTCAACTTGCCCATCGCCGTGCCGGCCGCAGCCCCCGGCCTAGAATCGGCAGCAACCGCAGCCGGCAATTCGAACGCGACGTCGCCCGGCACCGAAGAACCCGAAGACTACCTCGCCATCTCGCACCACTTCGGCGGGGCACTGGTGCTCGAATCGGACCCAGCTCTTCGAGCCGTGCTGGCACGCGAACTCAAAGCGAGCGGCCGTGCCGTGTTCGCCTGTGCCGACGGCGCCTCGGCGCACACGTTCTTGCAGGCGACCCCCGACCGGTTCGAACTGCTGATCGTCGACGACGCCCACCAGCTTGATGAGCACACCCCGCTGGCACGAACCATTCGGCAGCACACGCCGGATTTGAAGATCTGCCTGCTCACCCCGAGCCCAGCGACCGCGCCCGAGGCCTGGCCAGAGATTCATTGCCTGCAAAAGCCATTCGGCGTGCATGAACTGCGCCGCACCCTCGCCTCGATCCTGGCAGTGGGATAGCGTCTCGGGCTGACCCCACTCAGGAGTAAATCTCTGGCCCGCAAAGACAACAGAGCGCCGGACGAGCACCGGCCGATCAAGTTCACCCGTTCCTTCACGGACCTCCCCGGTTCCGTGCTCGCCGAATGTGGCAACACCAAGGTGTTGTGCACGGTCGGTATCCAGGAACAGGTCCCGCATTGGATGTATCGAAACCAGAAGGGTGGTTGGCTAACGGCCGAGTACTCGATGCTTCCGAACGCCGGCAAGCCTCGCAAACCACGTGATGGCCGCACCGGCAGACCCGTCGACGGTCGCACCCAAGAGATCCAACGCCTCATCGGACGTGCACTGCGCTGCGCGATCGACCTCAAGCAACTTCCGGAAGTGACGCTTTGGGTTGACTGCGACGTGTTGCAAGCCGACGGCGGCACACGCACGACGTCGATCAACGGCGCGCTGGTCGCGGTGTATGACGCACTGCTCTACATGGAAGAGCAGAAGTCGCTACCAAGCTGGCCGCTGCGTGGCATGGTCTCGGCGATCTCCGTTGGCCTGTGCGACGGCGAACCGCTCGTCGACCTCGACTACTCCGAAGACAGCACCGCCGACGCGGACCTCAACATCATCTGCTCCAGCGATGGCAAGCTGATTGAAGTCCAGGGCGCCGCCGAAACGCGGCCGTTCACGACCGAGAAGTTCCACGAGATGGTGGCGATCGGTCAGAAGGCGTGCATCAACGTCGACGCACTGCAACGCAAGGCACTGGGCCTCTAAGGCACTGGGTCTCTGGGGTCTCTGGGGCCTCTTGGTCTCTGGGGCCTCTGGGCCGCGACTGCAAGCAGCACGGACTCATCATGGCGGAACTTTGGATCGGATCGAACAACAAGAAGAAGCGCGCCGAACTGACGCGCCTTCTTGAGCCGCTCGGAATCACGCTGCGCACGCCGGACGAACTCGGCAAGCCGTTCGATGCCATCGAGGACCAGCCCGACTTCGCCGGAAATGCGCGCAAGAAGGCAACGCTGCTGGCCAACCTGTCCGGCGGCATCGCGCTCGCCGACGACAGTGGCTTGTGTGTCGATGCGCTCGACGGCCGCCCCGGCGTGCTATCGGCGCGCTACGGCGGCCCCGGCCTCGATGATCGCGGTCGCCTGATGCGTCTGCTCGAAGAGATGCGCGACGTCCCGACAACGAAGCGCACGGCGCGGTTCGTTTGCAGCCTGTGTGTCGCAGCACCTGGCGACCGCGTGCTCGCGGCTATCGAGGCGGCATGCGAAGGCGTGCTACACACAGAACCAAGTGGCGACGAAGGCTTCGGCTACGACCCGATCTTCGTGCCCGCCGATTACGCCCACGACATGAGCCAATCGTTCGCCGTGCTCGGGAAGGACATCAAGGACAAGCTCAGTCACCGCGGCAAAGCGCTGCAGCGATTGGTGTCGGACCTACCGCGACTGATCGCGGCGAACTAGCTGCGCCGACGCACTCGAGCCTTGCGACGACGCCAACAGGCGGCCAAGGCGAGCGATCGCTCGATCGATGCAGCAAGACACGACTCGCAAGGGCTGTCCGGCGAGGAACTCACGACATGTCGCCAATCTTACGCAACCACAAACTGCCACCGACCGATTGCCCGACCGCCGGGACGAGTGGCAACAATTGGTCAGCAGCGCACTCCGCCAACGTTGCAGCGTGCAACTCAATGTGCCATTCGTGGTTGTGCATCAAGAACGCGCGCATCAAGTAGTTCTCGTTCCACGAACGGCCTTCCTCGACCCACTCACGCGGGTATTCGAAGTTGGCGTGGATGTCGTGGATGTGCACCCAAACTCCATCCGCCAGCGCCGGCAGGATCCTAAAGACGGCGTGCAACACATCCGACCCCGTCTTGGCGATATGACTCGAATCGATGAACAGCACGTCGCCCGACTCGAGACGTTCGAACTCACGGATGTCGACGTCTTGCAGCCGACGTTGCAGAATCCGCGTGCGCGCCTTGTCCGCCTCGGTCATCAACGACAGCAAACGATCCGGGTATGGATCGATGAACGTGCAATCGATGCTCTCGCCGAGGAACGCCTCATCGGTGTCTAGCAGCACCGCCGAAGACCAACCCGCGCCAACCTCAACCACACGCTTCGGCTTCAGATGCCGCAGCAACGAGTAGTAGGCGAACGCGTCGCCATAGCAGAAGTACTCGTTATCCAAGCAGTAGCGGCGACCATCGCGCTTCTCAGTGGGGAAGTTTTCTTCGCCATAAAAGCGCGCCAACTGACGAACCAGATCGATCTGCGCAGCTACGCGCAAGTTGATCTCTGGCATGACGTGCTGACCCGGTGCAAACAGCTTGTCAGCATCGGCCATCACTTCGCGGACATCGACGACCGGCGAGTAAAAGTGTCCTGGCGGCACCCAGGTATGGTTGCGTGATGGCACCTGATCCCCGGCAACCGGCGTCGCAGACAGTTCCTTCGCCATCTCAACAATGCGCGTCGCCAAGTCGATATCCCGCTGGGACAGACCACCTGCATCATGCGTGGTCATCGCCAGCACAACGGCCGTGTAGGAGACGGACCATTCCGGATGATGCTGAAGCTCTTCGGCCACGGCAGCGATGCGCGTAGTGAACGTCACCGCATCCGGGAACGAAGGGAACACGTAGCGGCAACGTAGTTCGCTGCCGACGCGGCCCCATCCGGGCAAACTCTGCAGCGCCGCATCGACGACCGCATCCGCGACGCGTTGCACTGCCGCCACTAGTCCAATCCCGAAACGATCGTGACCTCTTCGGATGTGACGGCGCCACCTGATGCAGCGTCATTTGCTGCCGTGCCACTGAGTTCCTTGCCGCTGGGCGTCTTCATCATGAGGATACCAATCACGTAGACACTCGCGGCGACGTAGAACACGTTGGAGAACCCGATCGCCATACTCAACACGATGCAGAAGATCGAGCCAAACACGCTGAAGAAGGCGTTGATAGCCCAACCCCATGGAACCAGGTGCGGGCACTGCTCTTGAACGAGGCGCACACCACTCGGGAACGGCATGCCGAGCATGATGCCGGACGGCACCAGCATCAGGATGACAATCAGCATGCGCAGCCACAGCGCCAGGCCAAGCCACTCCGGCAACACGTTGTTGACCACATAAACGCTGCTCAGAATCGCGGCGAGCACGCCGACCAGGATCAACATCAGGTGCTTCTTGCGCACCACCCTGATGCGGCCAGCCAGTAGCGAGCCAAAGCCGGCGGACGCGAGCAAACTCGTCAGCACGATCGACAACGCGTAGGTCGGGTGGCCGAGGAAGATCACGAGCTTCTGCATCAACGCGATCTCGAACAGCATGAAGCCGAGACCGAGCGCGGCGAAGTAACCGAAGATGCGCCACGTGCCTTCTGCGCGCACGCCTTCATGCCGCAGCTTGCGCAGCGGCAAGAAGATCAGCAGCGCCGCAATCAGCAGGATCTGCACCATCGACACCAACAACACGAAGTGCCCAGTTGGGAAGTCGGTGTGGTAGTTGAACGCATCGACGTCGTTCGCTTTCCACGCGTCACCGAGCAGGCTCGACCACTTGTAGAAGTTGAAGAAGAACGGTGCGTCGTCGGTCGACGGCCGCACATCGAACGGGTATCGATCGTAGAAACTGGCCCTGGCCTCACCCTTCGCCAGCAGCAGTTCACGGAAGTCGTTGATCGTCTGCTTGACGTAGGCCGCCTGCGCATTGATCGCCGGCTTGAGATTCTTCAGCTGCGCAATCAACACATCGGCAACGGGCTGCGCGCGCATCGCCTCGGGCAACAATGCCTTCGCAATCGGCTTGCCCTTGGCGACTCCAGCGGCGGCCGCGCAGAAAGCACGGATCGCATCGTGGCGCGACGGAAGGTCCTTAGTCGCGCCCGCGACCGGCTGCGCGATACGCGGCATCAGCACCGAAAAGTGCTCGGGCAGCGGTTCAATCGCCGCATCGGCCGGCAACAGCGGATCGAACATCAGCCCGACGAAGACTTCACGCCGAGCAAACTCGCGCAGCGCCTCGATCTCGACCTCGGTGAACGGGCTCTGCTTGATCATCGTCGAGGCCCAATCAATGCCCCCACGCAACACACAGATGTGCTTGTGCGGCTCGGCGACGCCAGCGCTGCGCAGACCTTCAACAGCGATGTTGGCCAGGCGCAGAGTCTCGCGAGCGGCCTTCGGCGCCTTCAACATGAATCGCGAGTAGCAAACAATGCCGTCGGGATTCAGGTGCTCGTAGAAATCCTGCACCGCCTCAACGGTGTAGAGGTAGCTCTCCGAAAGTGTGTAAGCGCCGCCGCTGAGTGCGGTGTACGAGTCGACGCCACTCATCTGAATTACGTCGTACTTATCGTCGTGCGAACGCAACCACGCGCGCCCCTCACTGTTGACCAATTCGATCTGACTGGCCAACGGACTCGTCGTGAACAGGCCACCGAGGTACTCGTCGTACAACACGGTCACCATGTCGATCATCGCCGTGTTCAGCTCGACGGCGGTCACATGCTTCGCGCCATTGGCGAGTGCGACGAGAACGTCCACGCCACCACCAACGCCGATGACCATCGCCTTCTGATCGGTGCGCCCCGACGCCTTGTGCACGACGTAGGCGGAAGCCGCCTGCGTGTCATCGAGGAACGGGAAGTTGGCGAGGTTCGCCGCATCCTTGTAGAGCATCGTCGGCGCTGCGCCGTCCTGCCCGACCCCACGACTAGCGATGGGGATCGCGTCGATGATGCCCATGTCGCCGCCGATCATCGGCGCCGAGATGGCTAAGTGCGGACCAACCTCGACTTCCGCAGTCGCACTCGGCAACTTGACGATCGGCTCGTCCGCCATCCCCATGAGCTTGCGCTTCACGGGGTCGGCGAGCACAGCTTCGATCGTCGCCGCCTCCTTGCCAACTGCGTATGGCACCTTCCACTCGATCTTCGACACGACCGACGGCAACAGCCCGGTGAAGCCGAGGAACAGCCAGAGGCCAACGAACAACCCCGGCACACTCAAGACCAGGTATCGCCGCGGCGTCCCGAAGCTAAAGCAGAACGCTGCGATCAAACCAAAGCAGCCGGCAATCACGACCGTGGCCGATCCACCGAAGGCCTTGAGCGCAATGACACTGATGGTGGCGCCAACCGCCGAGCCAACCAAGTCGCCGAAGTAGAGCTTGTTGACGCTCTTCACGAAGCGCGTCAACGCGAGACCGATGCCAAGGCCGCCAAGCAGGAACGGCACGAACACGATCAGATAGATCAGGAACAGTGCGAGCGCGTTCTCTGGCTTGTCCTTCAGCGACAGGCTGTCGATGCGCACGAACGTGGTGAAGCAGAAGGCCAGCACCACGCTGACGCCGTATGCAGCACTGGTCCACACCAGCGCACGTTCTGCCGTGCCCTTCTTCTCGCCCAACCGCGTGGCAGTCAGCAGACTGCCCGAAGCACCAAAGCCGAGTAGGCCAATCGAGATCACCATGTAGGTGAAGTGGTGCCACATCATGATCGCGAACACGCGCGTGAGCGCGATCTCGAACATGATGATCGACAGACCGAGGCAGAAGATGCCGGCGAGTAGGGATCTTGGCGATACAGGCATGGTGGAGGCGTGGCCGCGTGGAATACGACCGAAGGATTGTGGCAGCCCGGCAGGCGGAGCCAAATCAAAAGTAACTGGCAGCGGTCGGCACGGGGGTTATCGGCTCAACCAGGGCCGGAATCACACCCCGAACTGCCCTTGTCAGGGGACCGGCGCGCCCGGGCCCAATGCATCACAGCGAGACGCTTTCGAAGTTAGGCTTCGCCGCCCATCGTGGCGGCTTCGTCGCCCATGACATCGGTCGCTGACTCCTCGGACTTGGCCGACGCACCGGCATCCGCAACAACCTCGACAGGCGAGTCGCCATCGCCGGCTGCTGGGCCGTACGGATCTTCGGCAGTGACTTCGACGTCGACAGGCTCATCGGCCTCGGATTCGACCGTGACGGTGCTCTCGTCGGCAGCGTCTTCGTCCGCAGCGTCTTCGTCCGCAGTCTCTTCTTCTGCGACGTCTTCGACCACGATGTCACCGTCGTGAACGTCAGAGTCATCGAGTTCTCCATCTTCGAGAACGGCAACTTCCTCGCCGAGTTCATCCTCGCCGAGCTCATCCTCGTCATCATCGTCAGCCGCCTCACCCTGCGCAGCTTTCGCGGCAGCCTTCGCGGCCTTTTCCTGATCCTCGCGCATCTCCTCGGCGCTGATGCCGGCCAGGATCAGATCCGCCGTAACATCATCTTCACCGATGTAAGCGAGACTGATTTCATCGAAGCAGTTCTCCTGCAGCGCGCGCAGGTAGCCCTGCTTCATCATCTCGAGCAGCGCGATCAGCGTGCCGATCATGCCGTAGCGGCCTTCCTTCGGGTCGAAGGCGTCGGAGAACTTGACCTGACGATCCTTCTTGAACGTGTCGAGCAGCACGCGCGTGTAGTAGCCGACGTCGCGCATCTCGACTTCGATTTCCATCGACTGATGCTGGCCAACCTCTTCGAGCAGCTTGGCAAACGCAGCGGTCAGGTCCCAGATGCCGAGCTCGCCGAGATCCAGCAAGTCCTCATCTTCAGCCGACTTCAGCTCCGGCGGCTGCGGCATCACCAGGTTGCTCTGGCGCTGACGGCGGCCCGAACGGGCATCCAGCTCGCGCGCCAAGTCGCGATAACGCTTGTACTCGAGCAAACGGCGGATCAGGTCATCGCGCGGATCGAGCTCTTCCTCGATTTCGACCGACTCGTTGGGCAGCAGCTCGCGCGACTTGATCTCCATCAAGGTGCTCGACATGACGACGAAATCGCCGATGTCGTGCAGGTCCAAGTGCTCCAGCACCTTCACGTGCTGCAGGAAGTCCGCGAGGATCGGCGCAATCGCGACCTCATGGATGTCGACCTCCGATTGCTTCACGAGATGCAACAGAAGGTCCATCGGCCCTGAGAAGACCGGCAATTCGACGCGATAGCTCACCGCGTGCAGGATAGCCTCCCGCCCGCTACTTGCGAAGCAGCGATCTGACAACTGCAACCGACCATCGCGCGACGCGAGCGGTCAGTAGTTGTTCTCGATCGAGAGTCCGTTGCTGGATTCGAGGTTCAACGAAGCGTCGATCGACACCACCTGCAGGTAAGCGGCCAGCCCCGGGATCGCTGGCACCGGCACCGACAGGACCGCCACCCCGGCTACATTCAGCAGCAAGACTGCGGTGGCATCGGGAGTCGTCAACAATGCGCAATTCGCCCACGGTGCGGGGAAAGGAACCAACACTGGGGTGTTGCCGACAGCCATCACCGCGACGCCATTCGACGCACCACCGAGCACCGCGAGGTTGGCGACGTGGCTACCGTCCAGCTGTTGCACCAACGAACCAACCAGCGTCGTCGTGCCACACGACGCACCGTAGGTCATAGAGCTTGCGGTCAGCCCCAGGCCGAGCTGATCGAACAACGCCAGCCCCATCTCGAGGCCGCACTGCCGGTAGTCCGCTTCGGTGTTCCAGGTCAAGCCGTCCGGGCCGCGGCCGTAGGTGCCTTCGAATGTGATCGCCATCACTGGCTGTTCGAAGTTGGGCGCGTTGAGCCAGCCGTTGACCGAGGTCCAGCGGTCGTGACACATCGACTCGACGAACGGGCGCGAGCCAAGGCTGCTCGAGGCGGTCGAACCAATCGCCACCAACGCACTGCGCGTCTCGAAGTTGCTGATCCACTGCCCTTCGACCTGGTTGACGATCGGCAGCACGCCGCAGCTAGTGCAACCGGGCGACCAGTTGCTGTTGGAGACGTGCTGGAAATGGAACGGGTACGAAACGTTGTGCGAGCTGTGCAGATTGAGCAGGATTCGGATCGGGTTGCTACCGGGGCTTGCGACCGAGCCCATGTAGCCTTCGATCGCCGTGCGCAGCGCCACGACCTCGGGCTGCGACGAGTTGTAGGGCGCACTCCATTGCGACTCAATCTCCACCGAGTTGGCGTTGGTGCGGTAGTTGCCGAGCACCACGCCGTCAGGGTTCGCCATCGGCACGATTTCGATCAACGCGTGGTCGAGCAGCAACTCGGCATAGGGATCGCCGGACGTCAACCAAGCGATCAAGCCTTCGACCACGAAGTAGCTCGTCGTCTCCGCAGGGTGCACGCCCGCGTGGATCCAAATGCGTTCTTTGTTGGTGCCGGGAACACTGTTGTCAGTCAGTTGGATCTTGTGGATGGCCCGACCCTGCTGCGAGTTGCCGAGTGACACGATGCTGTTGACGCGCGGCTCGCCAGCCAGGCTTGCAAGCAACTGATCCTTGCGAGTCACCGTGTAGGGGAAGTACTTCGCCACCCGCATCGCGACGACGCCGACCGGCACCTGCACAGAGAAACGTTCTTGGTTGCTCTGCGTGATCGGCACCGCGCTGGTCGGCATGCGCACGTAGTCGGTGAAATTGACGCCATCGGTTGACAGCGACCACACGGGCAAAATCGCATCGCTGTAGCCCGGACTCGCGATGCGGAAGTTCAACGTCGAGCCAGCAACCAGGTTGTCGACTTCGCAATGCCACCAACGACGCCACGAAGTTGGCAAGCCACCGTTGCTGTTGTCGCTGCTCATCGTCAACGTCAATCGCCAACCGCCGGATACTGACGTCACGTTCGCGGCGGCGAGGCGCATGTTTTCACCTGCCCAAGTGACCACCGGCGTTTGCGCCAAGGTGGCGCAGGCAAACAGCGACAACAGAATCCATCGGCACGACGAGAAGGCGAGAGCGAGACGCATGGCAACTAGGTTGCCGCATAGCTCTCAGCCGTCAACTAGTGAGCAGCGCTGCGACGTCTTCGGCACAGCCCCACGCGAGCGTGTAGCCGGAGCCACCATGGCCGTAATTGTGGATCAAGCGACGGCCGCCACTGCGCGACTCACACTCGAGCCGCACGGTCGAGCGATAAGGGCGCAAACCCACGCGCGTAGCGACAACCTGTGCGCCTTTGAGCTGCGGGAAGGCGCGCGTGGCCCGAGCAAGGATCGCCTCGCTATCTGCATCATCGATCGTCATGCGCTCATCCCCCATCTGCGCCGTGCCACCGACAACCAAGCCATCGGCGCGCGGGATCACGTAGCACGGACCATTACCCGTATCGTCGATCCACGCGTACGGCATCGATGGCCCTTTGATGCGCAGCACCTGGCCGCGCACGGCTTGCAGCTCGTTGTCGCCGCACAACTCGCGCGCTCCCAGCCCAGTGCAATTGACGACGATGTCCGCGATGGCGAGCGGTTCGTCGAGCGACGACACTTCGCGCTGGACGAACGTGACACCTTGCTCGCGAAGGCCACACGTGAGCCACCGCATGTGAACGGGCACTTCGCACACTGGCACGTCGACGCGCACACCGGCGCGATATCCAGCCGGCAGTTCATCCGCGGCCAAGCGCACCAAGCCCGGCACATCGTTGGCCCACCACAAGTCCGGCTCGTCGTGGTCGAACACCTCGACAACTGACTGCATGTGCACACCGGCATCCGGATCACCGCCAAGTTCGCGCAGTCGTCGAAAAGTGAACGCACTCCACTTTGCCACCCGCTCGCGAGGCTCGGCCAGGAACGGATACCAGATCGCTCCGGCAACCGCAGATGTCGTCTGTTCCGGCTCATCGCGCGTCCAAACTTCGACTGTGAGGCCTTGGGCCCGCAATCGCCACGCGGTCACCAATCCGATGATGCCAGTCCCAAGGACAATTGCGTCCGGACGATTCGATGATGCGCTCACCACCGCATCAAAGCAGACGGCTCCAATGTGCGTTCGCAATCTCGCAGAAAACCGCGCATCATCCGGCCATGGAGCCACGCCGTGAGAAGCTGTCCGACCTACTGCACGGCAGCGCCCTACCGCCACCACCGAGCAAGCGCGCGCTGATCTACGGGATCCTGGCCGCGGTCATCGGCGTGGTCGCGGTGGTCATGGCTGCGCGGGCCCATGAGATCCGCGTCGGACACCTGATCGCGGGGATCGGCGCACTCGTCGGCATCGCGATCATCCGCCGCGGCGGCTACGGCAAGACGCTCGCGTTGTCGAGTGCGGCGATCACACTGGTCGCGATACCGTTCGCCTACTTCGTGACGTTCTGGTTTGGCACGACCAGTTGGTGCACCGAAGCCAGGCACACGAGCCTCAAGAATGACGCGGTTGTCTGGCAGCAACTCGACCAGCCGACCGACAAGCAGGTTTTCGAGTTCGCGCGGGACCAAGGCTTCAAGTTCACGACCAGCGACGCGTTCCGCCACTACCCAGGCAAGAGGCTCACCTGGTTTGCCGAGAATCAGCCGACGCTCGAGGAATGGCGCAGCTGGGAATATGCCGATAGCGCGTTCGGCGACTACCTCATCTTCACGACCACCCGGCTCGATTACGGACTGCTGATCGTCGCGCTGCTGCTGGCAGCTGGCATCGTCATGCTTCGCACTGCGAAGCTAGAAGATCGCGCGAAAAAGAAGGCGATTACGCGGCGCCAAGAAGCGGCGCGCAATGGTGAATCGGAAGGAACTGCGTAGCTAGAAGGCCTGCGTTGGCAGGGCCGGGATCGCCCCTGCCCCAGCCGCTAGTGGTGTGATGCAGACAGTTGCCGTCTTATGCGCGAGTCATCGACGTCGCTCACAAGGCGGGTTGCCGCAGGCCTATTCATGGATACGTCGAGGACAACCC
>JBNMND010000098.1:0-16773 GCA_051274975.1 Planctomycetota bacterium | reverse complement strand
GTGATTACCGACGGCAACGGTGATGCAAGCTACTCGCTGCCGCTACCGAACAACCCGAGCATCAGCGGCTACGAACTGCACTGGCAGACCGCCTCGCTGCTGTTTGGCGCCACGCTGATCGGCGAACTCTCCAACGACGTCGTGACGTTGACCGGTTCGCCGGACACCGGAGTCGTCGCCCCGAACGCACTACAGTTCGCGCGAGCACTGTCGGCGAGCCTCGTCGACGCCGACAACAACAACAGTGCTGGTGACGTGCTGATCACCGGTGGCGGCGCTGGTACGTTGACCGCGGCCTCTGGCCTCGCGTCGACCGAACGCTGGGACTTCCGCCGCATGGCTGTGACCGCCGGTCCGAACATGACGACGGCTCGCGCCCTGCACTCGACCGTGCGCCTCAACGACGGCCGCGTGCTCGTGATTGGCGGCGCCGACCAATTGGGCACCGTGCTGTCCAGCTGCGAGATCTACGACCCGACGACCAATAGCTTCACCGCGACCGGCAGCATGGGCACGTCACGGATCCTGCACGGCGCCAGCATGCTCGCCGATGGCCGCGTCATGGTCGCTGGCGGCACGTCGACGCTCACTCCCGATGTCACCGCTGCAATCACTGGCACGCTGCAGTCGGCCGAGATCTACAACCCGGCGACTGGCACGTGGTCGAACACCCAAAACATTGGCGGACGCCGATTGGCCCCAGCGCTGACACTGCTATCGAACGGGCAGGTCATGGTCAGTGGCGGCGTCGCCGTCACGATCTTCTTCGGCATACCGATCGGTGCGAGCAGCACTACCGCCGTACAACGTTGGAACCCGACAACCAGTGGCTGGACGAACGGCGCCAACATGGCGCAAGGTCGCGCGGGTCACCAATACAACCAGGTAACACTCAACGACGGTCGCGTGCTGATGACGGGCGGGCTGAACGTTCCCAGCCTGCTTGCTGCAACGACCGCGGCGCCGATCAGCGGTGCGGAGGTCTACAACCCAACTACCAACAGCTGGCAAACGGTCAATATGCCGACGGTTCGCGCTCTGCACAGCGCCACGGTTTTGGCTGACGGCCGAGTCGCCGCCTGCGGCGGAGCCCAAGGCACGCTGCTGGTGCCCATATCCATCGCCAACGTGGACGTGTTCAACCCGGCCACCAACACGTGGAGCAGCGCTCCGGCGTTGACCGGCGCACGCGCAAGCCACACGGCCAACCTGGTGCCTGACGGCACGCTGGTGCTGATGGGCGGACAGGGTGCGACGACGTCGCTGACGACGATCGAAACGCTGCGCTTCTAGAGCGCGCGTTGCTGACTACGATCGCGAGCCGCTCCGCTACGGAGCGACTTCTTTAACGACCGGATTGCGCAGGATGCCGAGGCCTTCGATCTCGACCTCCATCTTGTCCCCCGGCACGACCGCCGAAACGCCTTCGGGCGTGCCCATCGCAATCAGATCGCCTGGCCGCAGTGTCGTGCAGCGCGCCATCGCGTGCAGCGCCTGCGGGATCGCGAACACCATCGCGCTGGTGCGCGCATCCTGACGCACTTCACCGTTGACGCGCATGATCAAGCGCAAGTCACTCGCGTCGATCGCGTCGGCAGGCACAACGAACGGGCCCACCGGGCAGAACGTGTCGAGAGCCTTGGCGCGCAGCCATGGGTATTTCTGGTCGCGGTCTTGGCCCTGCAGTTTGCGGGCGGTGACATCGTTGATCAGCGTATAGCCGGCGACAACCGCAGGCGCGTCCGCCTCGGTCAGGTTCTTGCGGCCGCGTTGTTCGGGGTCGGCAAAGCCGAGCACGAGCCCTAATTCGGCTTCGTGGTCGACGCGTGTTTCTAACCAATGCGGAATGACCACATCGTCACCGTGCGCCACCAACGTGTCGGGGAGCTTGGCGAAGAAGATCGGTTCGCTCGGCGCCTCGGCACCGAACTCGCGCGCATGCTTCACGTAGTTCTTGGCGAGACACAGGATCTTGCCACCGCGTGGCACCGGCGACAAAAATCGTTCTGGTTGCGGCATCACCGATGCGCGTGCAATGCGATCCGACAGGTCCTGCTGGTTGAGGGCGCCGGTGTGCAGCAACGCCACCACATCGAGTGGACCGAGATCAAACCAACGAACCTCATTGCCACTCGCATCAACCGCGCCGAGTCCGGCCGCCCCATCTCGCGCAAACCGGAACCACGCCGGACTACCCGGCAGGCTCGGGTCGCTCACTTGCAGTGCTCCAGCGCGATCATCGAGTAGCACGTGCACAAGAGCGGCAGGCTCTCCATCCAACGACCGTTCTTGCCGTTGATCCAGGTGCCGTCAGCTAGCTGCGTCTTGGCCAGGTGGCTGCGCAGCGCTTCGCGCCAGTCGATGCTCTTCTTACTGGCCACCATAGTCGTTACCTGCGGCGCCATCACGGTCTCGACCTCCGCGGCGTTGAGCGCCTGCGCCAACACCATGTAGTAGTAGTAGAGGCCCTGATACTTGACCTTCTCGCCGAGCGCTGGATCCGAGCCGGGGTTGATCGCGAGCGTCCAGTTGTCCTGGATCCATTTGACGGCCGCCTGCACGCGCGGGTCGTCGCCCTTGACGCCGGCAAGCGTGTAGGACTTGAGCAGCGCGTAGGTCATCGAACCGTAACTGCGTGCAACGGCCTTGCCGTCGGGCTGCACGATGTAGCCAGCCGCGCTGTTGCCCGGGTAGTAGGCGGCGCCGCCATCGTCACCGGAGACAGCTTCGATCGACTCGCCTTCCTTGTTCGGATGCGGGATCTTGCCCTTGAAGTCATTGCTCGACTTCAGGTTTTGCGTGCGCTGCAAGAACACCAACGCCTTCTGCATGGCCTCATGATTCTCGGGCAAACCCGACGCGCGCAGCGCTTCCATTGAGAAGTGTGTGTTGCTGAGGTCGCCGCGTTGGCTGCTGCCGTAGCCGATCGAACCGAAATCGCGATCGCTACGCTCGTAGCCACCGGCTTCGGCGTTCTGGAACATCAGGATGGCCTTTTGGGCGCGCGCCAACACCGGCACCGTCAGCGGGTCCTTCCAGCGTGCCAACGCGCCAACCACCACACACGTGGTGTAGTTGATGACTTCGCGACCGAACGTGCCGTCGGCGTTCTGCTGCTTCACCAGCCAGTTGAGGCCAGTGAGGATCACTTCTTGTTCGGCAGCGCTGCGCTTGTTGATCGGTTTGCTCTGCATCGCCAGCAGGCCAAAGCCCGTCAATGCCGGATCGGGGAACGAGCGCATCACCATCTCGCCCTTGTCGTCCTTCATCGGCATCGTCACCGAGAACACGCCCAGCTTCTGTTGCGCGAACAGCCATGCGAACGCCTTCTCTTGCGTTGCGGACCAGGAGTCCGACTGGATCTGCTTGGCCGCCATCTGATCGAGCTTGAGGTTCGCTTGCTGGCACGCAACCAGCTTCACCAAGGCCGTCGCGGCCTCGTTGCGATCCATGGAGTTGCTGGCTTGCCACTTGCGCGGCAACCGCGCGGCGCCCGATGCCATGTGCTCGGGGAACATGTCCGCGCGCACCGACTGCAACAGGCCGCTAACGACGCCATCGAATGTGACGACCTTGTCGGTTTTGCCAGCCAACCACTCGCGGCCGACCCGAATCTCGTCGCCGTAGCCATCGCCATTCAAGATCTGCAATGCGTCGAGAACCCATGTGGTCGCTTCGGCATCGCCAAAGCTGCCATCCGACTTGCGGTTCTGCATCAGGTAGTCGAGCGACGGGCGCACGACCGGACCATCGCTGACGTGGTAGCGACGATGGCTGAAGCCCATCGCGGTCAGGATCTTCGCCGTCGACAGCACATCACTTCCTAGCACTCCCTTGGCTGCGGGCTTGCCCACGTTCATGCGCGCGGTCTGACGAATCGCGGCAATCATGCCATCGACCTCGCGATTGTAGATGGCACCGGTTTGGCGCTGCTGGGCGCCACCATCGGAGCCCCGACCATGAGAGCCGTCTTGCGCGAGGGTGACAGGGGTCAGCAGGAGCGTGCTGAGAACGACGGAAAAGACTCTGAACATTGCGTATGCAGGATAGGGGTCGATGCGGGCAACGACAAAAGGCTGCCTGAGGTTCATACGAACCGAGGCTCATGCGGGCGAAACAGGGCTTCGGTTGCCTGGACCTGAGAGTAAGTTGCCACGCATGGGAGTCCTCCGCCACATGCTGGCCGACCTGCTTACCACCACGCTGGCTGCCGTGGCCGTTCTTGGGCCCTGTTGCGGTCAAGACCAAGGCACTGGCCCTATTGGCACTGTGCCAGTTTTCGGACTGGTTCGCGACAGCTTGGGTAAGCCAGTCGAGGGTGCAACCGTTCGCGAAGTGCGACGAGTTCTCGGCGGCGTGGGCGAACGGACCGCAGTGCAAATGGGCCTCGGCACCAGATACGGAGCCAGCGCCACCACCAACTCACGCGGCAAGTTCGTGCTCAAGGTCACAGCCGGCGGGACCTTCGGCATCGTCGCCATGCGCGGCAACTCCGAGCGTTCCATCGTGATTGCGCCGGCCGCACCAGCCGGCCAGCACACGTTGGATCTGAAGCAAGTTGTGCGCGTCAAGGGACGATTCACCGATATCGAAGGCCGCGGCGACAAGCAGCGCGAACGACCACCGCAACGGCGCCTCGTGCGTTCGATGGGCCCAGTCCTCACGGCGATCCCCGGACGCAATCCCCTGACAACCTTCGGCATCATCGAAGAGGTCACGACCGACGCGCAAGGCCGGTTCGAACTGGCCACGCTCAAGAATCAAACTTGTCGACTGACCGACCAGTGGAACCAGTGCGAGGCACACGTCACCGAAAAGCACGAGGGTGACTTCGTGCTGCTGCGACACGTGCGCAAAGTGGGCAGTCGCGTCGTGCACAATGCGACGGGCGAGCCAATCACCACTGCACGCATCCACATCAACGGCCAAAGCCGCTCTGTCTCGAAGAACGGTGCGTTCGAGGTCTACCTGCCGGACAACTACTCGCTGCCGATCACCGCCACTGGCTTCCAATCAACGTGGGGAAGCTCAAACTACAACATCTCATCGATTGGCATGCGCGAGGCCGCCAAGGTGCAACTCGTCGCCACCCACGGCGACGGCACGCCAGCGCGCGAGCTCGAGTTGTTCGCTGGCTATGGCACGCGCCTTGGCAGCGGCAAGCAAACGCTGGCGCGCTACATGACGGATGCCTTTGGCCAGGTGATGCTGACCCGCTGGTCCACGACGGACCGGTGGGTATGGGCCAAAATTAAGGGACGGTTCGTGCGCCTCGCGCAGATCCCCGGTGGCATCGGAGACATGCAGGTTTCTGTCTCGACGACGACCTACGCCGTGCACGGCACCGTGCTCGGCATCGATGGCTTGCCGGCGATGCACATCCCCGTCTTCACCGGCCCGGATCTACAGCTCGGTGGCCAGTGGCCCACTATCGGCGTGCCGGCTGCATTCACCGACCACGCCGGCAAGTTCACGATCCCGGCACTGAGCAACGACAGAGTCTGCATCGCCGCAACGGTCCTCGGCAAACTGCAGGCGCTCGCGGCCAACGTGAAGCCCAACAGCATGAAACACCTGCAGCTGCAACTTCGCGAGGTTCGCTAAGACCAACCGCCACATCGGGCATGACATGGCGACATCGGATCAGCGCTAGTATCACCATGTCACAGCCCGAGACCAAAGTGGATTGCACGCGGCCAACGGCGGCCCGTCGCGGTATCCTGCTTCGCTGCCATGTTCCGCGATCGGACCGTTTCCCTCGTCATTCCCGCTTACAACGAGGAAGAGACGATCGGCCAGGTGGTCGAAGAGTTCCTCCTGGAGCCTCACCTGGATGAGATTGTTGTCGTCGACAACAACTGCAAGGACCGGACTGCCGAGATCGCAGCAGCCGCTGGCGCCCGCGTTGTCCGCGAAGACAAGCCCGGCTATGGCGCGGCATTGACCGCCGGCATGAACGCCGCCACTGGCGAGCTAATGGTGCTGGTCGAAGCCGACGGCAGCTTCCGCGCCCGCGATGTCGTCAAGCTGCTGAGCTACCTCGATGATGCCGGCATGGTGATGGGCACGCGCACCACGCGCCAGATGGTCGAGCAGGGCGCGAACATGCGCTTCCTGCTGCGCTGGGGCAACGTGTTCATGGCCAAGTTCCTGCAACTCTGCTGGATGCGGCCCGCGGAACCACGCTTCACCGATGTCGGTTGCACCTTCCGCGCACTGACCAAGCAAACCTGGCTACAGATCCGCGAACGCACCCGCGAACCTGGCCCGGCGTTCTCACCCGAAATGATGTGCGCCGCACTGCAAGAACGCTGCCGTGTGATCGAGGTACCGGTCACCTACGCACGACGAATGGGCGGCGAAAGCAAGCACAGCGACACCTTCAGCCGGCAGGCCAAACTGGCGATCAAGATGTTCCGCACGATCTGTCGCAAGCGCTTCTTGGAGCGCGGCAAGAAGGTCGCTCCCAGCGAGACCCAACAATCGAGATGACCGGCGCCGTGAACGAAAACGAACAGCAGGACTCTGAGTCCGAAGAGATCACGAGTTGCCAGGTATGTGGCAGCTCGGAACGTTCGTTGAAGTTCGAGGACGGCCCCTACCAGATCTACACCTGCAGCAGCTGCACGTTCGTCTACGTGACCCCGCGCCTCACCGGCCAAGCATTGCTCGACGTCTACAACGAGACGTACTGGAAGAGCGACAACCCCAAGGAACGCGGTTACGCCGACTACGCCAAGGAGTCGGCGCTCTACCTCAAGACCTACAAGAAGCGCATGCAGCTGGTGTCGAAGTGGCTGCCCCAACCGGGCCGCATCCTCGACGTTGGCTGCGCCGCCGGCTACTTCCTGCGCGTCGCCCAGCAGCACGGCCACGACGTGCACGGCGTCGAACTCTCCGAAGCCATCTCGAAAGAAGCCATCGAGTCCCTCGGCAGTGACCGCGTCTACAACGGCTTCCTCGACGACGCAGTAGTTGCCCGCGGCTGGCAGCCCCACTCGTTCGACCTGATCACCATCTGGGACGTCATCGAGCACGTTCCCGAGCCCCAAGGCCTGCTAGCCAGCATCCGCAAGCTGCTCAAGCCAGGCGGCAAGCTGCTCTTGGAAACTCAGAACGTAGAGTCCCGCCTAGCCAACAAACTCGGCAAGCTCTGGCACCACTACAAGCACGACGAGCACCTCTACCACTTCAGCCCACGTACGATCGAGCGCCTGCTCTCCGACTGCGACTACAAGGTCCTAACCTGCGGCTCCGCCTACGCAGGCAAGTACGTCTCCTTCGCCTTCCTAGCCGAACGAGCCGGCCGCCTAGGCACCATCCCAGGCCTCCTAGCCAAACCCCTAGGTCTCCTAAAAGCCTGCAACCTCTACATCAACCCCCACGACGAAATCATCGTCATCGCGGAACCGAAGTAGAGCCCGCCAAGAAGTCGACAAGACGCCGATCCAGTCGACGCCCGACCACGACACTGCACCAAGTCGCACCCGCGGCGTCAGACTACGGGCGCTCCAGGCGTGCGCTGGCAAGGCGCACAAGCAAGCCAACCGGAGACGGGGCGTCGCCCCATTGAGGATTTGCGCAACGCAGCCGGCCTTAGGCCGGCGGTCGCGAAGCGGCCGTCAAACGCAGCCAGCGCGCGCCTGAAGCGCGCGGCCCTGCCCTTACTTCCCGGCGTCGGGTTCCACGGTCTTCTCTGCGGGGCGCTTCACTTGGTAGCGAGCTTCCAGCGCTTCCTTGGTGAAGGCTTGCTGCTGGCCGTTGCGCTGTTGCAGGCCCAGGAAGATCTTGCGGCGCTGCTCGAACTCGCGACGGGTCACGTCGACAGCTTCTAGCGGCTCCACAACCTTGCAAGTGATCACGTGCGAGCGGCGCTCGGCGGTATCGGTAACTGGACCGACGGCATCGCCTGCCTTCATCTCGCTATGGTGCAAAAACGTGTAGACGACCGTCTTGTCGTAGTCCTCATCGAAGCGCGGACGCTGCGTCAGGTGGCGCGGGAACGGACCGAACTCGGTAACCGTGTAGCCAACTTCCTTGGCAGCGGCGTCGAGCACTTCTGTGAAGTGCTTGGTCGCCTCTTCCTTGACCTCGCTCTCGATCTCAGCCTCGATCTGCTTGCCGAACATCTCGACGCGCGTCACCTTGCCTCCGAGCTCAGCCTGCTTGGTGGTGAGCTTCGATTGCCAGTCTTGCGTCGCCTTGGTGCCGAGGTTCGGAGTCTTCAGCATCTCCTGTGACTTAGCGATGTCCTCGTTCACGCCGGTCTCCCAATCTGAGACCATCGTGTCGATGCGGCCTTGGCGCTCAGCTTCGCGCTCGGCGAGGAACTCTGGGATCTTCTCCTTACCGAGGCGAAGCATGGTCTCGGTCATCGCCGTGATCTTCTCGCGACCTTCGGCAACGGCCTTCTCGGTGTAGTAGGCGTCCTCACAAAGCGGCTTGAGATCATCCCAGGCCTTCAGCGGCTGGGCTTCCATCTCGAGTGCTTGGTAAACCATCGAAGCCTTGTAGGTACGGCCAGGACCGTTGCCGATGCCGCCGACACTGCGCAGGCTAGTGGCAACCATCGAACGTTCCCAGTGCCCCAGGTCGAGGCTGAGCCCATCTTCGCCCTTGAGAGCGTCAAGGTCTTGCAGGGCTTCCGCCGTGACCTGTCCTTCGGTCGCCTTGTGCACGAAGCCGCTCTTGCCTTCGACGAGCTTGTTGAACTCGGTGACGAAGTCGAAGCCAACGCGACCCGCTTCCTCAGCCGCCTGCGCCGTTTCCAGCGCAGTCTTCTTGGCCGTCTCGACAAGTTCGGCTTCCGTGAGGGCAACCTTCATCGGCTCCAACTCGGCCTTTAGCGCCGCGACCGAAGCCAACAGTTCAGCGTTCTCAGCATCCTTCTCGAGCTCGGCTTCCTTGCCGACCAACTCGCGCTCCTTCAGAGCCTTGGTCTTCATCGCCGTGCGCGTGTCTTGCTGCGCGGTGTTGAACTCGTTCTGGTTGGTGGCGACGGTGTCGCTCAACGGTTGCACGACGGCCAGTTGCGCGGCCTTCAACTTGGTGTTGAGGTCGAGCACGACGCGCTCGGCTTGCACCATGCGGGTCAGCTCAGCGCGAACCGTCTCGTCGTCGAACTCACGGTATTCGTCGTCCTTGCCTTCGACCAAGAAGTAGGCCTTGTCGGCTTCGTAGTAGGTCTTGAGTTGGTCGTCCGTGAGCGGGTAGTCGGCGAGCACGCCTTCGGCCCACTCTTCCGGGTTAAAGTGTCCTTCGGCCCACAAAAGAGCAGCGAAGCGCAGCTTCACGGTCGGTAGGTCGAACGCGCTCATGCGCCCCTTCTGGAAGTCGGACTGTTCGTCGAGCCACTTCTTGAGGTCCTCGTCGGTCAGCTCCGACTTCTCCTTCATCTCGGCCTGGCGCGCACTCTCATCGTAGGTGGCGACCTTGAAGGAAACCTTCTCCTGATGCAGCAGCGTTTGGCGCATGACTTCAGCATCGCTGGTGTCGAGCGCCAGCATCTGCAGGCGCACATACATGCCAACGCGCATCGCTTCCAAGACGACTTCTCGGTACTCCGCAAGCGAACCAAAGCGATTGTTGACCGCTAGCTTGGCCGCGGACTCCGCCTTGAACTGCTCGCGCGTTGCCTCGATTGCGCGATCGACTTCCTTGAGTGATGGCTCAATGCCTTCGCCGATCGCAACGCGACGCACCATCGCGAACACATCGGGGAGATCACTAGTGCCACCTTCGCCTGCCAACACCTGCAACATCACGCCGAACGGAATCGCGCTTTGGTACTTGCGTGCCAGCAGGCCACCGATGCGCTGGTCCTCAGCCGTCATCTTGACGCCCTCGCCATTGATGATGATCGTCGCCCGCTCACGCCCACTGTCGGCGAGCCCGCCAACCAGGCCTTGCAGCGATCCGCCGATCGAGAACGTCAGCAGAGTGAACAAGCCAGCTGTGTATAGCAGCTTCATCTGGTGGCGGCGGAAGAAGCCGTAGACACCAGTCAGTTCGTCGAAATCGGGTTCGGGAGCAGGAGTGTCCTGCGACTCTTCGGGAGTGGTCGACATTGCAGAGCGAGGAGAATACTGGGTCAGGCGGTTGTCGCGAGGGCCACGGAGGCAGATTTGGCTCTATCGGCAATCAAAAGGTCTGACCAGGGCGGAATTGGCGCCCATTGGTCGGAAGATCGGCTGGCGGACGGTGGACGGACATCGGAAGACCAAACTACGAGACGGGAATTGCCTCTCCAGACAGCAAGATCGGGATGCCTTCCTGAACCGGATAAAGCCAGGCCCCGTCTGTCGTGGCCAACGCAGCCGACAACGAAGCAGAAACCGGGCTGCCTCCACGATTCCGAGTGGATCCCTGCCCAATGGCATCATTCGCCTGCTCAAGTTCCGTCGTCGTCGCCTCGCGCAGAGGCTGCCGAGACGTCGGACATACGAGCATCGCAAGGAACTCGGGATCGATCATGAAAGAGGGCCCAGGAGCCCATAAACGGGACACCAAGGGAGGTTTGGGTCCGTGGCCTTAGGCCACGGATGGAACGGCCACCAGTGCGGCCAACAAGAATGGTAGGGGCGGCAGGGCTCGAACCTGCGACCACCGGCTTAAAAGGCCGCTGCTCTACCGACTGAGCTACGCCCCCATATGCTTCCCGGCGTCTTCCAGCCACAAAGCGGGGCGACGATGAAACCGCCTGACCGCCTTATGTGCAAGGATCCGCAGGGCTTGTCGGCCCGGAACCTGCCCCGGATTTGCCGGGACAAGGCGCAATCAAGCGCCCGGAGCTGCCAATAGACACCCGAAAAGGCGCCCATTCTGGCAGATCTAGTCCTCCATAATCTCCTTGGCCTTGACCTTCAGGACCTCGTCAAGTTTGCCTTCCAGTGCCTTGAGCTCCTTGTCAATGAGGTCATGGGCGCGCTTGCACTGGTCTTCCGTGATGTCGCCGTCCTTTTTCATGCTGTCGGCGGCCTTGTTGGCATCCCGGCGCTCGTTGCGCAGAGCCACGCGGTTCTGCTCGACGAGGTCCTTGACCTTGGCGGCCAGATTCTGGCGCTGCTCACCGGACAGCGGCGGCAGGTTGAGGCGCAGGGCCTTGCCGTCGGACATCGGATTTAGACCGAGATTAGACTTCTGGATCGCCTTCTCAATCTCCTTGATGACGTCCGGCGCCCCATCGAACGGCTTGATCAGCAGCTGGCGCGCCTCGGGCACCGAGATGTGCGCGATCTGGTTGAGCGGGGTCGGCGAGCCATAGTAGTCGGCGCGAATCGTGTCGACGAGGGCCGGCGAGGCGCGCCCCGTGCGGATGCTCGCGAGCTGATCGCGCAGGTGCTTGACCGTCTTCTCGGTCTTCTCTTTCAGTTCTTCGATGATCAGGTCGTAGGTTTCCATGTCTGTCTCCTTGGGCGCGTCTGCCGCTTTGGCGACGCACATTCAGGCATCTATCTTAGGGCCACCATCGCGGCGGCTGCAATTTGAAGTTCGCTGGGGCCTAGCCCCCGCATTGGTCAGCAATGGGGCAATCGCCCCGGTCTGGGTCACCTAATCAGACGTCACCGATCAGGTCACCCAAGTGCCGATGGCTTCGCCCCGAACGGCGCGCTCCATGTTCCCTTCCTGGAACATGTCGAACACCATGATCGGCATCGTGTTTTCCATGCACAGCGTGAATGCGGTGCGGTCCATGACCGCGAGGTCGCGATCGAGCGCTTCGCGGAAGGCTAGGCGGTCGTAACGCTTGGCGTTCGGATCCTTAGCCGGGTCCGCCGTGTAGATGCCGTCGACCTTGGTCGCCTTGAAGATCGCATCGACGCCCAACTCGGTGGCACGCAGAGCGGCAGCCGTATCGGTCGTGAAGTAAGGGTTGCCGGTGCCGCCCGCAAGCACGACCGCCCGCCCCTTCTCGAGATGGCGAATCACGCGTCGGCGGATGTAGGGCTCCATGACCGTCTTCATTTCGACGGCGCAAGCAGCGCGGGTTTCGACGCCGGCTCGCTCGAGGCCATCCTGCAACGCGAGTGCGTTAATGGCCGTGCCGAGCATGCCCATGTGGTCCGCAGTGGTGCGGTTGGTGCCCATCTTGGCGAACGCGGCACCTCGCATCAGGTTGCCGCCGCCACAAACGATGGCGATTTCGACTCCGAGCCGGTGCACGGCCGCGATCTGCTCAGCGACCGCTGCTACGGTATTGGGCGTGACGCCCGAACCGCCTTCTCCGAGGCTCTCACCGCTGATCTTCAGCAGGATGCGCTTGATCTGGCGCGGCGGCTCAGCACCGCCGACCGCTTGCGCAACGCCGGCTGGATCAGTTTTGCTCATGCCGCGCAGACTAACCTAGCCGCCGAGTTCCATACGCATGAAACGGCGCACTTGGATGTTCTCGCCGATCTTGCCGACCAGCTCGGTGCGCATCTGCTCGACGGTCTTGCTGTCGTCCGGGACATACGGCTTATCCATCAAGGTCTGCTCGCCGAACCACTTTGCCATGCGACCGGCGACGGCCTTTTCGATGACCTTCTCCGGCTTGCCTGCCATGTTGGTGCGGGTCATCTCGGTGACGATGGCCTGCTCCTTTTCGACGGCTTCGGCGGGCACCGCAGTCTTGTCCAGGTATGCCGGGTTGAACGCAGTGACACTCAGGGCGACGCCGTGGCAGAACGCCTTGAAGTCTTCGTTCATCGCGACGAAGTCGGTCTCGCAAACGATCTCGACCATGACGCCGACCTTGCCGTTGTGATGGGCGTAGCCGTAGATGAGGCCTTCCGAGGCGGTGCGATCCGAAGCCTTGTCGGCAACTTGCTGCCCGCGCTTGCGCAGTACATCGCGCGCCTTCTCCACGTCGCCATCGACCTCTTGGAGTGCGGACTTGCAGTCCATCATCGGGGCTCCGGTCATGTCTCGAAGCTGCTTAACTGTCTTCGCGTCGATCTTGGTCATCGTTCGGGTTCGGGCAGGCTCGCGCAGGCGAGCACAATTGAGAATTGTAGAGGTCAGGGATGGCGCCGTCGGGGATGACGCCGTCGGGGATCGTGCCGCCGCATGAAGATGGACGACTGCCCGGCACTCGGCCGGGCTTGCTGGCCGTGGCCAGCGTTCGCATCCCCCATCGCTGTAGCAGCGCGGAGGATGAGAAAGGCGAACTCACTCGCCAGCGCGCTCGCTTACGACGCGCCGCCCTCGGGCTTCGGCGCTTCTGGTGCGGGCGCAGCCGGTGCAGGCGCAGCCGGTGCAGGTGCGGGTGCGGGTGCAGCTTCTGCAACTGGTGCTACCGCGGGTGCAGCATCAGCAGCCGGTGCGACTGGCTCAACCGGCTTGATGGTCGGCGCAACCGCCGAACCACCTTCCGTCTTGTCGCCGCCGATCGAGACCGACGAGGCATGGCCTCCGGCCTGGAAGCGACCACCGCCGCCACCCGGGCCACCGCGACCGCCACCTGGACCGCCACGACCGCCACCGGGGCCACCGCGACCACCGCGCATGCCACCGCGAGCATCGCGCTCGTTGCGACGGCCGGGAGCTTGCTTGTTACGGACGTCGTCCTGAGCGGACTTTTGGGCGTCGCGCAGCGTTGCGGCGTCACAACCCGAGCGACCTTCCATCACAGCCTCGGCAAGCTTGCTGAGGATCAGCTGGACGGAGCTCATCGCATCGTCGTTAGCCGGAATGATGATGTCGGCGAGCGACGGATCACAATCGGTATCGAGAATGCAGACCACCGGCACGTTCATGCGCTTTGCTTCGCGCATGGCGTTGTCTTCGCGGCGCGGGTCGATGACGACCAGGGCACCGGGAAGGCCGTGCAGGTCGCGCACACCGTCGAGATTGCGCCGGATGCGCTTGATCTCACGACGGATCGACGACTGGTCCTTCTTCTTGTACTTTTCAATCCCACCGGTCGTTTCCAGACCCTCGAGCTCGACGAGGCGCGTCAAGCGCTCACGAACGGTCGAGAAGTTTGTCAAGGTTCCGCCGATCCAACGCTCAGTAACCGAAGGCATCTGGCACTTTTGCGCCTCTGCTTCGACCACGGGCCGGATCTGCTTCTTGGTGCCGAGGAACATGATCTGGGCGCCGGTTGCAGCCAGCGAACGCATAAAGTGCGTCGCCTGGTACAGCCCGCGGATCGTCTCCTCGAGATTGATGACGTGAATCTTGTGTCGTTTCCCGTGGATGAATGGCTTCATCTTCGGGTTCCAACGGCTGGCCTGGTGGCCGTAGTGGACTCCAGCGTCGATCAGTTCTTGCGCAGTTACAAGCGGCACGTGCGGCAGGCTCCTTGCCTTAATTAAAGTAGCTTCGGGTACAGAAGTAGGGGCGAGGATTGTAGGGACAGCTTGCATGCCGTCAAGCATCGATCTAGCCCTGAGGCCTGCCCATTTCAACGATGACTCTAGACCGCATAGTCACGGCCCCCTAGACGCACGGTCGTTCCCCAGCCTTTCCCGCCCCTTTCGCATGACATAAGTCCTGATAGACTTGTCGGTGGTTTGGGACCCCAGCTCGGGCTGGTGGTTGATTCGCTGTAACATGCACGGCGCACATCCGCTCGCATCGTAATCCGGAGGGTATCCTAGAGTGGAGCTCTCGCCCTCGAACCCGGCCAAACCCGTTTCCCGCCCCGAATCTCTCGCACACGACCCCCACTTAAAGGCACGTGACCTTCGTCGATCCCGTCATAGCACCTGCCTCGAGCCCCACGGTAGATCCCGTGTCCAGCACCGATACCAAGCGCATGCAAGGCGGCCAACCCGACAATCCATCACAGCCGACGACCCAAGTCGTTCTGGTGATGAACCACAACCGGGATCCACTGGACGAATTGGTCACGGCCTTGGCCAGCAATGGCTACGAGGTCCGGCTGGGTAATTCGCTGGCCCAGAGCTACCGAATCGCCGGCGAAGACCGCCCGGATGTCGTGCTGCTGAACCCACTGGTCCTATGTGAGGGCGGCGTCGAGCTCGAACTGCTCGAACGGATTCAGGCTGAAGACGACCCGATCCCAGTGATCCTATTGGTCGACGACTTGGCGGCGCTCGCCGACGCCCGCAACCTGCAGGTGCCGTTCCGCGACTTCGTCCTGAAGCCATGCTCGGCGGCCGAGTGCGTGCACCGCGTCGAACTGGCGCTGCAAACCCGCACCCGGATTCGCGGCCTGCAAACGCGCGCCCGCCAACTCGAAAGCCAGGTCAGCGTCGACTTCAAAACCGGCCTGACCAGCGAGCTTCGCATGAAGAAGATCATGGGGCTTGAGTGGAAGCGTGCGCAACGCCACCAAAACCCCTTGTCGTTGCTATTGATCGACGTCGACAACTTCAAATGCGTCAACGACACAACGGAGTATGCCTTCGGCGATGAAGTCCTGCGCCGCGTCGCCGACGCGCTAAAGGGCACCGTCCGCGAGACGGACTTCGCCGCACGATTCGGTGGCGACGAGTTCTGCGTGCTGCTGCCACAGACGAGCCCGGCAGAAGCCGTGCAGACCGCCTTGCGCATACGCCAGCGGATCTCGGGCATGACGGTGCGCAGCGCCAGCTTCGAGCGCCAAGTGACCGTTTCTATTGGCGTTGACAGCTACGACGGCCGCAAGACCAGCAGCGTCGACCATCTCCGCCGCAACGCCAACCGAGCTTTGCACGAGGCCAAGCGCCGCGGCAAGAACCAGGTGTGGCTCTATAGCGGTTCGGAAGCGGCTAGCGCTGACGCCAGCTCTCCGCAGGGTGTTGGGACTTCAGGTGTTGGGACTTCGGGTCCGGCCGTCGACACCAGCCCAGCAACGGACGAATCCGCGGCCGAAGAGTAGTCGACACACCCAGCTGATCGCAGCGGGCACGAATGCCACGACCGCGACGCGGGCTACGACTGCGAATCGTCTGGAGCCACGGGCAACTCAATGGTCGTCCGGAAGCCTTCGCCCGGCGCCGAATCCACGACCATCGTGCCGCCATGGGTCTGCACGATCGAGTAGCTGATAAACATGCCCAGGCCGCTGGCATCGGGCCGATCCTTCTGGCTGAAGAACGGGTCAAACACGCGCGCAAGCAGCTCCTTCGCCATGCCGGGGCCATCGTCGGCGACGACCACCCGAACCATGCCGCCTGCTGCCGAACAGGTCACGGTGATCTTGCCGCCAAGGTTTGAGGGCACGACGTCGCCCATCGCATCGAGCGAGTTCAAGAACAGGTTGAGCATGACCTGCTGGACCTCGTGCGCATCGCCATAGACGAGCGGCAGCTCCGCAGACGGCTCGATCGCGAACGCAACGTTGCTCTGTTCGCAGCGATGTTCGACCAACGCGTGCGCACCAACGATGGCGGTGACGACATCGAAACTCGCCGACTGCGCATCCTTGGGCGCGAACTCGAGCATGCGCCTGGTCGTGCGGGCAACCCGCGCCAAACCATCCTGAACGAGCTTGAGGTAGATCACCTGCTTGTCGCTCAACCCATCCGCTTGCAGCAGACGATTGATCGCATTCTGCATGCCACCAATCGGGTTGTTGATCTCATGGGCGACGCCCGCCGCCAACGTGCCAATCGTCGCAAGACGGGTGCTCTGCACCAGGGCGCGCTCCTTCTGTTCCGTCGCGTCCACCGCCGTGCGAACCGCTTCCTGCAGGTTCGTCGTGTGGTTCTCGACCTTCTCGGCCATGCGATTGAACGTCAGCACGAACTGCTGCAACTCCGGCACACCGTGCATTTCCGGCATGCGTGCGTCGTAGCGACCCGATGCGACCGCTTGCGCCGCCGCACCAATCTTCTGCATCGG
>JBNMND010000097.1:0-16825 GCA_051274975.1 Planctomycetota bacterium | reverse complement strand
CGCGCGCTGCGCAGATCCGCCAACCCGACAATGCGGCCATCGCCTGGGCCTACCAAACGACCACCGACTAGTTCCGCGAGTGCAGCAACAGTGACTTCTGTCATGGCTTGCGATTATGCAGACCCCGGAGGCGAGTTGCCGCATCGAGTCTGCGAGATCGCGGCCAGTGGGCATCAAATGGCACACGCACGCCGACCGCCATGCGCAGCGCTTCGCCTGCTCGACGACGCAATTCGAGGTCATCCGCGAGCAAGAACTCGGCAATTGCGGGGTAGCAACTGGGATCGCGGCGGCCGCGCAGGGCGGATGCGAGCACGCGCCGGTCGGCCAAGGCGCCGGATTTGGCGACTTGCTGCAGCACTGCGGGCAGTGGCAAGTCAGCGCGCCAGAAGGTCAGAAGTTCGTGCCAACGACCGGCCGGCACGACAAGCGACGCGATTTCGCGGAGCACGAACGGATCGCAGAGCTCACGCAACGCCATCGCGGCCTCGTCAGCGAGCGGTGCATCGGCCAGCTGCGTCACCAAACTGCGCGCGCAGCGGCTAGGGAAGCGGGCGCGCAAGGCGACCGCCTGGGGACTGGGGCCAACGCAGCGACGCACCAGCGCCGGACCATCGTCGAGCCGGAACAGATCTTCGAGGTCACCGCGCTTCTGCATCGGCAGCGGCAGTGAGGCGTAGACCGCCGCGGGCGTCACGAAGAACGTCGGGTCCATCGCGTAGGCGCAACGACTTGAGAGGCCTGGGTCACGCAGCGCCACGTCATCTACGCCTGCCAAACCAAGCGCGGCTTGCAGCCACGGGGCCGGCGCCCCCATTGGCAGGAACTGCGCGGCGATCGACTGCGCCTGGCCGCGGCCCGCCGCATCGTTCGACAACGTCAACAGACGGCCCTTGGCACGCGCCATCGCGTCGTATCGGCCCTGCCAGCGACGCAGAAGCGACAGCTGCGAACCGGGCGGAACCGATTCCGGGATGGTCAGCCAACGCATCAATTGACGGGCAACATCGTGATCGGTGCCGCGGCTGGGCGCGGCACCCGTGCGTTGGGTGAGCACGCCAAGAAACGCCACCTCAAGGTCCTCTGGGCCGAGCAGGTGGGCTTCGTGCATCGCCCAGCGCGCTTCGTTGCACCACCCCGCCAAGCCACTTCGCCAAGTGGGCTTACGGTTGGCACTGACGAGCACCGCCGCGTTGCCGACCGCGTAGATGCCGTTCCAGGCGTGTGCCTTGGCAACGACGTCAAACCACGATTCCAGCACCGACACCGAGATGCGATCCAACGCGATCGGCTGGCAAACCAGTCCGTCGCCGGCAACGCGACGTAGTTGCCACTGGAACGCTTCGGTTCTGCGATGTGCGGTCACCTTGCTCGGCAGTTCTCCAAGCACGATCAGCTGGCGCGAACCAGTTGGCAGGCTTGCCAACGCCTTGCGCCACGGCTCGGGGGTGACTTCGTTGGGATCGCGAGGTTGCTGCACCGGGCCATCGGCCGCCACCGTCGACTGCAACGCCGCGAGCTCAGGCCAAGCGATCGCCGACTCAACTTCGCAGCGGCCGGTACGGCGCAGCGAGGAGCCAACACGGCCGGTGCCCTCACCGAGCAACAAGACGCGATCGCCAGCGCGCACCGCAGCATGCAGGAGGGCGGCCATCAGTGGCTCTTCGTTGCGATTCGGGCCAGCCGCCGCCACGACGTCGCCTTCGAGTCGCAGCTGCAGTTCTTGGTCCGACCGCAAGTAGACCGCGGTAGCCGCGCCGACCTGCCGCAACACGACGGCCTGTTCGGTGGACGTCGGCGCAACCGAGCCGCCGAGCAGGCCCAGATTGATCAGACCCGAACTGATGCACACAGTCGCGACCGTCGCTCCAAGCGCCAACGGCAATTGGCAAGCGGCAGCCGCGGTGACCACGACGGCGAGCAACGCGCTCACCAGAACCCACTGGCCTGCGTCGGCCTGCATGACCGTCAGCCCAACCAACACCGCCACCGAAAGCCAACCGAGTGCCAGCAACCAAAAGCGCTTGCCGAACGCGGCCATTGGCGCGAGCTGCGGCGCATCGAGCACGAAGGCAGCGAGCGACACACAAAGTGCTACTCCGAGCACGTCGGCGGCGCACCAACCGGCGGTGCCGATCAGGGGCGGCAGACCACTGGCTGCAAAGGCGAAGACTGCTGCAACCAAGCCGGCGACGACCACACCCGTGCGTCCCGCGCGGCGCGCCGATTCACAATGCAGGCCAAGCACGGCACCGATCACGCAGGCGACGGCGGAAAGCATCCAAGGCACGCCTGGTCCAAACCACGCCATCGAGGTCGCCAGCGCAAAGATGGCGCCGATGCCCAAGCCGCGAAAGGTGGTGCGAGCGCGTAACTGACCAGCGGCCAAGCGAGCGAAGCCGAAGCCGATGCACAACATTGGCAACCAATCGCGAAACGAATGCAGCCAGTTGCTCGACGGCACCACGGCACCGTGTTGCAGCGCGACTTCATGCGCGAGCGCCAAGCTGGCGAAGAACGCACCGATCGCAGCGGCGCCGGCAGACGTCGCTGCGGCCGAGATCACCCAACTGCCGACCTCAGTCTCGACGTGGCTGCGCGACCGACGTGAAGCCGGGGCGCTGCCGTGTTCGTCAAGATCGGGGGCTACCATCTCCAATAGGATACCCGGCTGAGCCAATCTGCATTCGGCACCGGATACGTGACGCCTAGATCCGGACGCGCCAGATCCAGACGCGACAACCCCAGACGTTGTAGATCTGGACGTTCCCGAACTCGACGAAGGCATGCCGGGGCCCGACAGGGGCCCCCATTGCGATGGGCGCGCTACCATCCTTTTAATGGGTAGTGCCGCTTAGCGCGGCGCGCCCTGCATCTCTGCGAGCGCCTGCACAGCCATTTCGGCGGTGTGGCAGGACAGCAGGCGTTCGCGGACATCTGGCTTGGACAGCAGCTTGGCGATTTCGGCCAACGTCTTGATGTGCGCGAGCTTCTTGCTGCGTGGAATGACCAGACCAATGATGATCCGAGCCGGTTCGCCGTCGAGGGTTTCGAACGGGATGCCATTCGGGTTCAGGCCAAGCACGGCAACCAAGTCGTCGATGCCATCGATGGCAGCGTGCGGAATGGCGATGCCGTGCTCCATGCCGGTGGTCATGCTGCGTTCGCGCACGACCAGCGCTTGCTCGACGGTTGCGACCATCGACTCGGGGTAGCACCCGGCGCGCACGGGCACGCGGGCAATCGTCGAGATTGCCTGCCACTTGTCGGTGGCCTGTAGCGGCACTTCGACGAGGTTGGTATTGATCAGTTCTGAGAGCTTCATGGCCCGCGGTTGGCATCGTCGAGTCACCTCGTACGTGTCCCACGAATGCAACCGGTGCCGCGGGATCAACGCAATCGGAAAGTCCGAAGGTTGTCGAGGTTGGACCAGATCCGCGACCTGGGCGGAGCGTCCAACTGGGCAATGGCCGCAAGGCGTGCGCATCCCCGCAGTTCGTTCTGGTCTCAAACGCTGGGAAATAAAATCCTCTCAGCGCGGGTCGGAAGCGCAAAGGGTGCCCCTGCTTTGACTGGGGCCCGAAGCCAACCACGATGATGTTCCGAAGCGCCTGTCCGCTCTCTAGTCCGCGTCCACAGCAAGTCCGCTCGACCCGGCGGCTTCGCGTCCATGCAATAACCGGCCTCGCATGGGTGCTATCCGCACTGAGTGCCACGGCTGCCGCGCAGGGCCACCCACCGATGCCCGAAGAGGGGCAGGCAACGGCCGCGAAGGCAACGGTCAAACCAACTGTCGAAATCGACGAAGCCAACGATCGCGTGCTGTTCTCGCTGGATTCGGAGCTGGGCATGCCGCTCATCGACTTCGTCAAGTGGACCCAAGAACTGACCGGCAAGCGCTTCACCTACAACGCCATGGAACTCGGCTCCGGCACCTCGCCCGGCAGCCGCATCACCTTCATCGGCAAGCTCAGCATGAAGCGCGACCGCCTCCAACAGGACTTCTTCTCGTTCTTCCAAACGATGCTCTACATCAAGGGCTTCGCCATCGTGCCACGTGGCGAAGGCGACCTGGAGCTGCTTGAGATCGTCATGATGACGGGCACGCGTGGCCGCGAAGTCAGCAACTCCGCGCGCTATGTCGCGCCTGACAAGCTGGTCCACTACCGGTTCCAGAGTGGCGTTCCGATCCTGACGTCCGTGCCGCTCAAGCACATCAACGCACAGCTAGCGAACAACGCGCTGCGCCCGTTCTTCGCCAGCACTGGCGGCACGAACGCGGGTGGCTCGGTGCAGATCGGCAACGTCGGCAACAAGTCGGCTCTGCTGCTGCAAGGCTTCGGCCCGCAAGTCTATGCGGCAGCCCAACTGCTGCAGCTCGTTGACTCGCCGCCCGAAACTGCTGACAAGCCCGCGCCGCAACGCACAGCAAAGGTCATCAGCACCGAGAGCCAGGAGGCCGCACAGCTCCTCAAGCTGCTGACTAAGCACAGTGTAGCAACTACCGCGCGGTCTATCGCGAGGCCCCCGCAAGCGAACGAAACCGGCCAAGACATGGTCGCGATTTCGATAACGAAGCGCGACGGCATGGAGCTCACCGAGTTCATCAAGTGGGCCCAGGAAATAACCGGCAAGCGGTTCACCTACAATCCCCAAGAGCTCGCCGCCGGCAGCTCCAGTGGCTCCAAGGTCAACTTCATTGGCACGTTCCAATTCCCGCGCAAGAGCTTCAAGCAGGACTTCTACGCGTTCTTCCAGACGATGCTCTACATCAAGGGCTTTGCTGTCATCCCGCGTGGTGAAGGCGATCTAGAAGTGCTGGAAATCGTCATGATGCAAGGCACGCGTGGTCGCGAAGTAACCAACGGTGCCCGCTACGTCACGCCGGATGAGATTGAGCAATACCGCAACCAGACCGGAGTCCCGATCTTGACCACCGTGAAGCTCCACCACATCAACGCCCAGCTCGCCAACAACGCGCTGCGCCCGTTCTTCGCCAGCACTGGCGGCAGGAATGCCGGTGGCTCGGTGCAGATCGGCAACGTCGGCAACAAGTCGTCTCTGCTGCTGCAAGGCTTCGGCCCGCAAGTCTACGCAGCGGTCAAGCTGCTGAAGCTCGTCGATGTGGCTGCCGCAAAGCCCAAGCTCGTCACTGCGCCTGCCAAAACTCCCAAGCTCGTCATGCAAGTCGTCGAGCTCGAGCACAAGGATCCAGAAGAGATGGAGTCGATCCTGGCCGAAGTGCTGGAAAGCCGCGACCAAATCCGCCAACAAGTGCTGCCGGGTAACGGTGGCCAAGTCGGTGCAGGCAATGCTCGCCCCAGCCTCAAGGTCATCGCACACAGCTCGCAGAAGGCGCTGGTGCTCAGCGGCGAACAAGGGCAGGTTCGCGAAGCGCTCCTCCTGATCGCGCGTCTCGACGTTCCCGGCCCCCCGATCCATGGCTCCGTCAACGTCGTCTACGTGAAGAATGTTCTCGCCGAAGACCTCGCGGCCATGCTCAATCAGTTCATTGCCGAGGACTACAGCGCCGAGACCGCCGCCGCCGGTGGCACTGGCAGCGCGGCTACCAGGCGCACCCGCAAGACGGTCATCAGGTCGCACAAGGAAAGTAACTCGCTGGTAATCTCAGCCGGGGGCACCAAGTGGCAGCAAGTGCTGGCCCTGATCGACAAGCTGGACGTGCCGGCCGTCAAGAAGCACACGGACGCCTCGCGCGGCTTCGGCTTCACGAGCTTCGGCCAGTCGACGTTCCAGGACACCGACAAGGACGGCCTCCCCGACACCCGCCTCCCGAGTTTCGACAACCCACTGCAAGGCAACTCAGATCTCATGATCAGTGCTGTTGCCACGCCCGATGGCGGAGTCAAGATCCTCGACCTGAAGGGCGCACTGGCCAAAGACCTGCAAGCGACGCTGAAGAAGTTCGTCGCCGAGAACCAAAAGCAGTCCAAGACTCAGGGGAGTGCCGGCAAGTCGCCGCCAGCAACTGCCAAGAAGGGCAAGAGCAAGTCCGTCATCTTCTAGGCTGCCGGACTCCCTAGACAGGTTGGCCGGATCGACCGAACCGCCCTTGCCATGGCCGAGCGCCGCGCCAAGGCCCGGCGCCCCCGCTGGTCCACGCCAGCCTCGCAGGCACTGCGAAGCCGCCGCCATTTGCGAGGCGCGGCCGGGCCTGCAACCCTCGCGCGCCCCACCCCGCCACAAAGCCATTCCCCGGCGAGCAGCATGGCCAGCGTTCGGCCACCGGCTGACCCAGATAATGTCCCACAAATGCAACCGGTGCCGGAAAATCCACGAGCCGGAACAGTGAGCAGGTGTCGCCGCAGCCCCACAAGGCCCCATCGGAGCCGGTTTCGCCGCCGGGGAATTGTCGCAAGACCTGCCCTTCCTTCGGGTTCGTTCTGGTTCGTAGGACACCGTGGAAATAAAAACCTCCCACCTTCCGTCTGAGACGGAATGAGTGCCCCAGCTTTTAACCCGGGGCCCGAAGCCAAATACGATGATGGTCGACTACGTCCCTCAACTCTCTAGTCCGCGTCCACAGCGAGCCCGCTCGCCCATGGCAGCGTGCTCTTCTATGCAGCGCCGTTCGGTCCAGGTCCTCGCAGCCCTGACCCTGTTGCTGCTCGGTCTGACACCCCAACTAACCGCCCAGGAAACGCCGGACCCGGACCCGGCGCTCGATTCGATCCTCAAGGACGAGGGCGACGTGATGGCGTTCGCGATGAACGAGAGCAACGGCATGGAGTTGCCCGAGTTCATCAAGTGGGCCCAACTGGTGACCGGCAAGCGATTCACGTTCAACTCGGCGGAGATCAACAATGGCAGCTCGGCCGGCAGCACGGTCAGCTTCCTCGGCACGTTCCGGATCAAGAAGGAGCGCTTCAAAGAGGACTTTTACTCGTTCTTCCAGACGATGCTCTACATCAAGGGCTACGCCGTTGTCCCGCGGGGCGAAGGTGACCTGGAGCTGCTCGAGATCGTCATGATGACGGGCACGCGTGGTCGCGAAGTGACCAACGGCGCGCGCTACGTCACTCCGGACGAACTCATCAACTACCGCTACCAGACCGGGGTCCCGATCCTGACGACGGTGCCGCTCCGCCACATCAACGCCCAGCTCGCCAACAACGCGCTGCGCCCGTTCTTCGCCAGCACTGGCGGCACGAACGCGGGTGGCTCGGTGCAGATCGGCAACGTCGGCAACAAATCGGCTCTGCTGCTGCAAGGCTTCGGCCCGCAGGTCTATGCCGCCGTCGCACTGCTGAAGCTCGTCGATGAGCCGGCCGAAGAACCCAACCTCGTCGTGCAGGTCATCGTGCTGGAGCACCAGGCTCCGGAAGAGATCGAGCCGATCCTGACCGAAGTGCTGGAGAGCCGCAGCCAGATCCGTCAGCAAGTGCTGCAGGAGAGCGGTGGCCAACCCGGTTCGGGCAGCTCTGGCGGCAGTGGTCGCCCCCGGCTGAAGGTCGTCGTGCACAGCTCGCAGAAGGCGCTGGTGCTCAGCGGCGAGCAAGAGCAAGTTCGCGAAGCGCTCGACCTGATCGCGCGCCTCGACGTGCCCGGCATCCCGATCGATGGCTCGGCCAACGTCATCTACCTGAAGAACGTGCTCGCCGAAGACCTCGAGGAGACGCTCAAGCAGTTCATGACCGAGGACAACAGCGCCGAGACCGCCGCCGCCAGCGGCAGTGGCACGGCTGGCGCCGCGGCTGCCAAGCGCACCCGCAAGACGGTCATCAGGTCACACAAGGAAAGCAACTCGCTGCTGATCTCAGCCGCGGGCACCAAGTGGAAGCAAGTGCAGGCGCTGATCGACAAGCTCGACCAACGTCAACCGCAGGTGCTGATCGAAGCCGCCATCGTCGAACTGACGACCGGTGACCTCGACCGCTTCGGCGTCGAGCTCGGCTTGCTGGACCTGCCGAGCGGCACCAACAACGCCGACTACTCGCGCGGCTTCGGCTTCACCAGCTTCGGCCAGTCGGCGTTCCAGGACACTGATGATGACGGCCTCGCCGACACGCGCCTCCCCGACTTCGACAACCCACTTCAGGGCATCACTGGCGGCATCATCTCAGGTGATGGCTTCTCGGTGCCGCTGTTGGTCAACGCGCTCTCGACGAACGACAAGGCGAACATCCTGTCACTGCCCAGCGTGTTGGTGAACAACAACGAGAGTGCTGAGGTGAGCACGAAAGAATCGCGCCCAACGTCGCAAAACGTGCAAAACAACACGGGCAACGTGCAGAGCAACGGCGAGCCGCGGGACGCAGGCATCTCCCTCCAGATTTCGCCGACGATTTCGCCAAACAACTATCTGCGGCTAAACATCACTATCGACGTCAGTCGATTCGTCGGCGCCTTCGACCCCAACTCGTCGTCCGGCGGTGGCCGCATCTTCACTCGCAAGATCGTGACGCAAGTCTCGATGCCAAGTGACGCGACCATGATCATCGGTGGTGTCATCGAGGATTCGGAGTCGGAAAACGACGGCGGTATCCCGTTCCTGAAGGACCTCCCGATCCTCGGCATTCTTTTCCGCAGCAGCGAGAAGACGACCAGCAAGACCAACCTCTACTTCTTCGTCACGCCGACGATCCTGGACGAGGACAGCTTCCAAGACCTCTACCACGTCAGCCTCAACAAGAAGCTCGAGGCCGAGCAATACATTGGAACGCGACGCCTGCGCATCATCGACAAGCGTTGGTCTGGCATGCCGTCAGGCCAGAGTCGCACCCTGGAGGACATGGGTTCGACAATCGAAGACCTCGACACGCAAGGCGAGTTCGAAATGCCGACCTACCGCCGTAAGCGCCACACCCCGGGCCCGGCTTCGCCGGACACCGTTCCGCTAGACGCTCAAAAGTAGGCAGACAGTTGCGCGGGGTTGGCACGCCACTCGGCAAGCCTCCCCGTTTTGCACAACCAGCCAGTTGCCATAAACAACCAGGCACCCAGCAAGCAGATCAAGATGACGGACACCTTGCCACCCGAAGGCGCAGAATCGAAGCACGCCAAGAGCTTCCCGAAAGACCGCTTGCGTGAGAGCCTCTTGCGCAAGGCAGGCCTGACCCCCGCTCAGATTCAAGAAGCCCTCCTGGCCGAGCACGAAACCGACCAGCAGCTCGACCAGATTCTGGTCGCGAAGAACTTCCTCTCTGAGACGGCGTGCCTCGAGCTGTTCAGTGACATGCTCGGCCTTGAGTTCGTCGACAGCCTCGAAGGCGTCGACGTTCCCGATGCCTTCATCCAAGGCGTGCCGGTGCAGTTCGCGAGAACGCACGCACTGGTTGCCATCAGTGACGAGGACGAAATCGTCCGTGTCGCCACCCACCGGCCGCTCGACGTGCAGCCGATGGATGACCTGTCGACGTTGATGAATCGCGAAGTCGAGGCCGTGCTCGCACCACGCAGCCAGATCGCGAGTCTGATCAACCGCGCCTACCGCCACAAGGCCGACGGCGTCGACGAAGCACTGCAGGATGTCAAAGACACTGACATCATGAGCATTGCGGAGAACATCCAGGAGTCGGAGGACCTGCTCGACTCCAACAAGGCACCAGTAATCAAGCTGGTCAACATGCTGCTATTCCAGGCGCTCAAGCTGCGCGCCTCGGACATCCACCTGCAGCCATACGCCGACCGCTTGCAGGTTCGCATGCGCATCGATGGCGTGCTCTACGACATGGAGTCGGTGCCCCGTCGCGCGCAGGAGGCCATCGTGTCTCGCGTCAAGGTCATGGGCCAGATGGACATCGCCGAGCGCCGCCTACCGCAAGATGGTCGCGCGTCGATCCGCATTGGCGACGGCGACGTCGACGTTCGTATCAGCACCGTGCCGGTTGCTGGCGGCGAACGCATCGTGTTCCGGATCCTCGACAAGACCACCAAGGTCTTCACGCTGGATGACATCGGCCTCGAAGCGGATGCCGAGCGCACGATCCGCCGCTACATCAACTACAGCCACGGCATCATCTTCGTCACCGGCCCGACCGGTTCGGGTAAGACGACGACGCTGTATGCCTGCCTCGATGCGATCAACGCACCGGGCCTCAACATCCTGACGATCGAAGACCCGGTCGAGTACAACCTCGACGGCATCTCGCAGGTGCAGGTCAACACCAAGAAGGGACTGACCTTCGCGGCCGGCCTGCGCTCGTTCTTGCGTCAAGACCCCGACGTCATGATGGTCGGTGAGGTTCGCGATGGCGAGACCGCCGACATCGCGATTCGCGCGGCGTTGACGGGTCACCTGGTGTTCTCAACCGTTCACACCAACGACTCGGCGTCGACCATTTCGCGTCTGATCGACATCGGTGTTGAGCCCTACCTGGCGTCGTCGTCGATGCTCTGCATCATCGCGCAACGCCTGCTGCGCACGCTCTGCCCGAACTGCAAGGAACTGGTCGATCCCGACCAGCAACAGCGCTTCTACCTCGAAGACCTGAAGCTGACGGCGGACATGTTCCCCGAGGGCAAGATCGCGATCGGCCGCGGCTGCGATGAGTGCTTCCGTTCGGGCTTCGCTGGCCGAACCGCCATCTACGAAGTCATGCCGATCGACACGGTCGTGCAGGAACAGATCATCAACAAGTCGACCGCCAGCCAGATCAAGCGCGCCGCGCTCGAACGTGGTTTGCGCACGCTGCGCATGGACGCGACCGCCAAGTTGCTGACCGGCCAAACTACGCCACAAGAAGTGCTGCGCGTCACTCAGCTGGACATCACGTAGTTCTCCGAGTTGTTCCCCGAGCTCCCCTAGCAGCCAACCGCTTAGCAGAACTACAGAATGCCGATCTTCGAATACAAAGCGATCGACGGGGACAACCGCGTCAAGAAGGGCATCGTCGATGCCGACACGCCGCGCGAAGCACGTGTCAAGCTCAAGAAGAACTCCCTCTACGTCACCGACATCAAGGAGTCGAGTGGCAAGAAGAAGGCGGCCGTCGCGATCCGTGGCGTCACCGGCGTCGAAACGCCAAACAAGCTGCGCAACGAGCAGATCGCCGCAGTCACTCGCCAAATGGCGGCGCTGCTGCAAGCCGGCATCCCACTGGCCGAAGCGCTGCGCATGATCATTGAGCAGGCGCCGGACAAGAAGATCGAGAGTGTCTTCCGCGACATCCGCGAGAAGGTCACGCAGGGCATGACGTTCGCCGACGCGACGCTGCAACACCCGGGCTACTTCAACTCCCTCTACTCCAACATGGTGCGCGCCGGGGAATCATCCGGCGCCCTCGACGCCGTGCTGGTACGCCTCGCGCAGTTCTTGCAGGCCCAGACGCGCCTGAAGAACAAGGTCGGCGCCGCGATGATCTACCCGATGATCATGGTGATCGTCGGCGTCATCGTCGTCGCTATCCTGATGACGTTGGTCGTGCCGCGCGTGACCCAGCTGATCAAGGGCCGGGGCCAAGAGCTGCCGCTGCCGACCGAGATCCTGATCACCTGCTCCGACTTCCTGGTCAATTACTGGCTGCTAGTCGCGGTCGGCATCCTGGCTTTGGCCGTCACGTTCCAGGTCTTCGTCAACTCGGAGAAGGGCCGCTTCGCCTTCGATAACTTCAAACTGAAGCTGCCGATCTTCGGCGACCTAGCCAAGAAGCAAGCGATGGCCCGCTTCTCCATCACGCTCGCGACGCTGCTGCGTTCGGGCGTGCCGGCGCTGCAAGCGATCCAGGTAACCAAGAAGGTGCTCGACAACGTTGTCCTGCAGAACGCTCTGCAGAACGTGCACGACCGCGTCCTTGAGGGCACCGACATCGCCACGCCAATGAAGATGTCCGGCGTGTTCCCGCCGACGATCTCCTACATGGTCGGCGTCGGCGAACAGGCCGGCAACCTCGAAGAGATGCTCGAACGGATCTCCGAGACCTACGACGAAGAAGTCGACCTCGCGACCCAGAAGCTGACCTCGATGCTCGAACCTTTGATCATCGTCTGCTTGGCCGTGGTTGTCGCTGGCATCGTTATCGCGATCGTGCTGCCGCTGCTGCAGCTGCAACGCGCGAACTAAGCCGCTGCTGGATGTAAGCTGCGGCTGTGACCCAGACCGCACTCATCCTGGCCAACCCCACTGCCAAGCGCGGTGAGGCTGCAGTTCGGCGAGTGATCGCCAAGCTGGCTGCTAGCTATGAAGCTGCGGGCTGGAAGGTGATCGCCCATTGCACCGAGCGTAACGGGCCACGTGAACGCGACCTGGTCGCGGCCCACGCCGACAACGTGCAGACCATCGTCGCGATCGGCGGCGACGGTACCGTGCGCGAGACGGTGCTCGGTATGACCGAGGCGCAACGCGAACGCATTGCGATTGGGTTCGTGCCCGCAGGCAATGCGAATGTGCTAGCGCGTGAAGTAGGGATCCCAGTCGACGACGAAGATGCGGCGATTGCGATCGTGCTCGGCGGCCACAAGAGGCCCATGGATGTTGGCGCGGTCGATGGCAAGCCAACGTTCTTACTGATGCTCGACGTCGGCTACTTCGCGGAGATCGTGCACGCGGTGTCTGCTGCTCGCCGTCGAGGCATCACGCGCTGGATGTATTCGCTCGGCGGCGATGTCTTCTACACCTGCATTGGACTACTCAAGTTGCTGACACCCAACCGAGCCAGGGTCACGGTCACCGCCGATAATCAGGAACCATTCACCGCGACCTCGATTGCGATCGCCAACGCGCGTGTCTACGCCAAGACAGGCGCATTCTGCCCCGATGCAGATCCGAGCGACGGCTGGCTCAACTTCAACGCCGCCCGGTACTGGAAGACTCTCTGGTACGCGTTGGCGGCCATGAGCGGCAAGCCGAGCGCATCGAGTAGCAGACTGGGAACAGCCAAACGCTTCACGCTGCGCGCGATTGAGAAGGGGTTGCTCTGCCAAGTCGACGGCGACCCACTCGCCGGTCGGCGCAAAGCACTAACGGTCGGCGTGCTGCACAGCTACTTCTCCCTGATCACGCCGACGGCACGCTAGACGGCAGCCGCGCGCTATCTCGGGAGAAGCCTAGAGTATCGATAGTAGCCCTGCAGAGTCGACTATGCGAACGCCGTCGTGGCTGCGCAACTAAGCGAACCTGTCGGCTGCCACACCCCACGATTCTGACCTTCGCGAAGTTGCGTACGAACGAGCGCTGGCCCCACCTTCTTACTCCAATCTCGCCAGTGGTCGCCGCCGATGTGAAACTCACCTGGCCGCGATTGGATCAGGTTGTTGTCCAACGACTGGTGCCGGCGATCTCGACCATGCGCGTGGCGTGATGGATCACGAAGAAGACGTAGTTCGTGACGAGCCCGCGCTTCGTCCACACGTCGACGGTGAAGAAGTCTGCGGCACCGATGACATCAGCATGAGACTTCAGAAACGTCGACCAAGTGGTCGGGCGATCATGGCTCGGCGCAATGCCATTGTTCCTCAGCGTCGTGGCGATCGTTGTCTTCGCCACGGGATGCCCGACCTTCTTCAGTTCGCCACGGATGCGTAGATAGCCCCATCCGGAGTTCTCGGTTTCCATGCGCATGACCAGCTCACGCGGTAGATCGCTTGAGAATGTGTTCTCGATGCTCGTCACCAAATCGGGAGACCTATGGTTTGGTGGTCAGCAGGGTGCGCTGTGCAGCCCCGCTGCCAATTCGCATAAGACGGGGGCGGCCGCGATGCACCAGCTCGGCATCAAGCACGCCGGCCTGAGCCATCGCTACGCAGGTCGCTACCTCCGCATGACGGACGTGCATGGCAACGCGCAGCGCGATTTGCTCGTTTAGCAAGCCGCCGCGCTCGACGCAGGGTTGCCGTCGTACTGCGATTGGCGACCAGCTTTACGCTGGATCCGCCAGTCGGATTCCGATTCTGGCGGGCGACGGGTGTCCGCCGTCCGAAGTATCCGCCGGGCCAAGTCTTGGGATCTGGGCCCGGCGGCAGTCGGAATCAGTTACCGAAGGTCAGCAGGACAGCGTCACCCAGCGTCGCACCGAGGGGATTGACCTCGTTGCTGGACGGGCCAATGAGCGCCGTGTCGAGGCCGAAGCCCTGCGCTGACATGAGGGCGCCGACCAAGGCCGAGTTGTTCGGCACAGGGAACGGGGCGTCGGTGTATGTGCCCGCGACCGGGCCGCCAAGCCTGACCAGGTCCAGCGTCGCAAGTAGATCGCAGTTAACGCCGATGATCGGGCCGAGAGAGATGCCCGGGTTCAATGGGGTCAGACCGTAGATCACGCCGCCAATGACGGCGGTCGCCGAGAGGCCGTCGACGACGACGTTGAACGACGTGCCGAGAATCGGCGCGGCGGTCGCGTCGGTCGTCGGACCTACGAAGCCGCTGCCGCTCACGTAGCTGGCCATCTCCACCGTCCAGTCGAGACGGTTGTTCGCCGAGTTATCGCCTTGGCTCCAGCCGACGATCGCTTCGTTGGAGGCGCTGCCGCCGTTGCCGACGTTCGGGCCGAACGAGTAGATGACGAGGCCGGGAAGGAGCGTGATCTGGAGATCGTTCAGTTCAGATGGCACACCGGCAGCGGCATCCCAGTTCGGGACACCGTCCCAGGTGAAACGGAGCTGGCCGCCACTGTCTTCGACCCAAAGGGAGCCGGCGGCATCCAGGTCGAGGTCGTTGAAGAAGAGCGCGAATTGGGGCAGCAGAGGCCCAGCAGATCCCTGGAACACCGTCGAAACGTAGCCCGAGTTACCGCCATTGAACGCAAACGAGTTGTCTAGACCCTGGTCGCCGATTCGGATCGTGCCGTTGGTGTTGACTGAGACCTGGGTGTAAGGCACGCTCGAACCGGTCGCCGGGTCCGGGTAGAAAAGCGGGCCAGTTGTCGGTGTAATGACGATAGTCGCGTCGTCCCAGCAAGCGCACGAGCTGGAAGTGAACGTACCAAACCACGGGCTGGTCACATCCCTGATTTCGATGCCGCTAGCCTGGGGGGTGGCCGCGTCATAGGGGAAGCCAGCTGTTTGGCTGACATCCCACGTGCCGTTGCCGGTGTCGATCATGATCCACGAGGTGTTCGCTAGGTCGATCGGGTCGCCTTGTGCGAAGTGCTCGCCGAACTGGCTCGGGAACTCGCAGGTCGCGCCGTATTTCGTCTTCGTGGCGAAGCCGGTGCCAGCCGTGTAGTTAATGTTGCCGTTGAAGACGCGCGGGTTGAAGTTGGACGCGTACGGGTAGGCAACGCCGGCACCTTCGTAGAAGTTGAGCTCAGGTGTCGAAGCGAAGAGCGTGCCGGTGGTCGTGCCGTTCGTGTAGTTGATCGCAGTGCCGTTCGTGACCGTCACGTAGAAGGCCTGGATGTCGCCCGCGGCGACCGCAACGTTGACCGCAATGGGCATCGGCGTAGGAACGTTCGGTCCCAGGCTGAGAAGTCCCGTGGTACTTCCGACGAGCGTCCAAGCGGCGGCATTCGCCACGTCGGGCAAGTACGGCGAGTTGGCGGGCAACGTGTAGACCTCCATGTCCCACGTGCCGGCATCGAGGTTGACGTCAAAGCCGTTAATCACGAGCGGGATGGTGGCTTGCACGTCGAACATGTTGCCCGCTTGGCCGTTGCCGCCGACGAACGTGGTCGTCAGGACTTGAGCAGGTAGGGCTGCAACAGCAAGAGCGGCTGCCAGTGGGAAGAATAGGGTACGCATGGGGTCCGTTGGGTTGTCGGGGTACAGGGGGTAAAACTCTCGGTCAGTGCCGAGCGAGAGCGCAAGACGGACCTTGCAGAAGATCCGAGTCAAGCTGAGTAGTTGACGGCTGGAGCCGCTGCAGATGTTCCCGTCGCATGGGTGTTTGGCCGTCTGATTCGCGTAACACACGATCCGTGTAATCCGTTGGTGCATAGGCGGAACAAGCTGCGGTCCGGACCACCCGATCCTGCTTCGCCGACTGTCTCACCCCCTCGCGTAGCGGCCAACCCGCCAGCTCTCAGCCTCCCACCCAGGCATTCTTTCTGGAATCCCCACTACCAGAGACACCGCTCCCGTGCTCTCCGGAAATTGGATCGCGCTTCCCCAGAAGCAGTTACGCCAGGCGCTCCAGGGCCGATAACCGGCCCACATGGCCGCCGATCTTCCCCTGAAGCTGCTCCTCATCACGTTCGCAGGCAACGTCTACCGTGATCAGTCTCGGCTGATCGCCTACCTGCTCGAAGAGAACCGCGTCTGCCGAGAACTACCGGGCACAAGCGACTGCGCCTGAGCGACGACCAACGTCGACGCCTCGCCGCAAAAGGCAAGCCACTGGGCTGGCGGCTACTCGACAAGGTCGCCACGATCATCACGCCGGACACGATCCTCAGATGGCACCGCAGACTGATCTGCTCTCCCCCCCGAATGCAGATTCCGAGTCCCACGGTAGTTGATCGACGGTGCGGACATGGCCGAGGGTGTAGGTCATTCAAGCTGCGGTTCGGACCACCCGAACCCCACTCAGCCACAATCCCACCCCCGCGACACCCGGTCAACCCGCCCGTTTCACAGCGACCCCACCGGGCATTTTACCCGAAACCCTACTCAGTCGATCTGCACATCCAGGCGATGACCGGCGAGACCAGCCAGCCGCGGGTCGAGCGACTCTTCGCATGGATGAAGAAAGACCGCTTCTTCGAGATCGACAGGCTGCGGACGCCCCACAACCCCTCGCAGCCGGCATCGTGCTTCTGCAGTGGAGCAACTTCGGCATGGGGTTCGCACAGGCTGGCGCCATGTTCGCGACCGCGCTCGCAGGACTCGAACGGTCCCGCCGCCACGCGCGGCGGCGCGCGCGCATCGTATTCACGCTGTATGTCGACGGCTTCCTGGTCATCCTCGCCTGAAGATGAACCACCCCGGCCCACGA
>JBNMND010000096.1:0-16832 GCA_051274975.1 Planctomycetota bacterium | reverse complement strand
CACCGAGCGCAGCTTCGACGTTGCAATCGATGGCGGAGGACTCTTTGTCGTCTGCGACCAGAACGGGAACGAGCGCTACACCCGCCGCGGCAATCTGCAGATGAACGCCGAGGGTCACTTGGTTACTGCTCATGGTGCTGTGCTGACACCGATCATCACCCTGCCGAAGGACACCCTGCAGATCAGCATCGACCCCGAAGGACGCGTCAGCGGGCGGACCGTGAGCACTCCGACTTCAAGCACTAGCTTCGGCCAACTCCAGCTAGCCTATTTCATGGATCCCGGCCGACTGCAGCCGACCCGCGATGGCCTGCTGATGGCTGGCGACGAGACCGGTGCGACCTTCCACGGTGCGCCGGGCACGCACGGCCTGGGACACTTCAGGCAGGGCTTCATCGAACTCTCCAACGTGCAGATCACCAGAGAGCTGATCCGCTTGCAGAGGGTCGAACGCCAGCTGGTCGCGGTGCGGCGCGTGCTCGCCGCGCATGGCGTGTACACGCGCTGAGTGAGCGTGGGGTGCCCACCCCACGCTTCAACACAACGTCAACTTCACCTACGGGAGGTGATGGATGCTTGACGCTGTTCGCAACCGCTGAAACTGAACGTTGCGCAGGAGCCCCTGCAAGGCTAGCCACCGGCCACCCCACGGTGCCAAGTGCTCACGGGCACCGCGCGAAGCCGACCACCGCGCACCATCCAGCACCGTAGCTAGCGCCTCCCGTGAAGCCCCACGGCCAACATCCAACATCCAAAATGCGCTTTCCCGAGTTAGACGAACTTGCGATATCGCTGCTTAGGGATGCCGCGTGCTGATGTGCCAAGAACCGTTGCGAGACTCATGACCGCACCGACAGACGCAGGCTTCCCCAATCACTTCGAGACCCCATCACAGGATTCCAAGACATGCGCGCCTGCCTGCTGTTCGCACTCCTCTGCGCCGCGGCTCTGCTCACCAACGACCTAACTGCTTCGGTGCATCTCGGGCCGCCTACCAAAACCACAAACGCCCCGCACGGTTACGTGTAGGGCGTTGTAGTAGCGACGACTCATCGGTCATCGCCGCATTCGAGCGAGCCCTCTCAGGCCAGCATCAACTCAAACGTGCATCGCCGAAGCCAAGCTCTCGGACTCGGCGCGGGCCTCACGAAGCTGCGCGGCAACCTCGCGGATGTGCTTGAAGAGCAACTGAACCTCGGCCTTACCAGCCTCGGCGTTGACCAGGACCAGACGAACAATCGCCTCACCGTCCACCAGGGCGTAGCCAACCATGGCCAGGCCACGATCGGTCAGCTCGGTGCAAAGTTGCTCGGCCGAGACGCCCTTGACGGCGAAGCAGACGTTGAGGAACTCGGGCTCGCGCACCAACTCCATACCGGGCGCCTCTCGCACCAACTGGGCAGCGTACAGGGCCTGCTTTCGGAAGCTAGCCAGCCGGTTGGCCATGCCGTCGTTCCCGAGGGACTGCCAAAGGGTCCAAAGCTTCAGGGCGTCGTTGCGGCGCCCGCACTGCAGCGAGCGTGTGCCTGGGTCCAGTTCGCGGCTGTCCTCCTGGAACAGGTAGCTGGCGTTCGCATCGAGGCTGCGGGCCAGGAGACCGGGTTTGCGCACCAAGACCACCGAGCAGGAGAGCTGGGCCCCCATCACTTTGTGGGCGTCCCACGACATGGAGTCCGCGCGTCCGCAACCCGATAGCAGGTGAGCCTGGGCCGGGTCGAGCACGGCCGAGCCACCATAGGCTCCGTCCACGTGCAGCCACAGCTTGTGCGTGCCACAGACGTCAGCCAGTTCGTCAAGCGGATCGAACGCACCCAGGACGGTGGTCCCAGCCGTGGCGTTGACCATCATCGGCTGGTGCCCAGCTGCCTGGTCGGCCCGGATCGCCGCATCGAGGGCGGCCGGATCCATGCGACCGCGCGCGTCGACGTCGACTTGCACGACGTTGTTAAGGCCGATGCCAAGCACGGCGACCGCCTTCGCAACCGAGTAGTGGCTGTCCACGGATGTGTAGATCCGCAGGCGCGGCCCGCCGAGTCCTTCGGCCCGTAGGCGCGGCCGAGCGCGATCCCGGGCCAGCAGCATGCCGGTCAGGTTCGAAAGCGACCCACCAGGGGTGAAGCAGCCGTCGGCCTTCTCGAAGCCAACCAGCCTGCCCATTTTATGGATGAGCTCCATCTCGACCAGCACCTGCGCCCCGGCCACCTTGAAGGTGTACATCGAGTTGTTGAGGGCCGCCGCTACGGTCTCTCCCAGCAGGGACGCGGGCTGGCGGCCGCCGAACAGCTGGTTGAAAAAGCTGCCAGATGCCGTCGTCGGCGTGTGCCGCACCAGCTTCCGGAGGCGCTGCCCCACGGTTTCGAGATCCTGCCCCCGATCGGGCACCTCAAGATCCAGGATGTCGCGCAGCGTCTCGGGATCTCTCGGAGGCACCACCGGCTGGCGGGCTTCCTGATCCTTACGTTCGAGCAGAATGCGTTTAAAGAGTTCGGCGACTTGTTCCAGCGGGTCGAGATCTAAGGTCATAGCGCCTGAGGACACCGCGGAAGGCGGGGGTGCGCCGCTACGAAGCGGGCCGGTTGCGTCCTTAGGCCAAGCACCCTAACACGACTCGGGATCAGGAACGGGCATTTCGAGGTCCGCGGGCAACGACCCGGTCCAAGGAATGCATCGAACCAACTGCGCGGTAAACAGTTACGTGCGAGTCCGCCCATCCTTATCAGCAACCAAACGGCACATTCTCCCGGACCAGAGACTTGGCCGCCGGGACCCAAGCGGCCAATTACAGACCCACCGGGCCCAATTTTCGGCGCGCAGAAAGCGGCAGCGCAAACCAACGGCGCGTGGTCGCTGCAGCGGCTCGCCCGGATTCGATTCACACATCGAATCGGTCACACATAGAGCGCAGATCACGGACTCTCGCCCTCGATCTCCCCCATGCGCGCGCTACGAAACCCTGCCGGAGGACGCGGCCTATTCCGGCAGAGGGTTGCCGTGCTCGTCGATCTGGTGATCCACTGCCAGCATGCAGCCGATCGCGGCCGGATCGTCAGCACGCTTTACTGCAGCAAGCGTGACCGAGAGTAGCTGGGCAAGCACCTCGTCAATGATCTCGGTGGCAACACCGTAGAACAGGAAATTGATCGGCGTCATGTTCGCTAGCGAAATGACGGTTCGCGGCGTGCGGTCGTGGGCAAAGGAGAAGATCCAACGGTGGCCGTAAACGCGCGCCGTGCGTGGATCCAGCAGCTCTTCGACCTTGATCCGGACCGGCTCGCCGGCGAGCGTCGGAACGTCTTGGTGAAGCAGTCCATCGAACCACTTCATGATGGCGCCGAACTCGACCTTCTTGGTCGAACCACTGACGAGCACAAGCGCGCTCTTCGAGCTATTAAGCAACCAGTCTTCGACCTCGTTGCCGGTCAGCAGACTGCGGCCAATCACGCCGATGACCAAATCCACATCAAGCCAGCGACCGCTCGGTAGGCCTGCCAGTGCGCTTGCTTCGGTCAGGCCCTGCGTCTCACCCAACTCGGTAACGACTCGATCGATGCCGGCCAGGTTGTGCGCTGGGTTGTCGATGCGCGGCTGCAGGCTTCGGCACAATTCGCGGCCAATGGCGCCGCGCGAGCCGAGCACCAGACACGAACGACGCGCCAGCACGCGGCCGTCAGCATTGAGCACGGCTTCGATCGCGTTGAGCACCGATGCCGCGACTTCACGCGACTCGACCTCACGCTTCAATTGCGAAATCGCGATCGAGTAGGCGGGCAGCGGCAGGCGACCGTGACGTTCTTGAACGCTAACTAACCGATCAAATCCATTGCGGGTGTGCTCGACGGTGCCGAGCACGCGGCTGCCGACGGCGTCCTGCAAGGATCTCTCATCGCCGACTTCGTGACCCAACTCGCCAGCGAACTGCTTGACGGTGAGATCGCGCAGCAGCGCATCGTGCAACACCGGCGCCAGGTAACCACCGTCTTCGACCAACAGACAACGCTGCCCTTTGGCTTCGGCACGAGCAACTTGGCGCAAGAACGGCACTACTCCCGCCGCCCGCATCGCTTCGAGGAAGTGCTGCGCCGTGGCGATCGCCCGTTCAATCTCGTCGCTCTCGTCGAGCTTCGAATACTGATGTGACAGGTGGTAGACTCCTTCGACACTGCCGCGCTGCGGCACGTTTACAAGCGCCAAGGCCCGGAACTCATCCGCCGGTTGATCGAGCACTGCATCGAGATAGCTAGCCGGCGGCTCGCTCGCGTAACTGACGAACAACACCGTCAAGTCACGGCACCCCAAGGCGCGCAAGGCCGCGATCAGCCCGACGATCTCACCCGTCATGTGGTGCACCAAGAACACCGGCGTCGACTTCAGCGGGAGGTCGGTGCCGTTCTGTTCGATGATGCGACTTAGCGCGGGCATGCGCGCCAAGAACGCATCGGCATCGTCACGCTGGCGACGCTGGCCCAGCGACAACTCCAGCACGCGGCCAAGTTGCGCAATGTCGAGATAAACCGGAACCGCTCCGGCATCGACGCGCACGACTTCGCGTTCGGCCAGCAGATCCCGCAAGCCGCGATCCTCGAGCGCGAGCAACACACGCTTCAACAGCTCTTGCGGGACGGTCGGTTCGTTCTCGAGCAAGAACGGTAAGACGTGCTCTGACCACTGCACCGATACGCGTTGCAGCGAGCCGAGCCCCGCTTGATCTAGTTGGCGGAACAGATGGCTGTGCGGATCGCGGTGCTCAAAGAACGACCGTCGGCCGCGCACGGCTTCTCGCCGCAACGACTCTGTCCACGACTGCGCGATGCGCGTCGAACCGGCAATGAACTGACGCTCGGCGACGTCATCGATCACGAGATGCGGTACCGCATCGAGGTTGAGGCGCGGCTTCGACAAATCCTCAATCGTTATGCGCAAACCACCGCGCCCCTTGTCGTGGCGCGTCGCCAATCGCTCGAGCACATAGCGTTGTTTGCTCGAACCCAGCGCGGACTTGCCCTCGCACTCGGTATCGAATTGCGCAACGAGCGCGCGCGGATCACTGCCGTCCTGCGGCATCACGGCATCGCGGTAGGGCTGTCGCTGCAGACTGCCTAGCAAGGCGCGCAATCGGGTCTCGAGCACTTCGGGACTGTCGATGAAGTTCTGGATCGACCCAACTTCGGAGCTCACCTTGACGACCTCGATGCCAAACACCTCGATCAGCTCGGGGGTCTCGCCGGCGCGCAGTTTGCGTTCGACGGTGACATCCACTCGGTCGGCACGTGCCTGTGCCAGAACCATCTCGGACAGCGCCCGCGAGATGACCGACAGACCATGAAGGATAGGCAACGATTCGAGATCGATGCACCAGACGCTGTTTTCCCGCACAAGCGGCGGCCCGAGGGACGTTTCTGATTGTTGCGGACGTTGCATGGTCACGCGTCAACCTCATCGCTGTGGGTTATGACGGCCTTGATGCACGCGCGCGAGCCCGCCACGACAAACGCTTCCTTGAGCTCGCTCGCGGGGAAGTGATGGGTCACGAGTCGCTCGCCGATACGCCGCAATTCACCGTCGGCTGCCAACAAGTCGAGCGCCGCGCGGAAGTCCCCGCATCGTGAACTAGTCAGTCGCAAGCCACGCGCGACGACCGCTTCCAGCAACACGGAATCGGCGACGTCCGCATCTGGATGCACGAGCACTGCGCCGCGCGGCCGAACGAGTGCCAGCTCATTGCCGCTGCGTGGTCGAATAGCCGCATCGACCTGCAACACCGAATCCACGACCGCAACATCCGCCCGTGGCAAACCATCCGCCAAGCCGGCGTAGTGGTCGGCAAGTTCCGTAGCTGCACCGCGTTGCACATCCGCATGCGAAACGAGCCAAGCCGGCGGTTCTTGCGAAGCCAGCCATGCGACGCGCGGCCGCAAACCAGTCGTCAACGATTGCCAGGCACAGGCGCCAATTTCTGGCTGTTGCGATGGGAACGGTTCGATCGACAACTCGTCGACGACCAACTCCGTCAGGTGCGCGAGACCACAAGCTGGTTGGCCATGCGTTGACTTCAAGTGAACCTCGCGCCGCGCCAACCGAACCGCGGTCGCCAAACCGTCGGGGTTGCCAGTGGTGTCGACGACAACATCGAAGGCCTGGTCGGCAAGCGCGGGCGCCTCCGGGCTCAAGTCGTGCGTCTCAGTCGCGCCAAACGAAGTTGCCAACGGCAGCATCGCCGGATTGCGCGCAATCGCGGCGATCCCAAAGTCGCGACCAGCCCGTTGTTCGCGCGCGCGCACAGAGGCCAACGCCGCAACGACAAGCATGCCGAGGCGCCTTGGCCCCAATACAGCAACGCATTCGCCAGCCCGCGGCGCGATCATCTGCACCCCGTGCAATGCGGCAGCAAACGGTTCGACCAGCACGGCGGCGCTATCGGGCACGTTGTCCGGGATAGCTAAACACGATTCGATCGGCGCCAAGATCCACGGGCCGAAACCTCCTGGCAGATCGTGAATGCCGAGTACGAGCCGTTCGGGGCAATGCGTCGCGAGGCCGGCACTGCAAAACGCGCACGCACTAGCCACGCCACGCGCCTCATGCGACGCGTTGATCTCGACGACGTAACGGCAGCCTTCCTTGTCGGTCGCGATGACTTCGTGACCAATCACCTGCGGCAGCGGGAACGGCAAGAAGTGGCGCGCCAGATCCGTTGAGCAGATGCCGCACTGTTTGGTGCGCAGCAAGCGGTAGCCAGGGCCGAGCTCGAGGGCGATGTTGCCATCTCGACGCACCTGCCAACCGCGTGACTCATCCCCGTCGAGCAGGTAGTGAGCCGCAGCGAAACGCTGGTCGGCGAGGTAGTCCAGGGCATCAAACGCAATCGTGGGCATCGGCACGGGTGGCCGGTGCGACGGCCATCGCCATTATCGTAACATCGCCCGACCCAGCACCAGCCAGGTTCGCGAGATCGAACGACACCGAAAACCAAGCTGGCAGCGAGTTGTGGGCACGCCACCGGACGCCGTTGTCACCGAGCGTTCGTGCGGTGATGCAAATCGAGTTCCGCTCGACGCCACTGGCCCAAACTAAGACTTCACGAACGCTGCGCGCTTCGAACCAACCACCACCACTCCCGCCGATGCATACGCCCGCGCCAATTCCAGGCGCCTGTGGCGCCTGCCCATGCCGCGCAACACCCACTCAATCGAGCTTGGTCATGGATCGCTACGAGCAGCAGGCGAAAGGTGGCGATCGTTCTAGAACGACCCGATGAGCAACTCGAGTCCATTGCTGGAGGTCGTCTGTTGCAGTCCGAGGTTCACGTTCCGTTCGATGCTGATCACACCACTAGTGGTGTGATGCAGACAGTTGCCGTCTTATGCGCGAGTCATCGACGTCGCTCACAAGGCGGGTTGCCGCAGGCCTATTCATGGATACGTCGAGGACAACCCAACGCAGTGAGCGGCGTTGAGGGCCGCGGAGAAGATGGCTAATTTCGGCATCACACCACTAGCACAAGCTGGCCAACCAACGCGCAGCTCGAGGGGATCGAAACTTCTGTCTGCTTTTGGCCGCTGCTCGGTGCCAGCAGAATTGCAAGCACCACTGCGGTGAGCAGGGCACAGCCAGGAGCGCAGAGCCGGTTACGCCGGTGCCAAGCGCAACAAACAGCCCGAGCAATGGACACCGAGGACGTGTCGCCGCGGCACGGTTACAGAAAGTCGAAGCCGCTGACTCGTTGCTGCGACGCCCCCGACGAGCGTTGGTTCCGCCGCGCCTCGCCGAGCACGGCGCAAGCGGTATCAGCCGTGAGCCGCGAGGAAGTAGATCACTAGACCGAAGATCGCCACCATCGTGACCGTCTCGACCCAGTTCACGAAGCCATCGTCCTGGATCGCCTTCCACAGGATCAGCATGGGTGGGAACGCGAGGATGATGACCGAGGTGGTTTCAAGGTCGATGGGCAAGGCCAGCTCAGACGGCTGCGCGGTGACCCCGGTCTGCGCGAAGATGCCAATCAGGATCAACACCAGCGGCAATACAACGAACGGCACCTGGGTCACGGCTCCGGACACGTTCGCCAGCGCGATGTCGTACATGCCCTTGGCATGTGCGGTCGCGATCATCGCGGTGGCGCCGGCAGACGCGAAGACGCTGAGGATCAGCGCGCCAAGCATTTCTGAGTAGCCCGCCTCCGTCAGTGAGCCGACCAGAATGTCCGCAAACTCTCCGACTGCGTGACCGCCGATCACGGCGGTCACGATGCCGAGCGCGCCATAACCAACAATGCTTCCCATCGAAGGCGCGGCACCGTGCTCCACCGGAACATCCTGAGCAACCTGCGCATCCTCTGCATCCTGGTCACCATCGCCATCACCCTCACCGCCGCCCGAGAAGCGCTTGACGAGCCGAGTAACAGCGACGACTTGCACGGCGAGCAGCGCCCCGCCGATGACGTAGAGGTCCACCGAGGTCAGCGCGGCTTTGCGACCAGAACCCTCGCTGAACAGGTACATGAGTACCATCAAGAGTCCCATCGACATGAAGACTCCGGCGGCGCCGGCGTATAAGTCGGTAGAGAGCTTGACGAGTGGCTCCGGCAACTTGGCGTGACCGGTCTTGTTGCGCGGCAACATACCGCTATAGACACCGAACGTCAGCGCTCCGACGTGCAGCGTGAACGCAACCACGATGAAGCCAACCCGCGGCTCCTTCGCGACGACGAATCCGAGCATCACCAGCTCGGGCACGTTCGACGCGAGTCCAGCCATCGTCCCGGCTACGAACTTGTTCAATCGCAGCCGCGCAGCGACTCCCTCGACACACTTGATCATCGCCTCGCACGAACCGAACACGACGGCAAGTCCGCCAAGTGCCAGGAGCGACGCCCACAACCAGCGCGGCCCCGCCTCGGCGTGTTCGAGGCCCATGGCCGTTCCGACGGCAATGCCGCCCGCAACCATGATCTTTATCCAGAGTGTTCCCGCGGTACCACCGGCCATGGCGGAAATCGTAGGGGCAGCCGCTGCGGCGAGCGACGCCTAACTTTGCTCCGGGAGACGCGGAGAAACCGCGGCCCTGGCACGAACACTCCACCACTTCGCACCTGCCGATCCGACCTTGATGACCAGGTCCGACTAGTTGCGTTCCAACACCAGTGCATTCGTCGTCGCAACGCCCCCCCCCACAATGGCCGGATCAAACATCCAGCCCGGCACAAAGCGCGCTAACGAATCCAGCATCACCAACAGGCGCCACCAGCCGGCCAGCCCAGCAACGACCGAGATACTGGGCAACTGTCGCTGCGACACCGCGCGCTCGCGACCTTAGTCTTGCGGCTGAGCCACGGTGCGCAGGTAGGGCTTGATGGTCTTGAAGCCATTCGGGAAGCGCTTGGTGGCCTCTTCATCGCTCACCGTCGGCGGGATGATCACGTCGTCTCCCTTCTGCCAGTTGACCGGCGTGGCCACCTGGTGCTTCGCGGTGAGTTGGATCGCATCCAGCGCCCGAAGGATCTCCTGGAAGTTGCGGCCCACGCTCATCGGGTAGGTCATGCTGAGCTTGAGCTTCTTGTCCGGGCCAATGATGAACACCGTGCGCACGGTAGCGTTGGTGGCAGCAGTGCGCCCTTCGCTGGAACCGGACTCATCGGCTGGCAGCATGTTGTAGAGCTTGGCAACGTTCAGGTCGGTGTCCCCGATCATCGGGTAACCCGGCAGTGCACCTTGGGTCTCTTCGATGTCCTTGGCCCACGCTTCGTGCTGATCCACCGGATCGATGCTCAGACCAATCATCTTGCAGTTGCGCTGCTTGAACTCCCCTTCCAACTTGGCCGCAGCCCCCAACTCAGTCGTGCAGACCGGGGTGAAGTCCTTCGGATGGGAGAACAGGATGCAGTAGCTGTCGCCGATCCACTCGTGGAAGCGAATCTCGCCCTGAGTGGTCTGGGCAGTGAAGTCGGCGACGATGTCTTGGATGCGGAGGTTCATGGGGATGGACTTGCTGTTTACGAAGAACTCCAAATGGAACCCCATGCCAGGGAGCCAGTGGTTGAAGCTGCGTATGATTGCGGTTCTGGCTGGGGAATCAATGAGGCACTTGGCCCGCATGGATGAACCGTGGCGCGGCCTCTGGGATCGATGCAAGAATCCTTGCGTCGTTGGTCGCCTGGCTGGGAATCGGGAACGCATCCGTCGCGACACCGCCCGCCGGGATCATCGTGTAGCTCGCATCGAGGCTGCAGTAGGCCGCGCAGCTAGGCATGCCGAGGAGCCCAAGTTTGATGCCCAGATCGATCTGCGTCAGGCCGAGCGTTTGCAGCGCGATGATGCCCGCTGCCGGAACATCCATCGTCGTCATCACGCAAGTGCCGCCGAGTTGTGGTGGCGTGGTGCTCAGTTCCAAGTCCGGCCCCCCCCCAGTGAACGTACCGGGCAGTGTTGCGGAGAGGTCCATGTTGCCGCCGTCCACATCGCCATTTCCGGCGGCGTAGCCGACCAGCCAAGGACCACCAGACGCGATGATCGATTGCCGCACGTAGGTGACATTGCCGGCCGTCGTGTCGAACTGCATTAGAGGCGTTCTCCGTCTCTCGTAGGCTGGCGCGCTAGTCGAGCGCGTCCTCAAGCTTGTCGTGACCCGCGCGAAGTGATGACCGTCGTGAAGTTGCCCCTCACAAGCCGACCGTGCCGTGCCCGCCATTGCTCCACACGACGCCAGCGGGGTTGGCCGTCGGTGCGAAGGCGAGCGCCTGCTGGAAGAACTCGAATCCGGAAAGGGAGAGCGAGTTCGGAATCGCGGTTGGCCAAATCCTCTCGCCTGTTGCGCTCGCCACGCCGAGAGATTCGACGACATCCGGTGCCGCTAGCAGCTCGCATCCTTGCATCCCGAACGCCGTCAATGCAAACGGCAACGGCACGCCGTTCCAGACCTGGTCCGAAACGCCGATGGCTCCGACTACGAGCTGACCCGGTGCAAGCTGGTCGATTCGGGCGAGGAACACCCCACCCAGAACCGGTGCCGTGTTCCAGAGAGGATCCGGCTCAAGTCTGGGGGCGACAGGCAGCGTGCCCGAACAACCGAGGCCGTACTGTTCGTAGCTGGCCGTCGCGCCGGCATCTACCCAAGCGTAGGTCGTGTCACTAAGGCCCGCGCTCGAGTTGCCGCCGAATATCACGAACGTGTCGCGCGAGAAATCGAACACCATGGCGTGCGATACGAGGGCCGGAGGAACGCCGGAGACCTGCGCCCACAAGCCGCCGACCCACTGCCAGGTGTGACCGACTGCGCTGCCCCAACTACTGCCGACTTGGCCGTTGCCGCTCTGCAGGAAGATCCGGTTCCGGATGGGATCGTGGGCTATCGCATAGAACGACGTGCCAAAGGTCTGTGAATAGTGGACCTGTTGCCAACCCTGCGGGACGGAGAAGACGAGGGTGGCTTGGCCGCTCTTGCGCAGCACGCCACCCGACGACGCGTCGTAGACGATCTGGCCTTGGTTGCCCATTGGCTGCGCCACGGGCACCACGTTCGCGGAGACACCGTTCCAGAGCAGGTTCGTCGTGTTCCTGCTGAAGAACACACCGCCCAGTAGCGGATTGTAGACCGCGCTGCCGAAACCGACGACACCGGGCACGCCGCTCGCAACTTGGGTCCAAGACGCTCCGTCCCACTCCCAGATGTCGTCGAAGTCGTTGCCGTCGTGCCCGCCGAAGAGCACTACGCACTGACGAACCGGATCGTAGGCCATCGCGGCTGATCGGCGTGGAGCCGGAGAACTTGCGGAGGGCTTCTGCACCCAGCCGTTCGAACCGAACACCCAGGTGTCGTTGAGGTAGCCACTGCTCTCGCCGCCGAACATCACCGTTTCGTTGCGGGCCGCGTCGTAGACCATGCCGTGCGCCTTGCGAGGCGCCGGTCGCACCGCGGCCGGCAGCTCAACCCAGGTGCCGAGTGATTGACCCGAAACCGGTGCCGCGCAGACAGCGACTGCCGTGGCCGCCACGGTGCGGCAGAACCAGACAGCGAGCGATGAAGAAGTGTGTCTCATGATCCGATCCTTCCGTGTCCGCCGTTGCTCCAGATGATGCCCGCTGGGTTGGCGAACGGTGCGAACACCAACGCTTGCTGATAGAACTCCGCGCCGACGAGCGATGGGTTTGGCGGAATCAACAGCGGCCAGCTGGCCTCGCCGAAGGCACTGGAGGATCCGAGGGACTCGACAACTTCCGGCGCCACAAGCACGTCGCAGCCGGGCATGCCGAACGCCGCCAACGGCAGCGGCAGCGTCATGCCATTCCACGATGTGCCCGAGTAGCCGATGACTCCGAATACCGGCGTGACGGGCTCTAGCTGGTCAATCAGCACGAAGAATGCAGTGCCGATCGATGGCGTCGCACTGAAGAGTGGGTTAGCCCGCAGGCGTGGCACGGCGGCCGCGGCGCCGGAGCAACCGAAGCCGAACGCCTCGTAGGCGCCGGGAGGATCGACGTCGAACCATGTGTAGGTGGCGTCACTCAGTTGCCCACCGTTGGCATAGCCGCCGAACATGACGAAGGTGTCGCGGGCGAAGTCAAAGACCATCGCGTGGCGCGACAGACGGGGTATGGGGCCCGCGACTTGGCTCCAGAAGAATCCGTTCCATTGCCAGCTGTAGCCGACTCCGGAGCCCGATGAGCTACCGATGCCTCCATCGCCGCCCTGCTGGAACATGCGATTGCGCACCGGATCGCTGGCGAGCGCCTGTCGGAACGTGCCGAAGATCGTCGACGCGCCCAGGGTCTGCCATCCCTGTGGAAACGTGAACCGACGAGTTATCGGACCGTCTTGGTGGATGATGCCACCAGCCGCAGCGCTGAAGACACTCGGCGCACCACCGCCGGATGGTTGGCTGACTGTTAGCGGTTGCATGGTGACCCCGTTCCACAACAGATTGGTCGTGCCACTCGAGTAAAGCACGCCGCCTAACAGCGGGTCGAACGCCGCGCCGCCGTTGCCAGCTACGCCCGCGACGCCGGTTACCTGTGGTGACCAAGACGCGCCGTCCCACTCCCAGATATCGCTGAAGTCGGAACCGTTCGAACCGCCGATGAGCACGATGCGCTGGCGCGCCGGATCGTAGGTCATCACGTGGTTGGCGCGGGCGGCCGGCGCGATCGCCGGCGATCGCTGGACCCAGCCGGTCGTAGTGAGCACCCAAGTGTCGTTCAGGTACGCGCCGTTAAAGCCGCCGAACATCACGGTCTCGGACCGGGCCTGGTCGTATGCCATGGCGTGGCGCTCACGTGCGAACGGCCGGGGTGACAGCGGCAATGCAACCCATCCGCCGCCGGACTGGGGAGCGAAGCAATCGACGATGGCGTTCGTCGCTCTGCATGGGCCCACAGTTTCGCCAGCGCTGAGTGAAGAGACAGCTGTGGCGACGAAGCCAGCGAGGAATAGGTGGTTCATGGGTGAGTGTGCCCCTTCTCGCCGGCCGACGAAGTTAGTTCTCCCCGACAGGTGCCGCAAGTGGGCTACCGGGGGAGCGCTAGGCTACCTATCCATGCGCGGCTAGGCGCTGCGTCTTCGAGTCCCGCAGGGTCTTGTGCTCTTCACCGCATGCATCAGGTTCGCATGCGCAGCTTGACGAGATGGCTGAGTCGCCAGGTTATCGGATCTGGTCAACCATCAGGCAGCATCGACAAGCGACTCTCGGCGATCGCCGGTCGCCCCGCATACTTACACAAATACTCGAGCCGCTCGCGATCACCCGCGGCAACTCGCACCGCACCGTGCAATGAAAAGCCATCCAAGTCGGCACGCAGCGGCCCCAAAACGCAGCTTGAATCGACTATGCCCTCGGTGTGGTTTGAAGGGCATTCATTCTCAGCCCGTCAAGATTGAGGCTCTTTCTCATGAGAGGCCCAGCGCGAGGCTAGAACACCCCAATGGTCAGACTCAGCGCGTTCGTGCTCGCAACTTCGAGGAACGTCAGCTGGGCGTCGACTTCAATGGCAACGACTTGCTGATGGAAGGTGAACCCAGTCAAGGCGGCGTTGCTTGGCAATACCAGCTGCGTGCGAACCTCACCAGCGGACGCAATCATGACCTGCACAGCGTCCGGCGACACCAATAGGTCACAACCAGGCAGTGCCTGCGAAAAGACCGTCGACAATGGTAACGATGTGGTGCTGAATCCCGTGACGGTGAAGCCGATCGATACTGGCGGCATACCCGCAGCAGTCGCTCGGAAGGTCGAACCGACCCATGGCAGAGTGTCCGCGACCAGAGTGAGCGGGCCCGCCGAGCCGACGCACGGGGTCGGCGCCACCGTTGCCGTCGCCGGGCACGTGCTCACGAGCCGCGCGATGCCCGCCGAGTAACGACCCTCGACCGTCGCGAAGTAGCCAGCCACCGCGAGTTCGCCGTTGGCCATCGTAGCCAGCGCATAGATGCCGCCGTCCATCTGGGTGCACAGTGCCGACCATGAGGTGCCATCCCAGCGTGCGATACGCTCGGTGGTCACGCCACCGGCCATGGTGAAGGTGCCGCCAACCGCGAGGTCGCCATTCGGCAGGATCGCGAGTGCGTTCGCGAGTCCATTGAGGCCATACCCGAGCGCAGACCACGTGGATCCATCCCAGCGCGCGATGCGACCAGGAAAGCCAGTACCGCCAACGATCAGGTCGCCGCCTGGCAGGCTCACCATCGAAGTCACACTGCCTGCGACTCCGGTGCCCAACGCCGACCAGGACGTGCCATCCCAACGTGCAATGTTGTTGACTGCCACACCACCGGCCTGCGTGAAGACGCCGCCGGCCACGAGGTCACCGTTTGGCAGCACGACCAGTTCACGCACTCCACCGTTGATGCCGGAACCGAACGCTGTCCAGGACACGCCATCCCAACGCGCAATGTTGCCGACCAGCACGCCACCGGCCTGCGTGAAGAGGCCGCCAGCCACAATGTCGCCATTTGGCAGTGTCACAAGCGATTGCACAACGCTGCCCAGGCCGGGGATTCCCGAGCCCAGCGGTGACCAGACCGCACCATCCCAGCGGGCGATGTTTTTGGGCGACGTCGGAGTGGTGCCAAACTGCCCTCCGACGACGATATCTCCGTTCGACATGGTTGTGAGCGCCAGGCCCCACTGTGGATAACCGGACAAGCCGGTGCCCATTGGTGCCCACGACGAACCATCCCACTGCGCGATGCTGCTGACGGTGAAATCGCCGGCATACCAAAAGGAACCCGTGGCCACGAGATTGCCGTTCGGCAGCGCCAGCAGGGCATCCACTGTTACCGTCGACGACGTTGTGCCGCGACCGAATCCGGTGCCCAGGTCTCGCCACGCAAGGCCATCAAAACACGCGATGCGGGTGCTCGCGGCGGTCGCGGCAACGCCGGCAGCCATCACGTCGCCATTCGGCAGCGCGGCCACTGCCTTGACCTCGAGGCTCACGCCGGCGCCCACAGCCGACCATGCGGCACCGCCCCAGCGCGCCGTGTGATTCGCCGCCACGCCGCCCGCGGTCGTGAACTCACCGCCGACGATTAGGTCGCCGTTGGCAACGACCGCGAGCGAGGAAACTCGTGCATTCGTACCGCTGCCGAGCGCGGACCAGCTGGCCCCATCCCAACGGGCAATGTTGGCAACCGCCACGCCCCCGGCCGTCGTGAAGGCGCCGCCGGCGACCACGTCACCGTTTGGCATGGTCTGCAATGAAAGCACAACACTGATGGCGGGCATACCGGTCGCCATTGGTGACCACGTCGATCCATCCCAGCGCGCGATTTTGCTCGCCGCCACACCCCCCGCCGCCGAGAACGAACCGCCGGCGATCACATCGCCGTTGGGCAAGGTTGTCAGCGCATACACTGCGCTGTCCACCCCCGACCCCATCGCCGACCAGGCGACACCATCCCATCTCGCAATGTTGCTGACGGCCACGCCGCTAGCCGTCGCGAACCCGCCGCCGACGATGATGTCACCGTTGGGCAAGGCCGTCACCGCGCGAGCGCTGTTGGCCGTCGCCTGCGTGCCCACGCCGAAGCCCAGGGCCGTCCAGCTGACGCCGTTCCAGCGCGTGATCCGTCGCCTTGCCCCAGAGACAAAGTCACCAACCGCGATCAGGTCGCCATTGGGCATTGCCGTCAAGTCGTGCACCTCGCCGAGCACGCCCCCAGCAATCGCTCCCCAATCGCCAGTCACCGGATCGAAGGTCGCGATGTTGGTGGCGGTGCGGAACGCACCGGCGATGACGAGTCGCTCAGTTGCCGGACCCGGGCCATCCGGATCCCACATCGTGCCCGCATTCACCTGGCCTTCGCGCGGGAAGCCATCGCCCGCGCCGAGCAACCACTCAGTGTTGCATTGGGCCGCAGCTCCTGCAGCCACCGTCGAGATGAACAGAACGGATAGAACAGGACGAACAAGTGGGTCCGCGCGCATGGTGTGCCTCGGGAGCAGTAGATAAGCCGACGCGAGGCTCGATCATCTCGAGAGGCAGGCGACGATGGAGCAGTGGGTGCACTGCTATCTGAGCCGGACAAGTAAAGCTGTAAGCATTCGAGCCTACCTGCGCCCGATTGACTCTGTAGTCACTCAGATGCGGGCACTCGTTTCTGAGCCGGGTCGCCGGAAAGCGACCATTGAGATGCCGCCGCAAGAATCATCAGTCGTGCAACGCCACCCGACGCCGACTTCAAAGCGAACCGATCACCAGCGCAAGTCCAGTCGAACCGCACGGCTTTGCGATCCGCGAGCGCATGGCTGCGCTTTGCTGCTGCGCACTTGATAGACTCCCTTCGACAGAGCTCTTGTCGCCGGCCGCCATGGAACCTGAATTGACACCCGAATCCGGAATCAA
>JBNMND010000095.1:0-16910 GCA_051274975.1 Planctomycetota bacterium | reverse complement strand
AGCGCATGCCGTCTGCGCCCCCCTCGAGCCAGAACAGCGGCGCCGATAGCGTGCCGTCCTTCAGAACCGAGAAGGCGCCGACCCGCTGCTTCTTGCCGCTGTCGGCGATATAGATGCGTTCGTGATCGGGCGAGAAGCAGATGCCGTTGGGCATCGCGAAGTCGCGCTGCACAACTGTGACGGCACCGGTCTTCTCGTCGAGTCGGTAGACGTAGTTGCCCGCCGCTTCCGGCTTGCGCTTGCGCAGGCCATAGGTCGGATCAGTAAACCAGATGGTGCCGTCATTGCGCACCGCGAGATCGTTGGGCGAATGAAATCTCTTGCCGTCACACTTCGACGCGATCACCGCATGTTCGCGAGGCACGAACTTCGGACCGAGCGCACCATGACGGATCACATTGCGCGCGCCATGTTGCGCGCTCAACAGATGACCATTGAGATCGAGCGTGTTGCCGTTGCTCTGCGCACTATCGCACCAATCAATGCAACCGCCCGCCGCCGTCCAACGCATCAGCTTGGCACGCGGGATATCGGAGAAGATCAACGCCGAATCGCGCGCGATCCAGACCGGGCCTTCAACGAACTTCATGCCAGTGTGCAAGCGCTCGATCTTGACGTCCTTGGCGACGAGTTCCTTGCCGGCATCGTCATGGAACGTGACCTGTGCAGGTAGCGCAGCCAACAACAACGAACACGACGCAATCGACAGAGTCTTCATCACACTTTCCAAATCAGGTTCTTGTTGTAAAGCACGCGCAGAACGAGGAACCACGCAAGAATCCACAGTAGCGCGAACGCCAGCGAGGCAAGCTTCGGGTCACCGATCGGCAGCAACACCGTCTCGAAGAACCAGTTGGCTGGAGACGTCGATTTGCCATCGACGTCAAACTTGATCAGGCGCCCGACGATGCGGGCCAGCATGCCGCTACCGACGAATACGAGCAGCGCGTTGGTGCCGTAGACGTGCAGCGGATAGGCGAGCCGTTGCCACTTGCGATATTCAAAGGCCCACACGAACACGGCCAACGCGACGGTCGCGATGCCGGCGGTCCAGACGGTGTAACTGCTGGTCCACAGATACTTATTGAACGGCAGCGCGATGGACCACGTAGCACCAATCGCGAGCAACGGCACACCGAAGCACAGCAACGACGTGATCTTCTTCGACAGATCGGTTTCGCGCCGCATGATGCGGCCAACTTCAACACCGAACAAACAGGTGGCAAGCGCCGGAATCGTGCTGAGCAAGCCCTCGGGGTCGTATTGCCCCTTCACGTAGATGTGCGATCCAAACACCGCACGATCGACGTAGCCCTGCATCGTGCCCATTGGCGTGCTGATGTCGGGAGGTCCGAATCCTGGCACCGACACGAGGGTGATCAACGGCCAGTAAAGCAACAGACACGCGGCCAAGACCACGCGCTGGGTGCGCACCGACGAATGCACGAACAACAGAGCGGCCGCTCCATAGCAAACTCCAATGCGCTGCAGGACTCCCGGGAACCGCGTTTTCAAGAGAGGCGCGAACAACTCGCGGTCTTCGGCAAAGGTGATCAGCGGAAACGCTGACAGCAACATGCCTAGCAAGATCAGGCTGGCGACGCGGCGAACAATGCGGCGACTAACGTTCGAGCCAAGCTTGCGCGACATCGCCGGCACGATGGCAACACCGGCGCAGAACAAGAAGGTAGGGAACACCAAGTCGGTGAACGTGCAGCCGTGCCAGACGGCGTGTCGCAGTGGCCCGTATTGGTAGTCGCTGTGCCACCTACCGGGGTTGTTGACCAAGATCATCGCGGCGATCGCCAGGCCACGCAGCGCGTCGAGGCCGATCCACCGGCCCGTCGCTACTTGCTGGTCATCCTGATTCATATCGCGCCCGCTGGGCCCTTAGGTCGGTGTATCCAACGCGGCGCGGACACTGCCGTCATGCGTGAACAGCAACGTGCGCGCGACGTGCGGCGGCACCGACTTGCACTCGGCTACGATCGCGGCCTTCACCTCGCCATCGGCATCTTGCAGCAGCTGAGCAGCATGCTCGAGGCTGCAATGACACGCCTGCGCGACGATGCCGACGCTGCGCGCGCGCAACTTCTCGTTCGTCGCTTGCACGTCGACCATCAGATTGCCGTAGACCTTGTTGAGGCGAACGAACGCCCCAGTGCTGAGCATGTTCAGCACCATCTTGGTTGCCGTGCCGGCCTTCAGCCGCGTGCTGCCAGTGAGCAATTCTGGACCCGTAACCGCTTCGATGGCGATGTCGGCGGCTTGCACAATCAAGCTGCCGCGATTCATCGCCACCGCGATCGCCAACGCCCCCACCGAACGCGCGTGCTCCAGGGCACCGACAACGAATGGAGTGCGGCCGCTCGCCGCGATGCCGACGACACAGTCCTTCGGGCCAAGATTCATCGCGGTGAGGTCCGCGGCAGCTAACTGCGGATCGTCTTCGGCACCTTCAACGGCTTTCTGGAAGGCGCGTTCGCCACCAGCGATCAGGCCTACGACCTGCTCGGGGTCAGACGAGAACGTCGGCGGGCATTCGACCGCATCAAGTACTCCGAGGCGGCCGGACGTTCCGGCGCCGGCATAGACCAAGCGGCCACCCTTGTGCATGCGCTGGGCAATGGCGTCGACTGCTTCGGCGATGCTGGGCAAGGCGGCACGCACCGCATCGGCGACTTGACGATCCTCATCGTTCATCGCCGTCATCACGTCGAGCGTCGACATCGCGTCGAGCTCGCCGCTACGTGGGTTGCTGGCCTCGGTCGTGAGATCGGACAAATCAACGCGGCTCATGCCCTGCATGATCGCGCAAAGTCCCGCCATTCGCTACGGGCCTAACGTCGCATTCTTGCGAGTCGCTCCCGTGCGAACAAAAGGGAGCATGCGAACCTTGCATCGTGGCCCGAGCAATGCATCCTGCGGCCATGGCCATCGGCACTACGGACCTTGTGATCCTTGTCGCCTACTTGATCGCAACGGTTGCCTTCGGCCTCTACATGGGTCGCGGCCAGAAGTCTGCGACCGATTACCTGCTCGGCGGGCGCAATCTGCCGTGGTGGGTATTGCTGCTGTCGATCGTTGCGACCGAGACCAGCACCGCGACATTCCTCAGTGTGCCGGGCATCGCATTCGGAACGGCTGACGCTCCCGGCAATCTGCTGTTCCTGCAACTGCCACTTGGGTATCTGATCGGCAGAACGATCGCCGCATACGGCCTGCTGCCGCTCTACTTCAAGGGCAAACTGTTCACGGCGTACGACGTCCTGAATCAACGCAGCGGTCCGCATGTACGCAGCCTGGCGAGCGCGTTGTTCCTGATCACGCGAACCCTCGGCGACGGCCTGCGCCTGTATCTGGCGGCGGTGGTGATGCAGGTCATGTTTGACTGTTCGTTGTCGACCGCGGTGGTATCCGTGGGCGTGGCGACCGTCATCTACACGGTTATCGGCGGCATCAAAGCAGTCGTCTGGACCGACGCCATTCAGTTTATCGTCTACATGACCGGCGCGCTCATCGCGTTCTTCGTGATGGGCCAGCAACTCGACGGTGGCTTGTCGGCAACGTTCCAAACCGAAGCGATGCAAGAACGGTTGCGCTGCTTCGACTTCGGCTTCGACTTCTCGTCCCCCTACACGTTCTGGGCTGGCATGATCGGTGGCGCGGTGCTGTCGATTGGCAGCCACGGCGTCGATCAAATGATCGTACAACGCTATCTGTGCGCGCGCTCGCAGCGGGACGCACAGAAGGCACTGTTGTGGAGCGGCCCAGTCGTCTTGGTGCAGTTCGCAATCTTCCTGCTGCTTGGCCTCGGCCTATCCGCGTTCTACAGCCAGCACCCGGCCAACGATCCGGACCTGAAAGGCGATCGCGTCTTGGCGCACTTCATTGTGCACCACCTACCCGTCGGGCTGATCGGCATCGTGCTCGGCGCCGTCTTCTCAGCCGCGATGTCGACGCTATCGAGTTCGCTGTCGGCATCGGCATCGGCGCTGGTCAATGACTTCGTGTTGCCGAAAACAGGCCACGAACCTGATTCCCCATTTGCCCTGCGCACCGCGAAACTCGCCACCGTTGGGTTTGCCGTGATGCAAATCCTCGTCGGAATCAGCGGACTCGGCGGCGCCAGCTCGGTCGTTGGCCAGGTCTTGACCATCCAGACCCTGACCCTCGGAGTCATCCTCGGCCTGTTCGTGTTGGCGTTGAGCGAGCAACGTTCCGCGAAGGCGTCACTGATCGGACTGGTCTCTGGATTGCTCGCCACGGTGATGATCGTGTTCGTGGTGCCAATCATCGATATCGGCGAGGGCGAAACTCTACAAATCGGCTGGCCGTGGTATGGATTGATTACCTGCGCCTCGACCTACGGTGGCGGCCGAATCGCCAGACTGTTCTTCGCCAGCACGTAGCAACACGTCATGACGGCTCCCAAAGAAATCTGCACAGAGCACCTGCGACTGTCGTGCTGGCAAGAAGGCGACGCAGAAGAACTGCGCGCCTGCCTCGACCGCTGCGACGCGCACCTGCGACCTTGGATCCCGTTCATGCAGTATGAACCGCGAACACTCGAGCAGACTCGCAAAGGCCTAGGCGATTGTCGCAGTGCCTTCGATAAGGGCGAGCACTATCGATTCGCGATTCGAAAACTCGACAGCAATACGCTGATCGGCGAGACGATGCTGTTCGGCCGCGGCGGCCCCAGCACGCTCGAAGCCGGCTACTGGCTCGACCAACAACACTGCGGCAAGGGCTACGCCACCGAGGCGACCCAAGCGCTGCTACCGCTGGCCTTCGGGACACTTTCAATAGGCCGGGTCATCATGCGCTGCGACCAACGCAACGTCGCGAGCGTGCGCGTCGCCGAGCGACTCGGCGGAATCTGTCGCGACATCGAAACGCTCGTAGAGAACAGCAAAGCGGTCACGCTACTCGTCTTCGAATGCAAGCCGCCGACGGTCTAGTCACAATCAAGGCCTGACGGCCGCACGGCGACTCGCTACGTTGCCTGCATGCAATGCCTCGCCGCTCCACTAGCCATCGCGTTAGCCGCCGGATTGCTCGTGCAGTTTGCGCCCGCGCAGGTGCAACCGGGCATCGACGTCTTGGTTGCCGAGGACTGCGCGCAACTGCGTGGTCGCAAGATCGGATTGATCACCAACCACACCGGGGTCACGCGCAGCGGCCGCCGCACTGTCGACGTTCTCCATGAGGCCAAAGACGTCACACTGGTTTCGTTGTTCTCGCCCGAACACGGTTGGCTCGGCATCGTCGACAAGAAAGTCGGGGACACAATCGACAAGGCCACCGGCAAACAGGTCTTCTCGCTGTATGGAAAAACGCGCAGGCCGACCGCCGAGATGCTGGAGGGCATCGACACGTTGGTGTTCGACATCCAAGACATTGGCTGCCGCTTCTACACCTACATCGCCACGATGCGCGCGGCGCTCGAAGCGGCGGCGGAACATAAACTGCGGTTCGTGGTGCTCGATCGCCCCAACCCGATCGGCGGCATAACGATGGCGGGTCCCGTGCTAAAGAGTGCGCGCCGCGACTTTGTCGGCGCCCACACGATCCCGTTGCGGCACGGCATGACGACCGGCGAACTGGCGCGCATGATGGTCGGTGAAAATGGGCTGCGCGTGCAACTCGAAGTGATCGCGTGCACCGGCTGGCAACGCGCCGACTACTGGCAACACACCGGCCTAACGTGGATCAACCCGTCGCCAAACATGCGGCGGCTAACGCAGGCGTTGACGTATCCCGGCGTCGGTTTGGTCGAGGGCACCAACGTCTCGGTCGGACGCGGCACAGATACGCCGTTTGAGATCCTCGGTGCGCCATGGTGCGACGGCGCTCTGCTAGCCAAGAACCTCAACGCCAAGAACCTGCCGGGAGTGGCCTTCGTCCCGGTTCGCTTCACACCGACTTCGAGCAAGCACAAGAACGTCGAGTGCGGCGGCGTGCACATCCTGGTCACCGACTGGCGCGCGTTCGAAGCCGTCCGCACCGGCATGCACATCGCGTGCGCATTGCACGCGTTGTTTGCCGACGACTGGGACACTAAGCGACTCGATTGGTTGCTCAAGGATCAGGCTTCGCACGATGCGATCCTCGCTGGCACCAAAGCCGATGACATCATCAGCAAGTGGCGGCGACCACTCGACCTGTTCCGCCTGCGCCGGCGTGCATTCTTGCTATACGAGTAATGACGTTGCCAACCAAAACAGAACCCGTTCAAACCGGTCTGGATGTCGTGCTACGCGAGCCGCCGGCACGCCTGCGGGAGTCGCGAGCCTTTGCATTGCTCAGCAATCAGGCATCCGTCACGAGCCAGTTCGAACACGCCGCCGATGCGCTGCACGAACGTTTCCCAAAGCAACTGATCACGCTGTTCGGGCCGCAACACGGGCTGTGGTCCACCGAGCAAGACAACATGATCGAGACCGGTCATGCCAGCTACCGCTCGATGACGGTGCACAGCCTCTACTCCGAGACTCGCAAGCCAACCCAGGAGATGCTGCGTGGCGTCGATCTGTTGGTCGTCGACCTGCAAGACGTTGGCACACGGGTCTACACCTACATCTGGACGTTGACGCACTGCATGGAAGCGTGCGCGGCAGCTGGCATCGCGTTGATGGTGCTGGACCGCCCAAATCCACTGGGTGGCGAAGTCGCCGAAGGCGCGGTACTCGATCGCCAGTTCGAGAGCTTCGTCGGCCGAGCCGCGATTCCAATGCGCCACGGGCTGACGATTGCCGAGCTAGCCCTGCACTGCAACGATGCGCTTGGCATCGGCTGTGAACTGCACGTCGTCAAGCTTCCCAACTGGCAACGTAGGATGCTGTGGCCCGACACCCAACGAGCTTGGGTGCCACCATCCCCCAACCTGCCGCGCGCAGCTGGCGCAATGGTCTATCCCGGGCAGGTTCTGCTCGAAGGCACGAACGTCAGCGAGGGCCGCGGCACGACCACGCCATTCGAACATTTTGGCGCGCCATGGATCGATGCGCGACAACTGCGCGACGCCTTATCGACGATCCCTGGGGCAGTGCTGCGCACGGTCACGTTCGAACCGACGTTCCAAAAATGGCAGCGGCAACGGTGCCACGGACTGTTCGTGCACATCACCGATGCGACCACGTTCCGCTCGTATCAAACCACGCTACGAATCTTGCGCGAACTGCGCCGGCTCTATGGCGACCAGTTCGCTTGGAATCCGCCACCCTATGAATATGAGCCAACCCTGATGCCGATGGACATCCTGACGGGATCCTCGCTCGTGCGGCAATTCATCGATGACAACGGCAGTGACGCAGACCTGGTCGAACTTAGTAAGGTACCGACAGACTGGTGGCAGCGCGTCAGTGGCTGCCTGCTCTACTGACGCCGAGTAGTGATGAACAAAACCCCACACGGCCCAACCACCAATACTTCCGGCCCAACAGCCTGGCGATGGATCGCGATCGCCGTGCTGCCCGCCGTGCTGTTGGCTGCGTGGCAAGCGGCGTGGTCGTATCCGTTCTTCTCGGACGACTCGTTCATCTCGCTGCGCTACACCGAGCGCCTGCTGCAGGGTGACGGTCTGACGTGGACCGATGTTGACGGAGTGCCCCAACGGGTCGAAGGCTATAGCAACCTGCTTTGGGTCGTATTGACGGCCGCAGTGGGCGCACTCGGCATCGAACTGGTGTTCGCGGCGCGTTTGCTCGGTGCGCTGGCGACGCTCGCTGGCCTGTGGTTTCTGGCTTCGGCTCTGCGCCCCAGAGACCTTCGCACCGCAATCGTTGCCGGAGTTGCGCCGCTGTTGGTCGCCTCAACTCAGCCAGTGATGATCTGGACGCTCGCAGGACTCGAAGGGCCGCTGGTGATGGCGCTGCTGGCGTGGGGATTCGGCGGCTTGGTGCGGCACTACAGCGACCGCGACGCCGACCGCAATTGGCTACCGCGCACTCTACTTATCGCCGGCGTGCCGTTCGCCCTCGCGTGCTGGACCCGACCCGACGGTCCGCTGTGGGCCTTTACCGCTGGCACGGGCCTCGCCGCTATGTCGATCAGCTCAGGCTTGGTCACTGCCTGCCGGCGCGCGTTTTGGTTTGGCCTGCCAGCACTGCTCGCCGTCGTTTCACAAGTCGCGTTCCGACTCAACTACTACGGCGACTACCTGCCCAACACCGCGCACGTCAAGGCGGAGTTCGACCCCGAGTCGTTCCCCGCTGGCTACGCGTTCGTCGCAGCGGCGATCACCAAGATGCCCGGGCTGACTGGGTTGCTAGCGGTCGGCTCAGGGCTTTGCCTAATGCATCGCCGCACCCGCACGTTCACGGCGGTGTTACTGCTACCGGTCATCGCCTGGCTGTGCTACCTGACGGCGATCGGCGGCGACCACTTCCCAGGCTTGCGCCTGCTGCACGGAGTCATCGTGCCGATGGCTTTGCTCGCCGCAGTCGGCTTGCACGCCATTCGCAATCAGCAACTTCGGGTCGCCATCGCCGCTTGCTGCGCACTGGCAGCAACCTACTGGAACGTCGACGTGGCGCGACACGATCCACGCAGCACAGAAGCGCGCAACGAAAGATGGGAATGGCACGGCAAGGTACTCGGTGAAACGCTCGGCCGCGCATTTGGCGAACGGCAGGCGCGCATCGCCGTCGATGCCGCAGGCGCGTTGCCGTTCTACAGCAAGCTGCCAGCGCTCGACATGCTCGGACTCTGTGACCACACGATTGCGACGACGCCGTTCCCGAGCTGGATCGACACCGTGCGCAAAGGCATTCCGAAGCCGCCTGGCCACATGCGCGGCAACGGCACGTACGTCATCGAGCAGAAGCCGGATGTGATCACATACCAACACGCGCCTGGCCTACCACTGCCAGTGTTTGTCAGCGCCTGCGAGTTCGAAGCGGACCCACGCTTCTACGAACACTACCGATGCATCTTGGTGGACCTCGACAACCCGGAGATCCTGCCCGGCGTGCGCGAAGAACACGTCGCGCCATTGTGGATCCGAACGGAAGGTCGCGCCGGCATCGAACGCAGTGCCGATCGCGTCATCGTGCCGGCCTACCTGTTCGGTTCGTTTGCAGCCAAGGGCCCGGCCGTCAATCGCCACCAGCCACCTTGTGGCGACCCAGCCATCGATGGCGAGTTTCTAAAAAACGTCAGCGCCATCGTGCAGTTCTGGAACCGACGTGCGCCCATGGTTGTTCCAACGGACGATGGCGCGCTCGCCCTATCGCTGGCAAAAAACCAATCGGCGGTATTTCCAGTACAGCTACCAATCGGCACATGGCGGGTCACCGTCGAGCCTAAGACCAGCCTAGGAAACGTTCGCGTCGCCGCAGGTGGACAGTTGTCCACAGACGTATTGACCGTCACTGGCACAACACCCGTGGCACTGGAGTTCGTAGCGCCAACCGACTCTGGCTCACAGCCAGTGCGTATTGTGCTCGACCGCACACGCTAACGAGTCTTCCGGAATCCTTCACGCAGCCCTGTTCTCAGGGTCATGCAAGCGGCGACACTAGGGACATGCAATTCGACGCCCTCGCCGGACGTCGAATCGTTGAACTCGCAACCCACCCCCTGCTCATGACCCGATCGATCCTATTTTCTCTGGCCGCCGGTGCGCTTCTCGCGACCTCCGCAACGGCTCAGCTCTTCACCCCCGGCAACGTCGTCGTGCTTCGCATCGGCGATCCAGCCCTGACTCTCAGCAGCGCCGCGGCGCCGGTGTTCCTCGATGAGTGGGACACGACGACCAACACGCTGGTGCAGTCGGTGGAGATCCCGAACAGCCAGACGGGCGCTGTGCCGTCGTTTTCGCAACGCGGCTACTCGTCGTCGGAAGGCTGCCTGACCGTTTCCGCCGATGGCCGCTACCTGATCATCGCCGGCTATGACCGCATGATTGGTGGGACCAGTCCCGGCTCCGAAATGTCGGCGACAACCAACCGCGTGGTCGCGCGAGTCGACGTCCTGACCGGCCTGATCGACACGTCGACAGCGCTCATCGACGCCTACGACGCCGCCACGTTCCGCGGTGCCACGAGTATCGATGGTTCGAGCTTCTGGCTCAGCGGCACCAGCACCAACGGATCCGTGCGCTACGCCACGCTCGGTGCGACGACGTCACAGGACATCGCCAGTAGCCCCAGCAACGTGCGCTGGATCGACAACCACAAGGGCCAGCTCTACATCACGAGCGCGTCGACTGGCTCGATGGCGCAAGGCGTGATCGAAGTTGGCACCGGCATGCCGACGACCGTCGGCCAAGCCACCACGCTGCTGCCGGGCTTCCCGACTGCTGGCGTATTCAACGACGGCGCTCCCTACGACTTCTGGTTCGCCAATGACACGACGCTCTACGTCGCCGACAGCGCCTACCTCGGCACTAACTGCGGCGTGCAGAAGTGGACACTGGCCGCTGGCACTTGGACGAAGCAATACACGATCGTCGTCGGCGCCACGGAATGCATCCGCGGCCTCAACGGTCTGCTGCGCAATGGCACAGCCGAGATCTGGTTCACCGCCGAGCCGCAAGGCTTCGTCACTTCGCTCTACAAGGTCACCGACACGGGCGTCAACTCGACCCCAGTGCTGATCAGCACAGAGGCGGCCGAAACCGACTACCGCGGCGTGCGCGTGATCCCAGCGTTCATCGGCACCCAGACTGGCGGTTGCGGCACGAGCTCGCTGCAGGTCTCCGGACCGTGCCTGCTCGGCACCAACATCGAAGTCGACATGCTCAACGCGTCGGGCTTCCCGTTCGTCAACTACAGCACGACGACGCTCGGCCTGCCGCTAGCCAACTGTGGCTGCGTCATCCTCTACGACCTTGGCGTTCTAGTTGGCTCGGCCTCGAGTGCCATCGCGATCCCCAACAACGCAACCCTGATCGGCGCCAACCTGTTCCTGCAGGGCTTCGACTTGTTCGACGTCGGCAGCAGCTGCACCAGCCCGGTGCCGGCCATCCCGATGTCGACGACGGACGGCATCTCGATCACGATCTTCTGATCAGGGCGCAGCCAGTTCCGCGGCGGTCTCCCTAGAAGGGTCGAGTTCCGCTGCGCGAACCGGTTACATGGGGAAATGCACGTCTCACTTCTCCACCCGGCAAGCCAATTGGTCCACCCGGCAAGCCAATTGGTCCACCCGGCAAGCCATTTGGTCCACCCGGCAAGCCGATTGGCCCAGCCAGCGAACGGCCTGAGCGCCCGCGCATTGCCCAGCGGACGCGCCTGATGGCCTGGCTCACCCTGCTCATCGCCGGACTATTTGAATCCTGCTGGGCGGTAGGCCTCGTCTACACGAAGGGCTTCACCAAGCTGTGGCCAACGGTGTTCGTCGTCATCACGCTGGCGATCAGCATGTGGCTGCTAGCGGTCGCCTCGCGCACGATCCCGATCGGCACAGCCTACGCAGTCTGGGTTGGCATCGGCGCTTGCAGTACGGCCATCTATGGCATCTGGCGATTCTCAGAAGACGCTTCGCCCGCTCGCATCGTATTCTTGGCGCTATTGATCGTCGCAATCATCGGGCTCAAGGTCACGGCGGACTGATCTGCTACCACGGACTGGCCGCGCCCGTTACGCTGTGGATCGCAATTGCGGCGCTGGCGCCACTGCGCTCGACCCCAGCAGCCAACGGACATGTCCAAGAAATCGACGCGATTCAGCCACCGCCATCTGCTAGCGCTGGGCACGTTTTTGGTGCCGTTGATCGTACTCGCCGTGCTCGGCTGGAACGAACTGCAACGCAGCGGCGAGAAGACCATGGCCCTCTCCGATGAGAACTCGCGCCGGTTCTTGGCCCGAGTCGAGCAAGCCATCACGCAGAAGATCGATAGCCAAGTAGGCAAAGCGGTAGCCGCTTCGGAGCGCTTGCTGATGGATCTCCCACCGACGCGCACCGCGATCCAATTGCGTGAGGATGAAGGCATCCCAGCACTGCTCGACGTCATCGTCCTTGATGATGTCGCCGACCTGGTCTGGCCAAAGCCGCCGCTCTACACGATCACCATGCCGTTCGTGGAGGAGCCGACGACCGACCTTGAAGGCAAACACAACAAAGCGCTAGTGCGTGCTGAGGTCCTCATTGAACACGGCGATCTGCGCCGGGCGGTCAAGCAACTAGAGAAGCTGCTCGCCGACCTCGAGATTGCCACACGCGACGACGAAGGCCGCCGCTCAAGCCCGCGGCTGTCCAGAACCGAGGCGTATGCGCGGTTCCGACTCGGCGCGGTGCTGCGGGCGCTCGAAGAGACCACCGCGGCAATCAAGCAACTCAAAGAAGTCGAGTCCCTCACTCTGGACCGGCGCTTGCGTAGCATGGAAGGACTGCGCGAGATGCGGCTGATGGCCAGGACGATGCGCGTCGAACTTGGCAGCCCCGCAGAGCGCTTGGCGCTGCTCCGCGACATCGCCGAAGAAAACGGCTATGCACAAGTCGCCGACGGACTGTCGAGCGCGATTGCGCTACGCATGGCCAGATCGTTCGACCCAGGCAGCGCCGAGTTCGAAGAAGTCGAGCGCTACCTCGCCGAAGACGAACAACGTGCGGCATCTCGAGTCTTCGCCGACGACTACTCGATCTGGTTCAAGTATCTGGTTCGCCCTTTGGTGCACCGACCCGGCCAAGTGACCGAGCCAATCATCGAAAAACGCCTGATCTCAACCGATGCTGGCTACCCAATGCTGTTGGTCGTGCGCGCCGCGACCCAAGAGGAAATCCAGCGAGAAAACCAGTGGGCGTATGTCGCCCTGCACTTCGATCTCAGCGAGATGATCAACCCGGTGCTCGCGTCCATCTCGGACGCGGACTACACGCTGTCCATCACCGACCCGCGCGGCGGCCCGCTACTGACCCCGGAGAAGGCGGCGCCAAAGGGCTTTGTTGCACCGTCGATGCGGACCAACGACCTGACGCTGCGCGTCTTCCCCGCGGATCCAGAGCGGCTCATGGCGGAAGCCGACTCGGCGGCGACCAAGCGCACGCTGCTAGTGCTCGCGCTGCTGTTCACGGCCATTGGCGGCGCGCTGTGGTCTTGGCGCTCCGTCTCCCGCGAAGCCGAGCTTGCGGCGCTCAAGATCAGCCTCGTCTCCCGCGTGTCGCACGAACTGAAGACGCCACTCGCCCTGATCCGCATGTATGGCGAGACGATTGGCATGGGCCGCGTCCGTGATCAGGGCCAAACGGCGGAGTTTGGGTCAATCATCGCGCGCGAATCCGAACGACTGACCACGTTGATCCAGCGCATCTTGGATTTCTCGCGCCAACAGGCTGGCACGCTCACGTATCAGACCGAGCCCTACGACATCGGCGAACTCCTGCGCAGTACTGCGTATGCATACGCGCCACACCTCGAAGAGAAGGGCGTCATCCTGATCGACAGCCTGCCGCTTGGAATCGTCGTATCGTGCGATAAGGACGGACTCGAAGGCGCCATCATCAACTTGCTAGAGAACGCCACCAAGTACGGCCACAACGGCGACACCGAGCATGAGGTCGACCTGATCCTGCAGACCATCGCCGGCCAGGCAGTAATCGAAGTGCAAGATCGTGGCCGAGGGATCCCCAACGGCGAGCACAAACGCATCTTCGAGGGCTTCTATCGCGCCAGTAACAGCGGCGAAGTGCGAGGTGCTGGGCTCGGACTCGGTATCGTACAACACTTCACCCGAGCCCACGATGGCGACATCGAGGCATTGCCAAGAGAGGGCGGTGGCACGATTATGCGACTAACCTTGCCACTCGCCAAACGTAACACCACCCGCAACTCCACCGCTTCGCACGCGCCCAACAGGACCCCAGGAACGCCCACGTGAGCACTTTGACCGATACACAAATCCTCGTCATCGAGGACGAACCCGACCTGCGGGCCGGACTGCAACACAACCTTGAGCTTGAAGGCTACAAGGTCTCAACAGCTGCCGACGGCCGCGAAGGCCTTCGCAAGGCTCGCGAGGGCCAGGCCAGCTTGTTGCTACTCGACCTGATGCTGCCAGAAATGTCTGGCCTCGAAGTCTTGAAGCACCTTCGCGAGACGGGTCACGAGACCCCGATCATCATCATCTCCGCCAAAGGCCAAGACCGCGACAAGGTGCAAGGTCTTGAGTTGGGCGCAGACGACTACCTGACCAAGCCGTTCGGACTCAGCGAGCTACTGGCCCGGATCCGAGCCGTGCTACGCCGCACACAAACCGGCGCCAAAGCAGGTGCGGGCAAGGACTCCGATGTTGGCGGCGTGATGCGCTTCTCCAACCTAACCGTCGATTGGCGGCGCTTCACCGTGACGCGCGACGACACCGAGGTGCAGCTGTCACGCTATGAAGCTGAGATCCTGCGCATGCTCATTGAGCACCGCGGTGAAGTCGTCAGTCGTCAAGACTTGCTGCGCAAGGTCTGGGGCTACGTGCACCTGCCGACGACGCGCACGGTCGACAACCACATCGCACGCCTGCGCAAGAAGCTCGAAACCGACGTCGAGAAACCGGTGCATGTCGTCACCGTACATGGCCTCGGCTATCGCTTCGAATCCACACTGATCGAAGAGTCATGAGCAACACCTCTGCAGTCGTGATCGCAATCGCCGCCGGCACACTGCTGCAGGTCCTGCCTGCGCAGACGCTTGGCGCACCCGGCTCACAACCGCAGACGCAAACGCAAACGAAGACGGGCCAAGCCAACGGTGCGAAGCCTTCGAACGCGCCAAAGCAATTGCTGCAAGGCAACGTGTCGAAGCACAAGCGGCGGCGCCATCAATCGGCGACCACAGCCGTGCACAGCGCTTGGCTAACGGAGATCATCGACCTTGACCGCGCCACTGCGATCAAGCAATACGAAGAGATCATCAAGCGAAGCAACAAGAAGCAGCCCGAGATGTGGATCGCCGTGTCCCGCCTACAAGAGCTCGGTCGCCTTGGCTTCTCGCGGCCCGAACCGCTGACAACACCCGGTCAGCCACCGACCGAAGTCCGCAAGGCCCTTGAACTTCTGGCCAAGCCGTTCCCGTATGGCAAGGTGTTGCAGGCCCCAGATGCCAACACGGAATTGCCGCCGGTGCGACCGGCGACACCAAAGGTTCAAAACTGGGTCAGGAGCCAAATCGGAAAGGAGCGCTTCCAAAGCACACAAGGACTCCCCGCGGTACGAGTCATCAGACCGCAATGGCTGCGCTACTACGCGCGTGATGTGATGAAACGCGAGCTCGAAGGCGACCGCACCAAAGCAAGCTTGCTGCGGCGCTTCTACTTCGTGAACTTCAAGCCGATGACTGTGTCCGGCTCGCGTGAACAGCTGTATGCGACGGCGATGAAGAACCTTGCCAGGGTCATTGAGGACGAGAGCTGGCCCCCTGCACGCAACGACCTGCGCAACTTCGAGAAGCACCTTACTACACTCGTCCAGAGCGAGAGCGAGCCAGCCGAGGGGGCACATCAGGCGATCGAGTTGATCCGGCGTCTCCCTTACTACTCTGAGAAGCTGCTAGCGAGCCCCGGGGCGACGATAACGAAGCCGAAGTAGAGCAGCGCCCAGAGGGTGACTCGGGATCGCGGCGCACCGGTGCCTCAGAAGGCGTTCGGTGTCGGTCCATTACTGGACCAGAGGCACAGCAGTCGGCAATTGCCGACGCGTGCCGATCAAGACGCTGACGATCGCCGCCATCGATGGGCTCAAAGAGCCAACCTGAGGCGCACAAGGCTGCCTCGCGTCCTCAATGTCTAGTTGCCGCTCGGAACCATCTCGCCGGACTCAGCGTCCGTCGAGGCGCCCGAACCGGCCCACGAGTCAAACCAGGTGCCCTGGTAGATGTCGAGGGGCATGACTTCCGGGCCAGCTGGGTTCAGCTCGGCCGGGCCATAGAACACGCAGAACGGCAGGTCGACCAAGTGGGCGAAGCCGTAGATGCCGTGCTCGATGGCGTGGTAGAAGAACGTGAACGGGAAGGCGGCAACCTGAACGGCTGCACCACTTCCCATGCCTTCACGGACGTTCTGCGATGTGGTCAGGCCATCGGTGGCTCCACCGTAGACCATCAGCACGGGCGTCGCGACGCCGAGCATGATGTCCTTGCCAGCACGATTCAGGGTGCCGCAGGAAGTAAGAGTCATGGCCGCGAGGGCGAAGACGGAGATCAGGGCTGTGCGAGCGTTCACGCTGGATACCTCGGAGGGACGGTTCCGATACCGCCGACAGGGAGTTGTCGACTAGTGATCGGGAAGGGGATTCGAAGGGGCTGTCTCGGCAGCAGATGCAAGCGCATGCCCCACCGCTGGACAAGCCTCCCGACGCAAAAACCCGACGCCGATGGTAGTTGCGTGACATCGACCCCCGGGCCAACCAGCACACGGACCGATCGAAAAGGACCAGACCGGCGCCAGAATTGATGCCCAAGCGGGCGCCTAGGGCCGCCAGACCCGGGCCAAACCGGGCAACTCGCCACCCTCTCGGGCCAGAACGGCCGCCACTCCCGGGCTCAGATCGGTATGGTGCTCGCCTCCGTCGGCTATAGTCGATGGCCAAGCGGGTCGAAGAGACCTCATAGAAGATGCGTCGCAACTCGAAACTAGCTACCCGGGCAACCGGACTCGACCTGACCCGCAAACCGGGGCTCATGGCCTTCGGCCTGCTGACGGCATTGCTAGCTCGGCCCGCGATGGCACAGGCCCCCCCGTCAGTGCCGCCGCAGGGTGAGCCACAGGCGGCTCCGGCGATTCCCATCCCGTTGCCCGAACCTGCGCAAATCGACCCCAAGCCGCGTAGCCAGGGGCGCTACCAAGGCCCCTACGACGAATCGACCAGTCGCGAGTTGTTCCGGGCGTGCGACGACAACAGCGACGATCGCCTCGACGTATTCGAATCCGCCGATTGCTTCGACGTGCTACCGTCGCCGCGCGACCTAAAGGGAT
>JBNMND010000094.1:0-16968 GCA_051274975.1 Planctomycetota bacterium | reverse complement strand
TCTGGTTCGCGGCGACGTTGAGGTCAACACCAAGCAGCTCGACGATTGGGTGATGGTGCGCGCCGGTGGCGTGCCGCTCTACAACTTCGCGTGCGTCGTCGACGACGTCGACATGAAGATCACGCACGTCGTGCGCGGCGAAGAACACTTCCTTAACGGCATCAAACAGAACCTCGTGTTCGAGGCGCTCGGTCACGAGTGCCCGCAATACGCGCACATCCCGCTGATCCTCAATCAGAAGGGCGGCAAGCTGTCGAAGCGCGACCCTGGTGTGAAGAGCACCATCGAGTATCGCGACCTTGGGTACCCGCCGGAAGCGGTGTTTAACTACATCGCGTTGCTCGGCTGGGGCTTCTCAGCGGATCGCGATATCTTCACCAGCGATGAGATGGTGGCGGTATTCAAGATTGGCAGCGTCGGCAAGGCCGGGGCCAAGTTTGACGTCGACAAGTTGCACTGGATGTGCGGCGAGTATATTCGCCAGTGGTCGACGGATACTTGCCTCGCACGCAGCCAGCAGTGGCTGGATCCAGTGTTGCCCGAAGGCTCGTGGGTTGGCCATCAAGGTTGGCTCCGCAATGTGGTCGCCTGTTACCAAGAACGCGTCGCCGTGCTGTCCGAGTTCCCGGACAAGGTGCAGTGGCTGCTAGCGGATCCGGAGTTGGATGAGTCGGCGTTGAAGGCGATCAAGAAGCGCCCGGACTGCAAGACGTGGTTTGCTGGCTTCGCCGACTTGCTGGAGACGCTGCCGATGGCAGAGAGCTTTCCGGGCGATCGCGGCGACGCCGATGAAACTGTGCGTTTGCCGACCCAGGAAGATGCGGCCGAACCCGAGAGTTCGTTCGCGACGCCGGCCGCATTGGAGCGCGCGGCGCGTGCTTGGGCCGAAGAGCAGGAGATTAAGTTCGGCCACTTCGTCGGTCCGGTGCGCGCGGCGCTGACCGGCACGAACAAGGGGCCGGGCTTCTTCGACGTCGTGTTCTTGTTGGGTAAGGAGGCGTGCGTGCGGCGTCTGCGTAAGCAAGCGGCGGAGTAGCCTGCGCGGCTACTTTTCGTTCCACTCCTTGAGCCACGTGTCGAGAGTGTCCATCTCCCTCTGCACGGCACGTATGTCCGCTGCTGTGACCTTGCTCTTGCCGGTCAGGGACATGGCCGCGGCGATCGCAAGGTCGTTGCTGCGTTCGCGGTCTTCGGTTGCTAGAGATTGGCGCGCCAGCCAGTCCCAACGCGTCGTCGGTTGCAGCACATGTAGAAGCAGACCACAAAGCATCGCGACGTAGGCGGCGCGCCACATGGGCATCCAACGCTCGAGTTGGTTGGTGCCGGTCATGAACAAGAACGTCAGGCCGAAGCCGGTGATCAGTCCGCCGACATGGCCCGTGTTGCTGATGAACGGCACGAACATGCCGACGATGAGGTAGAGCCCGACGAGCTTTAGAGTGCGGCGGGGACCGGCAAAATCGAGGAAGCCGAGGGCGCTGCGGCTGCTTCGCATCTGGAGGGCAATGACGGCCCCGACCATGCCGAACAGAGCACCCGAGCCGCCGAGCACCGGTTGCCAGGGAGCGTTGACCAGGCAGACGGCGAAGCTCGCGCCGAGCGCGCTGATGACATACAGCAAGGCCATGCGCACGCTGCCGAGGCTGCGCTCGAGTCCCGGGCCGAAGCTCAACATTGCGTAGGTGTTGAAGCCAAGGTGCATCCACCCGCCGTGCAGGAACGCGTTGGTGAGCAGTCGCCATGGCTCGCCGTTGGAGACCTCCGTCGCGAGCAGCCAACCATGCTGGTGCATTTGGGGGTTGGTTGGTGAGATTGGGCTAGTCAGAAACGCGAGCGTCACATAGGCCAGCGTCACCAGCAGCGTGACCGGAATCTCGTCCGCTTGTTGCAGCACGTCCTTCACTTGCTGTCTCCCGCGGTTTGCTCGACGCGGCCGATGCGCCAGCAGCGCACTCGCGCACGGGCGCGGAACCAGTTCTCTTCGGCTGTCAGTCGCGCCTTTGGATCGGCGGCTGCTGCGTGAAAGGCCTTGGCTGCTTCGTCGGAGCGATTGGCAGCGAACAGGGTCTCGCCGTGCCAGTAGTTGCTGCGGTGGTTGCTGCCATGAGCCCTGGCGTACTGTTCGAAGCTTGCGAGCGCTGCGTTCTGGTCACCGAGCAGGTGTTGCACGCGCGCCTTGTGCAGGAGCGCCTGGCCAAACGCGTGTCCTGGGTCGAGTTGCTCGGCGGCGCTGAAGGCGGCGAGTGCTTCGGGCAGTGCATCCGTCTGCAGCGAAATCAGTCCCAGTAGATGCTGCGCAGATGGTAGCGTGCCATCGAGTGCGACAGAGCGTTGGGCGTGCGTCGCAACCAGTGCGTAGTCCGAACGGATCCACGCGAGCTTGGCGACTTCGAAGTGCTTCTGGGCCGTCTCGAAGTGCTTGAGTTCGGAAATCGCACGTGCCATTGGGGCACGATCGGCGCTCCACTTTGTGCGCGTGCGGTCGAAAAATCGGCGCACCCAAGCCGGTAGCGGGGGATACAGAAAGAAGCCGACGATCGCGGCCGCCGCGGCCACGAGCAGGGCATGCAGCGTTAGTTCTGTGGCACTCGTCGATAGCGAGACCGCAGCCTGCGGGTTGCTCTGGTGCAGCAGGTAGAAGCCAACCGGCAGAAGTGCGATCACCCAGATCACGCCGAGCGGTATCAGCGCCGGGAGCCGCGCGCGCAGCGGGATGACGGGCGGCCTGAGTGCCGCCTGGCCGTCGTCGTGTTCGTTGCCGGCTTCTTGGCTAGCCATCGTTGTGCGTGAACATGCCGCGCTCCCGATCCTTGACGACGCCTGGGAACTGCAGCACTCGGTTGTGCATCGCGCAGTAGATTCCCGCTGGCATCACCTGAACGGCGATCAGTGCCTCGGTCATGTTCTGTAGCGCGTCGGTGTTGCGCATGATGTAGGGACGCATCGCGCCCGTCAACACGATCGGCACGCGCGGTTCGGCGCGCATCGAATACAGCAGTTCGCCCGTTACCGTGAGGCGGTCGGTGCCATGCACAATGACGACGCCGTCGTGCGCTTCGGCCATGGCACCCGCGGTGCGCGCGACCAGTTCGTGATCCTGGGGCGTCATCTCCAGGCTGTCTTTGTTGAGCAGGGGCACGCGAACGATTTCGACGCCGTGCAATTGCAGGCCGGCCAAGACCACGTCGAGCACGCTGTGGGCGTTGTCGAGCACGCCGTCAAATTCGTCGTAGGTCTTCTCGATCGTGCCGCCGGTCGAGATCAGTGCGATGCGTTTCTTGTTGGTCATTGGGGGTCGCTCACCCGGGGAGCATCGCGCAAACGGCCTCGCCGGACCAGGGGCTGATCGGGGTTCCGATTGGTTCGTAAGTTGTTGTCCGGCGGAAGGTGGCTGCTGGGTGGAGCCCCTGCTACAAACCCTCTGTGCAATACCGCCCCCTCGGAGCTTCTGGCGTCAAAGTCAGTGCGATTGGCCTCGGTTCCTGGCTGACGATCGGCACCATTGTCGACGACCAGGGTTCTCAGAACCTCGTCGCGCATGCGTTCGAAAACGGCATCAACTTGTTTGATACGGCCGACGTCTACAACGACGGGGAGGGCGAACGGGCTCTCGGCGTCGCCATTAAGGACTTGCCGCGCCATCGTTTGGTGATCGCGACGAAGTGCTTCTTTCCGATGAGTGATGACGTCAACGATCGCGGCCTGTCTCGCAAACACATCCACGAGTCGATCAAGAAGTCGCTGAAGCGACTTGGTACCGATTACGCCGATCTGTACCAGTGCCATCGCTTCGATCCCGATGTGCCGGTGCGCGAGACCGCGTTGGCGATGCACGATCTGATCCAGCAGGGGCACATCCTCTACTGGGGCGTCAGCATGTGGCCGGCCGAGCGCATCGCAGAGGCGGTCGCGCTGTGTCAGGCAGAAGGTTGGCATGGCCCAATCACCAACCAGCCGCTCTACAATCTCTACCGCCGCGAGATCGAAGTAGCCGTCGTGCCGACATCGCAGCGAGCCGGCATCGGGCAGTTGGTTTACTCGCCACTCGCGCAGGGTGTGTTGACCGGCAAATACAAGCCGGGTGAGGCGCCACCGCCGAACACGCGAGCGACCGAAGAGTCGGGCAAGAAGTTCGTCGCGAACTTCATGAGTGACGACCACCTCGAGCGCGCCCAGAAGCTGGTCGTGTTGGCAGAGAAGCACGGCACCGACGCGACTCGCATGGCGCTCGCGTTTGTCTTGAGAAACCAAGGCGTGTCGTCCGTGCTAGTCGGTGCACGCCACCAAAAGCAACTCGACCACAACCTGTCGGCATTGGATGTGGAGTTGTCCGACATCTGCATGGAAGAGCTCGATGCCATCTTCCCGGTCGCTGACCCGTCGAGATTATCCTCGTGAGCCAGCCACCCCTGCTGCGCCTGCCGGACGAGGCTTCGCTCCGGCAGATGTTCCATCGCCGCTATGGCTCGCAACGCGCGCTGGGCTGGGGCCCGCGTCAGCGCCAGAGCTGCAACTACTACACACCCGATGACGTCTATGAGTCGTTGGTCGCCGGCCTCATCGTCAAGGGCATGTCGTGGCTTGACGTTGGGTGCGGCCGTGAGTTGTTCCCCAACAACTTGGGGCTTGCTGAGATCTTGTCGAAGCGCTGCGAAAAATTGACCGGAGTCGACCCCGATCCAACGCTCGACGAGAACCCTTGGGTGCACGAAAAGATCCGGGGCGGCATTGATGTGTTCGATGGCGAAGGTGGCTTCGATCTCGTCACTATGCGCATGGTCGCCGAGCACATCGCCGACCCGACGGCATGCACGAAGTCGATTGCGCGCGCGCTTCGCCCTGGTGGTTTGGCGGTTGTGTTCACTGTTTCGGCGATCTCGCCCATGCCGCTACTGACGTGTTTGGCTCCGATGGGACTGCGCCATGTCGTCAAGTCGTGGCTGTGGGGCACGCAACCGAAGGACACGTTCCCGACCTGCTTCAAGATGAACTCGCGCTCGGTGTTGCAGCGCCAGTTCCTCGCCGTCGGCATGAAGGAAGAAGCCTTCATGCGACTCGATGATTGCCGCACGTTCGCCAAGTTCCAGGCGATGTCGAAGCTGGAGTTGAAGCTGATGCGTGCGTGCCGCGCGGTTGGCGTGCCGTATCCGGAACACTGCTTGCTCGGCATCTACCGCAAGCAGATGCCCAAGTAGGCCGCGCGTAGAGTCACTGGGAATCCGCGAGCTTCGCTGCTTCTCTTGGTCAAACTCAGTGGAAGTTCAGAGTCCCTGGCCGAGCACCGACTTTGACTTCGCGGACCATCTTGCCCTTGGGGTCATAGATGCGCACCGCATCATTCTCGGCGACCGCCGTGTTGCCGTTGGCAAGCCGCCGCGCCTCGTTGGGGTTTTTGAGGCCCGAGATCGTCAACACCGAGTCACCCTTGGCGTCGATTTCAATGACATCGCCCGTCGTGTAACTCGTGATCAGGGTGTTGCCGTTGGGCAGCCGGTCGGCGCCAAAGGCATCCTTAATGATGTGCGTCCAGACGATCTTGCCTTTGGGGTCGACTTCGATGACGTGCTTGCCGAACTCGGTGATCAACGTGTTGCCGTCGACCAAGCGGTCGGCGTCGTAGACCTGCTTGAGGCCTTTGTGGGACCAGACGATCTTACCCTTCTTGTTGACCTCAAGAACACGGCCGCCGTGGGTGTCGCAGATCAACGTGTTGCCGTTCGGCAGGCGGTCCGCGTCCAGTGGCATGTTGACGTCGGTGAACTCCCAGACCTGCTTTCCCTCGGGCGTGTATTCGGCGACCTTCTTACCGGTGTAGTGGGCGACCAGGTAGTTGCCGTTGCCGAGTCGTTCGGCATCCCACACGCTCTTCATGTTCTCGAAGATGACCTCGCGATCGTGCTTGCCCTGGTTCGGTGTGTATCGCACGACCTGGCCCTTTGTGTAGTCGGTGACGAGGAACTCACCCTGGTTGCGAACGCGGATTTTGGCCCACCCGCCGGCACTCGCAATGACCGGATTGTCGCTGAGCGACAGCTTGTGCAAGGTGCCCTCGGCGACCATCGCCGCTCTGCCGAGTTCGCCGAGCACTTGCATGCTCATGCACGCGATTGCGGGATCGGGATGCAGGGCGCCGCGCATCAGGGTTGGCACCGCATACTCGCCGATGCGCAGTAAGCCCTTGGCTCCTTCGGATCGTCTGGCGGGAAGTTCCAGGTAGGTCAGAAAGCGATTCGCTTCCTTGCGTGCTTCCTTGCGGGCGGCGTTCCGGGCGGCGTTGTCTTGGGCCGGCACGGCGTCTTGGGCACGTAGAGCCTCGCTAGTGACCAGTAACGAGGTGATGGCCCACGCGATGGCGGCCATGACGGTTACCCGCGGCACAAGGACATTCATGACGTTCAGCCTACCCGGCGGATGGCAATCCTGCAGAGCACCAGTCGCACGATGTGCGTCACCGTGCTTAGAGGCTAGAGTTTTTCCATGCGCTTTGGAGTCAACCTGTTGCTTTGGACCACCCACGTAACCGAAGAGCACGAACCGCAACTGGCGTTCGTCAAGGAGTGTGGTTTCGACGGAGTCGAGGTGCCGATTTTCGACGGCGATGTCGCGCACTATCAGAAGGTCGCTGCGATGCTGGATCGCATCGGCTTGCAGCGCACTTGTTCGACGGGGCTCGCGGCCGAGCACAATCCAGTCGATGCGAGCGCCTCGGTGCGGCGCGCGGCGGTCGATCGTTTGAAGTGGGCGATCGATTGTGGCCAGGCACTTGGTGCCGAAGTCCTGTGCGGGCCGCTGCACTCGGCCTTCAAAGTGTTCAGTGGTCGAGGGCCGACCGAAGACGAATACCAGCGCAGTGCCGATGTGCTACGCGAGGCTGCGCAGCATGCCGAGCCGGCCGGCATCATGTTGGCCCCGGAAGCGCTCAATCGCTTTGAGTGTTACTTACTCAATACAGTGACGCAGATGCGCAGCCTGTGCGAACGTGTTGACCATCCGTCACTGCGCGCGCACTACGATACGCACCACATGCATCTGGAAGAGCATGACGCGGCGGCTGCTGTCAAGGCGTGCGCGCCGGTGCTGGGGCACGTGCACCTCAGTGAGAACAATCGAGGGGTGCCGGGTCGCGGTCAGGTTGATTGGAGTGGCACCTTTGCCGCCCTCAAGGAAGTTGGCTACGACGGCTGGTGCGTGATCGAAGCGTTCTCCCGTTTGGACCCCGAGTTCGCCGCGGCGATCCACGTCTGGCGTGACTACTTCCTCGACCCGAAGGATGTCTGCGTTGACGGCCTGCAGTTTGCCAAGGCTGGCTTACTGTGAGTTACGCCTAGTCCTTCTTCCGGAAGGACTCGAGCATGCGTTGCACCGCCGCCGCGTCGAACCGCTCACCAGGCTTGTTGTCCTGATTGAGTTGCAGGTCCTCGAGGTTCGGCGTCTTGGATGCGACACCTGCCGCGGGCACGTCCATGTGCGCACTCCACAGGATCGCGTTGAGCACAACCTTGCGGAAGTTGTCTTCGGCCCAGTTCCAATGCACGTGGCCGCCAGTGAAGCCAAACGCGCGACCACCGTCAGCGCGGGTGTGCGCCCAGCCGACATGCTGCGGTTCTTTGGCTGCGACGGCGGTGCGCACGTGCGGATTACCCGAGTGCGGTCCGTTCTTCCGGCTCATGGTCTGTTTCGGGGCGACCGCGGACAGGATGGGGGTGACCGATTCCATGCCCTTGGGGAAGCGCATGTGGAAATACCACTCGTCGTTGATGGCGAACGGTTGCACACCGCGCGTGATCGCATGTTTGGGAAATGTGGTGAAGGCGGCGGTCCAGTGCGGATTGACCGACCAGTGCGTTTCGAAGTAGCCGCCGAGCCAGCGCAAGAAGTTGTCCCCTGGCTTGCCGGTCGGCACCTCGACGGCGTAGTGCAGGCACACCAAGCCAACGCCGCGTGCCATCAAGGCATCGATTTCGCCCATGTGGCGCATGAACGGATGGCCGCCACCGCCGTCGGCGAAGCTGACAATGACGTCGGCATTATCAAAGACGCTCGTGTCCTCGGGCCAGATGTTGATGACCTTTGTCTTCACGTTCAGGCGTGTTTCGTTGAGCGCCTTGGCCAGCAGCATGCAGCCAGCGCGATGCTCGTGCGACGCGTAGCCGTGGCTGCGGCGCCCCGCCAAGAACACGATGTTGCGAGTGCGCTTTGCATCGTTCTCGACGACCCAGATGTTGCGGTAGACGACCGGATTGCCGTGGTCTTGCAAAAACAAGCCGCCGGGCTCGGAGCCTTCCGGGCGGCGGTGCGCGGTGGTCGCGTGCGTTAGTTGCAGTTCGTCGTGAACGAGAATGCCGTTGAGGTGCACCGTCATGCGACCGTGCGCGATCTTCTTGCCGTCCTCGAACTTGGCGGCCGTGAACACGATGTCGTAGGTCTGCCAGGTCTCCGGTGGCAGGCACGCGTTGACGATCGGTGGCGCGATCGAATAGACACCGCCACATTCGTTCTGCAGACCTTCGAGGCCAAACGAATCGAGTACCTGGCATTCGTAGCGACCTTGTATGTAGAGGCCGCTGTTGCCGCGACCTTGCCCGCGTGCTCGCGGCTTGTAAGGCGTCTTGAACTCGAGGTGGATGCGGTGGTCGGCGAAGCTGCGCTTTGAATCGCAGCCAGCTGCGAGCAAGCCATGCTTAGTCAGTCGGCCCTTGGCAAACGCATCGGCCGACTTGCCGTCAAACAAGACCACTGCGTTGGTTGGCGGGGCGCTGCCCAGCGTTGGACTACGTCGAACGACCTTCCTCAGTTCGCCCAGCAATTCGCCCTTGGCAGCGCGCAGCGTGATCACGCCATCGCGCAGAGTGGCCGACCATCCCGCCTTGTGCTCGGCCACGCCGTTGTCGAAGGTTGCGTCGACTTGAATACGTGGATCGTTACGGGTCCAGCCCGCGCCTGGAAGTCCACCGTCGTAGAAGACCATGTGCAGCTGTTCGCGCCCGTCCTTCTCCGTTCGTGCGACCAGTTGCGCCCCGACCGTGGACTTGGTCCAGCCGTCGGTTAGGCCGGGGGCACAGCTGCCGGCATACTCGCCTTGGGCGAGGTAAAGCTGGTCGGTGGTCGTTGGCGTGCTCTGAGCGAGAAGGCCGGCGGTCGCAACGGATAAGCAGGCGAGTGCAGCAAGTGCATGGCGGAACATGATCGGCAATTAGACTCGGTAAGATTCGTCTTGGCGACCAAGATCGTGGCCCCAAGTTCGAGGGCTCTAGTGCGCGTGCGGATTGAGCACGAACTCTTCGGAGGTAATGTGCTCACCGGCCGCTTGGAACCGCACGGTGACGATCGACCAAATTCTTTGCCTTACAGCCCGTTGCGGTCGCTTCGAACAAGGCCAGGAGAGCCCGCCCCGCCAGCAGCCAGCTACGGGCGGGGCGTAGGTCGATGACAGCGCCCGCATCCGTTGTTTGTCGTGGCGCTATGCGGAGCCCCAAGTAGCAGCGTTGGTGTTTGCAGTTTTGGGAATTACGCTGCGACCTGCGCAGCCGACCCCGCGGTTCGATGCTGCGACTAGTGCACGTGCGGTTGCAGCACGAACTCTTCGGACGCGATGGCCTGCCCGGCGGCTTGAAACCGCACGATGACGATCGACTGGAATCGTTTGCCCTGCAGCCAGCTGGCATCCTCGCCGGGCTGGGACGGGAAGATGAAGTAGTTGGTCTGGCCCGCGCGGATATTGGCGGTGCCGTCTTCGTCTTCGTTGGCCGTCTTGTTGCGAGCACGCAGCGTGACCTTCTTGCCCTCGAAGTCGATGAACTCGATTTCGATCGTGCTGTCGATGGGCAGGTCGAAGGGTTGGCTGAGCTTCGCATCACGGCTTAGCCACAGTTCGAGGTCGCCCTTGTCATCGTGCAACTTGAGCTCGAGGTGGCCGCGTTGCTCGCCGCCAGCGAACGTCGCGGGGAGGCCATGATGGGGACCTTCGATGTGTTCGTGACCGTGGCCATCGAGTGGCAGGCTGTTGCGTTCGTCGCCGTCGCCGCCCCGCACGCGAAGGGTTACACGAAACGGGACCTCGTGATCAGCATACGGTGTGAGATGGAAGTGGAAGCCATCCGCAGTCAAGTCGCCCTTGGCCGAAACGCTGACCTGGGTGCCATCCTGGCTCTCAAGCCACATATACAGATTGAGGCCCGACCACTGCTCCGCCGGAATACTCTTCGGGATGACCTCCAGCGCACCTTCGATTCCTTGCACGAGTTCGCCAAGCTGCATGATCTCGAACTGGTGAGATGCGACGGTCAGGGTTCCAAGTGATGTCGCGGCACCGTGCCCAGCTTCGTGGGAGGGGCTTGCTTGCTGTGGGCCACCTGCCGCATCGGCGGGCGTGTTGTCGCCGCAGGCGGCCATGGTTGCGAGCAGAGCGAGCGCGAGCAGGGTGCGGTGTTTCACGCCGCAAAGCATACGGCCGAGCATGCTAGCGCGAAGCTGCCTTCCCCTTGGCGAAGCGAAGCTAGTTGCTGCCCATCCCGAGAACTCAGCGTCTGCCGCTGGCTTGCGACTGGCGTGGTTGCAATGATCTTCGTTAGCCAAGCTGGCCAAGACAACTTTGACGACCTTCCAAGATTACTACACGACCCTCGGCGTCTCGCGCGACGCCAGTGGCGATGACATCAAGCGCGCGTATCGCAAGTTGGCCAAGGATTGGCATCCGGATCGCCATCCGGAAGATGAGCGTGATGAGGTCGAGAAGAAATTCAAGTCGATCTCAGAGGCCAATGAGGTTCTCAGCGACTCTGAGAAGCGGCAGCGCTACGACTCGCTGGGCGCGAACTACCAGCATGGCCAGGACTTTCAGGGCGGTGGTGGCGTCGACCCTGAGCAGTTCGCCAACATGTTCGGTGGTCGAGGCGGCATGGGCGGTGGCGGCGGTGGCTTCTCCGACTTTTTTGGTCAGATGTTTGGCGACATGTTCTCGGGTCGAGGACGACCGCAGGCGCGGCCACAGCTCGGTGCCGATGCGGAGGCGTCGATTGAAATCTCGGTTGGCGAGGCGCTGCACGGCGGCAAGCGTGCGTTCACGTTCCGCATGCGCACGCCTTGCGATGTGTGCGATGGTCAGGGTCGCTTGACGAACGGTGCCTGTCCGGCGTGTGGTGGGCTGGGTGCCAGCAACCAACAGAAGAACATCGACCTGAAGATTCCTGATGACGTTCGCGATGGCCAGGTGCTGCGGTTGCGCGGCTTGGGTCAGCCCGGCGCGGCCGGACCCGGCGCGTTGTTGTTGACACTGAAATTGGTCGCCGACGATGTCTACAGCTTGCGCGGTCGTGATGTTGAGGCCGAGGTGGTGATCGCGCCGTGGGATCTACTCGACGACACGAAAGTAAATGTCGCCGTGCGCGGTGGCACGGCGACGGCTCGGATTCCCGTTGGCACCAAACCTGGTGAGAAGCTACGGCTTCGCGGTCAGGGTCTGCATAAGACTGACGGAGCGCGCGGCGACTTGTTCTTGGTGGTGCGGTTGGGCCTGCCGGAAGAACTGTCCGAGCGGCAGCGTGAATTGCTGCAGCAGCTAAGCGAAGAGTCGGAGCCCGTGCGCGGCGGTGCTGCGAGCACCGACTAGCATGAACGGGCTGGAAGCGCATCGCCAACACGCCAAAGGACCGCGCCACGAACTACGTTACTCGGAAAAAGTGCCCTCGTCAGGCGACGTGCGCTGGCCTACAGTTCGGCTATGCGTAACAGTTGGCGGGAACGATCGTTGGATCGCCTGGCGTCCATGGGGGCGGCGCCGGTCACCGGACTGAGCGCGGTGCTGCTTGGTAGCGTCGGGTTTCTGGATTGGTTCAGCGAGGCCGATATCGCCGCCAGCCTTGGCTACTTGCTGCCAATCAGCGTGGCCGCTTGGGGCTTTGGGCGCATCGGTGCGGTCATCGTCGCGGCTCTGTGCGCCGGCATGTGGCTGGCGATCGACCTGATGACGGCCGTCGTCGGGGTCACCCCAGCTCTTCAACTGGTCAACATGATCGTGCTGACGGTCGCGTTCCAGTTGTTTGGTTTGTTGCTGGCGACTCTGCGTGGCCAATTGGATCACGAACGCAAACTGGCGCGCACCGATCCGCTGACCTCGGTTCACAACCGTCGAGCCTTCTGGAGTGCGGCCGCGCGCGAGGTCTCCCGTGGCCGCCGCCAAGGCACGCCGTTTTCGCTCGTCTACATCGATGTCGACGGCTTTAAGGGCGTGAATGATGGCTATGGGCACCGCGCTGGCGATGAATTGTTGCGACGCATCGCGCTGGCGCTACAGGAAGATCTGCGCGACTTGGACATGGTCGCGCGGCTTGGCGGCGATGAGTTCGTCATCTTGTTGCCGGGCGCGGCCGAGGCCGGTGCCGGCAAGGTCATCAACCGTTTGAAGAAGCGCCTGGCGAAGGCTCGTTGGCGGCAGTCGTTCGATATCGACTTCAGCATGGGCGTGCTGAGCGTGGTCGAATCGCCGGAAAGCGTCGAGCAACTGGTGGGGCGCGCCGATGAGTTGATGTATCAGGTCAAGCGCAGCGGCCGCGGTTTGGTCCTGTTCGATGTCTTGCGGGCGAGCGAGGACTTGCCGCCGACCGACGTGCAGAAGTCGGGGCCCGCGGAGTCACGAATCGCGACCTGATCACTCAGGCTGTTGTTTGAGCCGTCGCTTTCGGCCAGCATCCGTCGATGGCGTTAGTAACGCTCAAAGACATCAACCTGAAGCTTGGCGATCGGCAGCTACTCGATTCGATCTCCTTCGTGATCGACGAGGGCCAGCGCGTCGGTCTGCTCGGCGCCAATGGCTGTGGCAAGTCAACGCTGTTGCGCATTCTTGCTGGGGAGCTCGAGCCCGATGCTGGCGAGCGCACCGAGCGTCGCGGCTTGCGGCTCGGCTACTTGCCGCAGGATCCACAATTGCCCGCGGAGGCGCGTGTGCACGCGGCCGTTTTGGCCGGGATTGAAGGTCGCGCTGAGGTGCTGGCCGAGCTTGATGCCGTGCACACGGCGATGGCCGAGGATCCGAACACTGCGCAATTGGACAAGCTGCTGAAGCAACAGCAGCGCCTCGACGAGCAACTGGAAAAACTCGGTGGCCACGATATCGATCACCGGGCATCAGCGCTGCTTGACTCGTTGGGCGTTCCCGATGACCAGGCGATTTGTGGCGACCTGTCCGGTGGCGAACGTCGGCGCGTCGCGATGGCGCGGCTATTGTTGTCGAATCCTGAGGTGCTGTTGCTCGACGAACCGACCAATCACCTCGACGCCGAAGTCACCGAATGGCTCGAGGGCTACTTGCTCGATGCCGGCGTGCCGTTGGTCTTGGTGACGCACGATCGCTACTTCCTCGATCGCCTGTGCACGCGCATTGTCGATTTCGACAAGTCGAAGCTGCACGAATACGACGGCGGCTACTCGACCTATCTGGTCAAGCGCGCCGAGCGTCTCGAAGCGGATGCGAAGTCCTAAAGCGCGCGTATGAACACGCTGCGGCGTGAGACCGAGTGGATCAGGCGCGGTCCGCCGGCGCGCACGACCAAGTCGAAGGCGCGCATTGGCCGGCACACGGCGTTGGTCGATTCGGCGCCGCCGCCGACATCAGCTGATCTGGAGTTCATGATTCCGGATGGGCCGCGCCTCGGCGACTACGTGTTGCGCATCCAGGACGTCAGCAAGTCGTTTGACGGCCGCACGATCATCGAGCCGTTCTCGTTTGAACTCGGTCCGGGCCAGCGCCTCGGCATCGTCGGCAAAAACGGCGCGGGCAAGACCACGTTGCTGCGCATGATCATGGGGCAGCTCGAATCCGATACCGGCAAGGTCGGCATCGGCCCCACGGTGAAGTTCGCTGGCATCGACCAGAAGCGCTCGGATCTCGACGAATCGAAGACGGTTATCGAAGAAGTCGCCAACGGCAATGACTACGTGTTCGTCGGTGGCCGTTCGCAGCGCATCGAAACGTTCTTGGAGCAGTTTCTGTTTCCGGGCGAGATGAAACACGGGCTCATCAGCGGGCTCAGTGGTGGCGAGCGCAATCGCGTCTTGATCGCCAAACTGCTGTGCGCTGGCGGCAACGTGCTGGTGCTAGACGAACCGACCAACGACCTCGACCTGGTGTCGCTGCGCGCGCTCGAAGATGCGTTGTTGGCGTTCCCGGGCGCGGCCATCGTGGTTAGTCACGATCGTTGGTTCCTCGACCGCATCGCGACGCGGGTCGTGCACATGGATGGCTCGGGCCATGCGCGCGTGCACGAAGGCGACTTGTCGTTGTTGCTGGAGCGCCTCAAGCAAGAATCGAGCGAGCGCGCAGCGCAGGCCGCGGCAGCCAACCAGAGGGCCAAGGCCAAGGCTAAGGCCAAGGAAGTGGCGGGAGCTGCGGTTGTGACGAGCAAGGCGAAGAAGCTCAGTTCACGCGAGCAGAAAGAGCTCACGGACTTGCCGAAGAAGATCGAGTTGGCGGAGACGGAACTGGCCGACGTCGATACGGCTCTGGGCGATGCAAGCCTCTACGAGCAGCAGAACGCGCATCGCTTCGACGGTTTGACGAAGCGGCGCAAGGAACTGCCTGGCGAGTTAGCAGCGCTGTATGCGCGGTGGGAAAAGCTCGAAGCTATCGCTGAGCAGGCGTAGGGCCTGCTTAGCCCGATTACTGCGCACTTCCGCCTAGCCAAACCGGATTTGCAATTCCGGCTGGCCTAGCTGCTGCCTACTTCGGCAGCACGGGTTCCACAAACTTCACGCCGTTGTCGAGCGACTTAAGGAACGCGACCAGTTGGTCTACTTCCTTGTCCGTCAACATGCGATCCACGAGCAGGCCGTCATTCGCGCCCTTGTGGCCGCCCGACGCCATGATCTTGACTGCCTCGCGAAGCGTTTCGACGCTGCCGTCGTGGAAGTAGGGTGCCGTCTTCGAAACGTCACGCAGCGACGGCGTCTTGAACTTGCCGTTGTCGAGTGCGTCCTTGGTCTTCTTGGCGCGACCGAGGTCCGGGCTCTCGGCGCTCATGCCGATGCCGGTGTTGTGATAGATCTTGTCAGTGAACAGCGGCGGCAGGTGGCACGCAGCGCAACCGCCCTTGGTCGTGAACAGTTCTTGGCCGGCCTTCGCGTCGTCGGACAGCTTCTTTTGGTCGTAGAGCGAGTTGCCACTGCGCAGCGTGCGCAAGAACGACGTCAGTGCGTTGACAATTGTCGTCTTGCTGGCGTCGGCCTTGAAGGCTGCTTGGAACTCAGTTTTGTACTCTTCGATGCCGTTGAGCGTCGTGGCGACATCCGCCGGCACACCGCCGAGCTGACCCGTCCATGCGGCGAGCACGTTGGACTCGAGGCCAACCTTGCGGCCATCCCAGTAGAGCTCCGGGTAGTAGCCGACGTTGTACATCGTCGGCGAGTTGCGGCTGTTCTTACCACCGCTGTCCTTGGTCGAGTGCGCGATGCCGTCGGTGAACGCCTTATCGGTGTGGTGGCACTCCACGCAACCCATCTTGCCGCTCTTACTGAGGCGCGGGTCGAAGAACAGCTTCTTGCCGAGCGCGGCCTTCGCGGCGGTCAGTTCGTTGCTGTCCGCCAAGTCGAGTTGTGCGTTCTCCAGGCCGAGCGGCGCCTTCAGCGGGTCGACCTCTGCTTGGGTCTCAGAGCCGCAGCTGGTGAAGAACGGGAGGAGAAGGAGAGTCGAGAGGGTCGCGCTGCGCATCAGATAGAGGCGTGGGGGGGGCAAAGGGCGGAGTTGCCTTACGACGTCATCCTAGCGTCATTCTGACCTCCGCCACCTCTCCTATTCTCTCCGCACCTGTGTAACTGCACTTGCGTACTGTTCTCGGCTGGAACACAGATGTGGGTGTTTGTGCAGGTGCGGGAAGTCGGCCGCGGTTAGCGCATGCGGCGCAATTGCCGAAGCAACTGCAGGTAGCGGCGGTCCTTGGTCAGGCTCCATGCCACTTGGGCGTCGCGCATCATCGCGTATTGGCTGTTGTAGCCACCGGCGACGCCGAGAACGGGATCGAAGCCATCAGTCACCGCGGGGGCCGCGCTACGGCTTACCGCTGCTTCGACGGGCCTGCCCGAGCGACTTGCGGACGCTTCGGCGATGCGCACGTCGCGCATGCGCTTCTGGGAAGCCTGGACCGTGCGGCGGTCTTCGTTTGCCTGCTGGCCGGACTTTTTCGAATCCGTCTCTGCCTTGACGATTGCATCGAGCGTCAGGCCGTCTTTTTCGATTTTGAAGACGCTCTTCTTCGGCAGCAGGATCTCGCCGCCTTCGATGCGCACGTGGTAGCCCGCATCGTCTTCGGCGACTAGCACGCCTTCGATCAGATTGGGGGAAGAGCCAGCGACCGTGCTTTGCTCAGACTTTGGGTCTGTCAACCAGAACTTGTCGGCTTTTGCGGGGGCGCAAATCAGCAGCACGCCAGCGATCAGGGGGAGGTAACGCATTACGGGAGAGTAGCACGTAGCGAGCCAGCTGGTTGGGCGGTTGGGTCAGTGCGTGTTGGACTGAAGCGGAACTCCCGGTGAGACTGGGCAGTCTCATGCGCGCGATTCTTTCCAATGTTCTCCTCGCGATGGTGTTGGCGGCTACGGCGGTGGCCCAAGAGGCAGCGGCGTTCACGTCGCTCTTTGATGGCGGGAGCCTCAGCGGTTGGCGCGGTGATCCGGCGGTGTGGAGCGTCGCCGACGGCGTGATCGTCGGGTCGACGCATGGCGTCAAGCTGCGTGCAAACACGTTCCTGATTCACGAAGGCGAGTTCGCGGACTTCGAGTTGCGCTGCAAGGTGAAGCTCGAGGGCAATAACAACTCGGGGGTGCAGTATCGCAGCCGCGTGCTCAAGAAGGGCGCGTTTCGGGTGCATGGCTATCAGTGTGATTGGCACCCGAACGCGCCGTACTCGGCGATGCTCTACGACGAAGGCGGCGGCGGCATTGTTGCGGAGCGCGGTCAGTTCGTGCGGTGGACGGACCAAG
>JBNMND010000093.1:0-16990 GCA_051274975.1 Planctomycetota bacterium | reverse complement strand
ACAACTGCCATACTTCGTTAGCCCCCAAGCATCGCTTCGATGCAGGACCGTTGTTCGCAACGTTCCGAATAGCCACCATGCGCACTTCGATCCTCGCCCCGACTCTCCTCGCACTCGCTGCACCCGTGCTCGCCCAGAACCTCGATCTCGACAAGATCGGCGGTGGTCTCGGCGGTCTCCTGGAGTGCCCGATCCACGGCCTGCCGAACGAGCCCTACGCGTTGCTCGTCGACGTCATTGAGCAGCAGACGACCCTGCCGGCACTCGGAATCACGCTCGACATCACCGACCAACTCGTGTCGTTGACGCTGAGTATCCCGGGCTTCCTCGGTTTGACTAACAGCAATGGTGACGCCACGCCAACGGTGCCGATGCCGAACATTCCGGTGCTGCAAAGCCTGACCCTGTCGATGCAGGCAATTGCAGGCTCCGGCCCGTTCCGCGTTTCCAACCTAGTCCGCGTGACGCCGCAGACGTCGGGCACGTTCAAACCAGCCCTCAACGCGCCGTCCCTGCCGATTGCTGGTGGCGGTGTGGTCGCCGAAGACGATGGCGCCATGCTGTTCGTCGGTGGCAGTGGCCCGGTTGCGACGCGATACCAATCGCGCATCGAAGAGTGGGAGCTGGGCGGCGCGACCTTTGGCGTCGGCTTGCTATCCCAAACGACGCCGCTCGCCGACGGCCGCGTGTTGTTCACCGGGGGTCTCGACATCGCTGGTGGCCAGCCGACCGACGCCGCCGCAATCTACGATCCGGCTACCCAAACGACGACCACGCTGACGATGTCGTCGCCGCGCGCCGGCCACGGTGCCTCGCAGATGGGCAACGGCATGGTGCTCATCACCGGTGGCTTGCTGAACTTTGATCTGGCCAACCCACTGACGCTGTTGACCGGCATCCAGACGTCGACCGAGATCTTCAACCCGGCGACGGGCACCTTCGCGACCGGCCCGAACCTACTCGAAGCGCGTGCGCTGCACACCTCGACGACGCTGACCAATGGTCAAGTGCTGATCGCTGGCGGCATCACGCTGCTGCCGATTGTCAGCGTGCCAACGGTTTCGTCGACGGCCTACTTGTTCAACCCCGCGAGCGGCAACTTCGGATTCCCGACGTTCTTCAACGGCGCCCGCTTCCTGCACAGTGCGACCGCGCTGAGCAACGGCAAGGTGCTGATCGCCGGTGGCCTTAGCCTCGACCTGACGACGTTCTTGACGACGCTCGATCCGCTCGACCTCGTGATCGGCACGCGCGATGACTGCCTGCTCTACTCGACCGGGTTCCTCTTCGGAGGCTTCACGCAAGTGGCCGGCATGCAAGTCGGTCGCGCGGGTGCGGCGATTGCTCCGCTGCCCAACGGCGGCGCCTTGATCGCCGGCGGGTTCCAAGTGACCATCGACATCGCTAATGGCGGCTTCGTGCTCGGTGCGACCGAGACGGCCGACGTCTTCTCGCAGGGCCCGAATGCGATCGCGCCGACCGGCTCTATGGCGGCACCGCGCTTGTTCCCGGTCACCGCGAACCTGCCGGACGGCACGATCATGGTGCTCGGTGGTGGCCCGCTGAACGCTGAGATCTACCAGCGCTAGCGCCTGCAGTGAGCAGCGGCCCTGAGCTGGCCGCGTGACCCCGGCAGGTGCCTGGGAACTTGCACCGCATGATGCGGTTGCATCGTGGTAGTCTGTGGCCTAAACGAGACTAGATTGGATTTCGAACCGACAACGATCACATTGCCAAACGGCCCAGTGCCGTTGTTCCCGCTACCAGGCGTGTTCTTGTTCCCGCACCAGGTGTTGCCGCTGCACATCTTCGAGGATCGTTACCGCACCATGGTTACGGATCTTCTCGATGGCCCCGGGCGCCTGGTCATCGCAGCTCCGGTGCTCGGCGAAAGCGCAACACCAGGCCACACTCCTAATGTGATTCCAGTTGCCGGGCTTGGCGAGATCCTGCGCCACGAGAAGCTCGACGACGGCCGCTACATGATCTGGGTTCTGGGCATCTCGAGGGTGCACATCCAAGAACTCGAATGCGAAACGCCCTACCGGCAGGTCGAGGTGTTGCCGTTCCTGGAGACAGCCGTGCCCGAGCCCGAAGCCCAGGAATTGACGCGGGAACTTCGCGACGCCGCGGCTGCTCGACTCAAAGAGCCGCTGCCGCTACCTGATTCGACGCCACCGGGCTTACTCGCCGACTTGTTGATGCAAACGCTGCAGGCATCGCGCGATCTGGTCGAGCGAGCCTTTGTCGAACCGGACGTCACGGCGCGCGCCCAAATCGCGCTTCGGGAAGCGGAGCGCCGCGGGGCACTGGACGACGACGAGGACCCGAAGATCACGGTGCAAATTGACCGGAACGAAGGGCCCGCTGGCGCGATCGACGACGCGAGTTTTGATCTGCTTGACGAGTTGCTGCCAGAATTTCCCGACGATTCTGACCCGCCTGAAGCGCCAGATCCTGGTGAGCACGACGGGTCTGATGAGGACGACGACAGTTCTCCACAATTCCCTAACGACTTTCCAGATGACTCTCCAGATGGCAACCCGCCGGTTTAGCGCCTCCGGCGTCCAGGTGCAGTCAGAACTGGGCTGAGCTTCCGAAAGACGGCAAGGACCGAGCGGCCTCGCGTGGTAGCCTCGACGCGATGCTGCCGCAACGCCCTCAAGGGGGTCCCGAACCGCTGCGAATCTACCTCGTCGGTGCTCACGCAACCGGCAAGACGACACTCGCGCGCTGGATTCGCGACCGCTACCAAGTGCCTATGATCGCCGAGGTCGCCCGTGGGGTGCTCGCCGAAATGGAGGAGCGCCTCGAGACGCTGCGCACCGACATGGATCTTGTCGACCGCTACCAAGCGGCGGTGTTCACGCGGCAGATCGATGCTGAGAGCGCGGTCAATGGTTCGTTCGTCAGCGATCGCGCGTTCTGCAATCTGGCCTACGCCGCCCACCACTCCGGCATCCTTGGTCGCATCTTCCGCGATCCGCGGCTCGAGCAATACATGGCCTGGGTCAAACGCGGCCTGGTGTTCTTCTTGCGCCCGCACCAAGAACTGCTGGTCGATGACGGCGTGCGCGCCGGCGTCGAATGGGAAGAGGTCATCCGCATTGACGGCATGGTCAAACTGTTGCTGGAGCAGTTCGACGTTCCGTACATCCCAGTGGCTTCGTTGTCGATGCAGGAACGCGTGCGACTTGTCGAGCGCGTACTGCAACTGGCTGGCTTGCCGAGCGCGTCGGACGCGCGTTCGGCTGCACCGGCGCCCGACGCGGCGACCACGTTTGCAGATGTGGCCAAGGCCGTTAAGCAGAGCCAGGCCGCTGGCGCGCATTCTGGCTTGAATCAGCCTGGTGCGGGGCATCTGGGCGGCGGCACAACCGTCTCTCCGAACCCAAACCTCGCAGGGCAGAACTTCTCGCAAGACACCGCCCGGCGCGGTCCGGTGAACGGGTCGCGTTAGCCTGCTACTTACTCGCGTATTGCCGCTCTATCCCAGGCGCTAGCCCTCGCAAGCTGGCACGTCTAAGGTAACCGACGATGACCTCTTCCATCTCGCACCACGAGCTCGCCCGCCAACTCATCGACATGCTGGAAGAACGCACGGCGCTACGCCCGCGCGTCGCCATGCTGTTGGGTTCTGGTCACGCTTCGATCACCAACCAACTCAAGGACAAGGTGGTCCTCCCGGGTGAAGACATCCCCGGGCAAAAGCTGCACTCGCCGATCCTGGTTGGCATCCTCGAGGGCATGCCGGTCGCGGTCGCCGACGCCCCACTTGCGTCGTACGAAGGCTTGAGTGCTAGCGAACTCGCCCACCCAGTGCGCGTGCTCAAGGCGCTCGGTTGTGAGTTGCTGATCTTGACCGCGGGCGCCGCCAGCCTGAGCCAACAGATCGAACGCGGTTCGATCTCGGTCGTCGAAGACCACATCAACCTGAGTGGCATCCACCCATTGGTCGGTCCCAACGATGACCAACTCGGGCCGCGCTTTCCGGATATGAGCGAGCCTTACCATCGCAAGTGGCTCGAGCTCAGTCGCAAGGTCGCTATCGATGCCGGCGTGCCGTGCTCGCGCGGTGTGTTTGCTGCGATGCCGGGACCGAGCATGCCGACGCGTGCTGAGTATCGCTTCCTCCGCCAGTCTGGCGCCGATCTAGTAGGCATGTCACTAGTGCCTGAAGCGATCGCCGGGGTGCACGCTGGCTTCGAAGTGCTTGCCTTGGTCGGCGTCACCCAGCAAGTGCTCGCCGGTCAAACGTCGCGCGTATCGATCGAAGAGATGATTGATGCGGCGGACGTCGCCGCGCCGCGCATGGCGACCTTGCTTGTCGGACTCGTGGCCGCAGCCCGCCAGCACCTCTGATCCAGATCCTGTGACAGCCGCCAACCACAAGTTCACTTCGCAACGTCCGCGCCTCGGCGTGCTGCTCAGCGGTAGCGGCCGCACGCTCCAAAACCTGCTCGATCGCATCGACTCGGGCCACCTGCAAGGCTGTGTTGCCGGCGTTGCCAGCGACCGCGACGATGCCTTCGGATTGCAGCGCGCGATGGATCACGGCATCGAGACGCGAACCCTTCGCGATCCGTCGGAGATCTGGTCGTGGATCCACGAACTCGATTGCGACCTGGTGCTGTTGTGCGGCTACATCCGTTTGCTGCCGATTATCCCCGATTTTGAAGGACGCGTGCTCAACATCCATCCGTCGTTGTTGCCGGAGTTTGGCGGCAAGGGCATGTATGGCGAAAACGTGCACGCAGCGGTTCTGAAGGCTGGCGCCAAGGAAAGCGGCTGCACGGTGCACCTGTGCAACAACCACTACGACGACGGTCGCATGCTGATGCAAGCGCGCGTTCCAGTGCTGCCCGGCGACACGCCGCAGAGCCTCGGCGTTCGCGTCTTTGCTGCCGAAAGCGAAGCCTACCCAGCAGCGATCAACATGCGCTGGCGAGAGATCATGCGCGGCGACTAGCCTCCAAGACGAAGCTTGGGGGCAAGCCGGGGGCTAGGTCTTGCGTCGCGCAGAACGGAACGCCACCCAGCGTCGCAGCAGTTCATCGAAGGCCGCACCAATCAAGATCACCGCGCCGACCACTGCAAACTCCAACTGGTTGCTGTTGGCGACCAAGTTGATCGTATTGGAAAGCAGCTGCATCAACGCAGCGCCCAGCACGACGCCCAGAACGAAACCTTCGCCGCCACGTAGCGCGACGCCACCGAGCACGGCGCCGGCGATGGCATACAGTTCGTAGAAGTTGCCGAAGTTCGAAGCCTGTGCCGAGTTGACGTCGAGCACAAACAAGCAGCCACCCAATCCGGCTAGCAGCGAACACGCAACATAGGCGAGCACCGTTAGGCGGCCCGTGGGCACGCCGGCGAACCTAGCGGCTTCTTCGTTCCTGCCCAGTGCGAATAGGTGTCGGCCCCAAACCGTGCGCTGCCAGATGATGCCGGTGATAATCGCGACTACCGCTAGCACGCAGAGCGGAATCGGCAAACCAAAGGTGTCGGTGATCGGAATCTTGCCAGTCGCCAGCCAGCGCAAGCTTTCGCCAGCTTCGCCAAGGCCCATGGTCTGATCGCCGGTGAAGTTGCGCATCAAGCCGCGGTAGAGCAGCAAGCCGCACAGCGTCACGACAAAGGGCTGCAGTCGTAGCCCCACCACCAGAAAGCCGTGCCACAAGCCGATCGCTGCCGAGAGCAGCAATACGGCTGGCAAGGCGAGCCATGCAGGCATGCCGCACGCCCCGAGCAGCCATGGTAAGACGCAGCCAGACACGCATACCACGGAGCCGATCGAAAGATCTATGCCCCCAGTCACGATGACGAACGCGGCCGCGATGCTGAGCACGCCGAACATGCCGAGACGCCGCAGCAGGTTCTCTAGGTTGTAGGCCGACAAGAACGGGAAGTTGCCGGTAACCGGGTCATACGAGAGCCACGTTGTGACTAGCGCGACCACCAGGATCAGGCCTGCGATCCCCAATAGTTTGTTCATTAGAGCGTCGCTCCCGTCGCCAACAGCATGATGTTCTTCTCGGTTCTGTCGTCGCCCGACACTTCGCCGCGGATTTCTCCATCGCGCATCACGAGCACGCGATCGGCCAACAGGAGGACTTCTTCCAACTCGGAACTGACGAACAAGACGGCAAGTCCGGACTGCGCGAGTTCGTCAAGGCGGCGGTAGATTTCGGCGCGCGCGCCAACATCGACGCCGCGGGTAGGCTCATCGAGCAAGAGCACCTGCGGGTGCGCCGCCAGCCACTTGCCGAGCACGATCTTCTGTTGGTTGCCGCCCGACAACGAGCCGGCCATCTGCTCGCCATCACGACACGCGATGCCAAGGTCGGCGATGGTGCTGGTGGCAAGTTCTGTTTGGTAGCCGCGGTCCAGCCACCAACCGCGCCGGTGCAGCGTAGGCAGCGATAAATTTTCGGCGACCGACATACTGAGCACTAGGCCCTCACTTTTGCGGTCTTCGGGCAGCAACGCGACACCTGCCGCCACCGCCTTGCGAGGGTCTGCACCGGGCAACGCCTTGCCGGCAACGTCAACACTGCCAGCCAGTCGATCATCGACCCCAAAGATGGCGCGCAACAACTCGCTGCGGCCCGCGCCGAGCAAGCCAGCGATCGCCACCACTTCAGAACGGCGAACCGTCAAGTCTACAGAGGCCTCGGGGTAGGCTCGCGTTCTCAGGTTACGCAGCTCCAACGCCACGTCTCCGGGTGCATGTGGTTGCCTCCTCGTGCCACTGAGTCCGCGCCCAACCATCAACTGAACCAACGCGTCGTGGCTGACCTGCTCACGGGGCAAGTCGCCGCTATTGCGACCATCGCGTAGACCAACGACCCGGTCGGCGAGCACTGCAATCTCCGATAGGCGGTGCGTGATGTAGATGACAGCGATGTTCTTGTGCTGCAGTTCACGCACGACCTCGAACAAGCGATCGACCTCGACCTGCGTCAGGCTTGACGTCGGCTCGTCCATGATGATTACGCGCGCCTCCGAACGAAGTGCACGGGCGATCTCCAGCATCTGGCGTTGGCCAGGCCGCAGAGCGCTTACCTTGGTTTGTGGAGCGATGTCGAGGCCAAGACGCGACAGCCAATGGCGCGAAGCGTCGGCCATCTCGCGCTCGCGTAAGAATGGCCCACGCCGCAATTCGGCGCCTAGGAACATCGCGGCTGACACCGTCAAGTTGTCGCAGAGGTTGAGCTCTTGATGGATCAACGCAATGCCGCGATGCAACGCGTCGAGTGGTGAGAGCAACTCGACTGCTTCGCCGTGCAGTTCCACTGTGCCAGAATCGGGTCGGTGCAAGCCGGCGAGGATCTTCATCAACGTGCTTTTGCCGGCGCCGTTCTCGCCGATCAACGCAACGACTTCGCCGCCGCGCACCTCGAACGAGACGTCGTCAAGCGCCTGTACGCCTGGGAACGCCTTGCTGACGCCGAGCGCACGGAGGAACACCTTGCTGGTGGCCGGGCTAACCACGTTCTATCTGCCGAGCTTTTGCTTCAAGTCAGTCCAGTACGCATCGACGTTGTCTTTGCGAATCTGGCGAGCGGGAACCACGATCACACCGTCTGCCGGCAGCAGCGCCTTGCGCTTGGCTTCATCCGGTTGACGCGCCAGTTTCGCGAGCAACTCGACCGACTGCCGTCCGTACTCATACGGGTTCTGAACCACCGTGCCATACACCGTGCCTTCCTGAATGCCGCGCAGAGTGCCCTCGTCTTCGTCGAAGCCGATGATCTTGATTTGGTCCAAGCGGCCCGCAGACCTGACCGCATCGACGATGATCGGCGGTTCGTAAGCGAACAAGCCAACCATGCCCTTGAGATCCGACCACCGCGTCAACCAATCTTGGACGACGTTCTTGGTCGTATGCGGAGCGAAGTTGTCGGTCGACGTGGCGCGGATCTCCCACTTGTCGTTCTCTAACACGGCATCGCTCTTGTCGAAGCGCGTCTTGTCGCGCTCGCGACCGAGCAGGTAGTCAATCAAGCCTTGCCGGCGATGGCGTGCGTTGTCTTGATCGAGCGTGCCAACGATGATGACAATTGGGCCACCATCCGGCAGTGCTTCCTCAACCAGTTTGCCACACATGCGGCCGGCTTCGTAATTCTCGACGCCGATGAAGCACAGTCGCTCACTCTTGGGCGCGTCAGAGTCGTGTGTTATCAAGTTGCAGCGCTTGCCGATATCGTCCAACAAGCCCGTCATATTGTCCGGATCCTTGGGGCTGACGGCAATGCCCGAAACGCCAGACGCGACCAAGTCTTGGAGCGCGCGCTGCTGCTCCTCGGCGGTGCCGTTCGGCGGCATGCGCACAAGCACGTCGACGTCATTGGCCTTGGCGGCAGCTTGCGCACCCGCTTCGGCGATCGCCCAGAACTCTACGGCGCAGTTCGTAACGAACGCGACTCGCGGCTTGGGTGGGCCAGAATTAGTCGGACCAGCATCGACCGTGCTCGTCTTGTCGCCGCAACCAACGAGGGATACTGCCAGAGCAGCAAGAAACAGAATGCACGAGCGTCGCAGCATGGGGATCTCCGGGGACTAGCCGACGGTCATGCCGCCGTTGACGGCGACATCCTGACCAGTGATGAACGAAGCCTGTTGGCTCGCAAGGAAGGCGACGATGCCGCCGATGTCGCCAGGCACACCCCAACGCTTCATTGGGATCAACGCCTCGTAACCGTCCTTCAAGGCCTTCGGGTCCTTGTCGTGGCGCTCGACTGGGATCCAGCCCGGCGAGACCATGTTGACGGTGATGTGCCACGGTGCCAGTTCGCTGGCCATGCTGCGCGTCCAGCCCGCCTGCGCGCCCTTGGCGGCGACATAGGGCGAGAAGTTCGGGACCCCGCGGCGGAACACTTCGCTACCGATGTTGATGATGCGACCGAACTTCTTCTTCTTCATGCGCGGCAACATGGCCCGCGTCAGCAAGAACGGCGACTTGACGAAGAAGTCGAGCATCGACTGGTGGAAGGCCCAGTCGTACTTCTCGATCGGCATCTGCGGCTGGTCCGGGGTCGCATTGAGCACGGCGATGTCGGGCGCGCCCAAGCGCTTTGTGGTCTGCTCGACCAGCTTTTGGACCTGTCTTTCGTTGGTCACATCGGCGCGAATCATTACCGCCTCGATGTCGCGCGAACGAACTTCCTCGAGCGTGCGTTCCGCCTGCTCTTTGCCGTGGAAGTAGTTGATGACAACCTTGGCGCCGGCATCACCCAGGGCAATGGCCATGGCTTTGCCCAGGCCCTTGCTGCTGCCGGTGACAATCGCGGTGTGACCGACGAGCGAGGGAGATCGGGGCTCGATATCGAGCACCGGCTTAGTGGAACGAGAACGCGTAGGCGTTGCAGTCTTCTTCATAGGATCGAGATGCGAACGCTACCGGGTTGCCGCCTTGGTAGCGACCTTCTACAAAGGTGCCGTTGCCATGCTGCGCACGCACCCCACGCTTCTTACTCCGTTCTGGGCAAACCACTTGCTTCGACTACCGCCGTTGCTAGCTGGCTTGCTGCTGTTCGTGTTATTGGCACAAGCCACGACTGCACAGCACAGCTCCCCCACACCAGATGGCACGCCGATGGCGGAGCGATTCAATCACTGGGCGTGGCAACCACTACGCACGGTCACGCCGCCCGCGGCGGGTCACCCGGTTGATGGTTTTGTCGCAGCCAAGCTGCGTGCGGTCGAACTGCAGCCGGCGCCACTTGCAAAGCCACACGAGCAATTGCGGCGCTTGTGGTTTGACTTGGTCGGCTTGCCACCAACTCCCGCAGCGATCCAGCGCTTTGGCGAGCAGGCAACCGACGCGGACTATCTGCGCGAAGTAGACGAGCTCCTGGCGTCGCCACAGTTCGGGGAGCGCTGGGCACGTCACTGGCTCGACTTGATGCGCTACTGCGAGACGCTCGGGCACGAATTTGACTTCGAGATTCCGAACGCGTGGCGTTACCGCGACTACGTCATTCGCGCGCTCAATCAGGATCTGCCGTACGATCAGTTTGTACGCGAGCACATTGCTGGTGACTTGCTCGCCAAGCCGCGTCGCGACAAGGACGGCAACAACGAGAGCGTGCAGGCGACCGCGTCGTGGTGGTTTGTTGAGCAGACGCATTCACCGGTCGATTCGATGCAGCACCAAGCGGACCGCGTCGACAACCAGATCGATGTGTTTGGCAAAGCCTTCCTCGGCATGACCGTCGCGTGCGCTCGCTGTCACGACCACAAGTTCGATGCAATCCCGACGCGCGATTACTACTCGCTGTTTGGGTTCGTGCAGAGCTCACGCTACGTGCAGGCTTCGCTCAAAGAAGTTCCGCCCGAATCCAACGCCTACCAAACGGCCCTGACCCGGCAACGCGAGCTCAGCAGCTTGTGGCTGCCAGATGCCATGCCGATCGCCAGCGGCGTTACCTTCCGTGACGAAGACGTCGTGATCGCCGACGCCAACGACCACAATCACGCCGGCGACTCGAGCCAGTGGTTCGTAAGCAACGACGCGTTCGGTAACGAGCCATGGCGCGGCCCGTTCTGCGCCAACCCCAACGACGACAAGCCGCAATTGCGGCAATTGCCCGGCGCGTTCTGGCTCAGCGCGGCTGCCGGCACCCAACGTGAAGGCACGATCGCAACCGCGACCTTCCCGCTCGACCAGCGTTACGTGCACGTTCGCGTCGCCGGTGATCACAGCCGCATCAAGCTGATCGTCGATGGCTTCCACATCACGCGCAATCCGATCTACGGCGACCTGCACCGCAACATCGACAACCAGGAAGCGCACTGGATCACGTTCGACGTGAACATGTGGCTCGGCCACCAGGCTCACCTGCAAGCGATCGATCAACGCGCGCCCGACCTTGGCGACCCGCGCCACAACCGCGGTCGGTATCCGGATCACTGTTGGATCGCGCTGCAGTCGGTCAGCAACTCTCCGCACGGTAGCCCGCCCGAAACGACAAGCGTGCCACTGGTCGCCGAGGCCGACGCAGCACGCACCAAAAAAGAATGGCGCAATGCGCGGCAACTCCTAAGCGATGCCGTCGCAGCGCTTGCCGTGTCGCCAACGATCCCAGCCATGGCCGATGGCAGTGGCATCGACACCCACGTTTACCTGCGCGGCGACCACAAGCAGCCTGGCGAAACCGCACCGCGCCGATTCTTATCGGCCCTCGATGCGGCAGCGAAATCGGCGCCGAAGGAGACCAGCGGCCGACTCGAACTCGCCAATTCGGTGCTGGCCAAGGGCAACCCAATGCCGACGCGGGTGCTGGTCAACCGACTGTGGCACCACTTGTTTGGGCGCGGTTTGGTCAAGAGCGTCGACAACTTTGGCGCGCTGGGCGAACCGGCGAGCCATCCAGATCTGCTCGACTGGCTGGCAAACGACTTCGCCGCCAACGGCTGGTCCATAAAGCACAGCATTCGCCGCATCGTGACGTCGCATACCTACCGTCAGCGCAGCCAACTGCGCCCGGAGGCAACCGCCAGCGACGCCAACAACAAACTGCTACATCGTCAAAACGTGCGGCCACTCGAAGCGGAGGTGTTACGCGATACCTTGCTCGCGATCAGCGGCCGCCTCGACAAGAAGCTCTACGGCCAATCGATTGAGCAACCGAAGGAAGCGGTCACCAATGCGCGTGGCAAGCCCGGCCGACACGATCCGCGCGATGGCCACGGTCGCCGCAGCATCTACTTGGCGATGCGACGCAACTTCATGCCGGACATGTTGCTGGCGTTTGACCTGCCAACCCCGTTCGCGACGGTCGGTAGACGCAACACCTCGAACGTGCCCGCGCAATCGTTGGCGCTCGCCAACGCACCACTGGTGCACGACCTGAGTGAACTGTTCGCCAAGCGCGTGATTGCGCACAGCGCCGATTACACCGAACGCCTGCAACTCGCTTACCTACTCGCCTTCGCTCGCAAACCCAGAGCCAACGAACTGGAACCCCTGCTCGCGTTCGTCGGGCAGAACCCGGACGCAAAAGGCGATGAGGAAGTGCGCACCTGGACCGACGCAGTGCACGCCCTGATCAACACTACGGAGTTCCGATTTCGCCGATGAAGAACCCTGGCCACAACTCACCATTTAGGCCCTCGCGCCGCGACATGCTGCGGCAGGCCGCCAACGGCTTTGCGATGCTGCCGCTCGCCCACTTGTTGGGTCGCGATGCCAGCGCGCAAGCCAGCAGTGGCCACCCGCTGGCCGGAATGCCACTGGCTGACGGCAGCGGCGGATCGCTCGTGCGCCACCATGCGCCGCGCGCGCGCTCGGTCATCTTCCTCTACATGGATGGCGCGCCCAGCGGCCAGGACCTGTTCGACTACAAGGAGCGACTCGTCAAAGAGAACGGTAAGCCGTTTGGCCTGGCCAAAGAACCAACGCAGTTCAACGACGCTGGCAATACTCTCGGGCCCGTCGCCAAGTTCAAGCAACACGGCGAGAGCGGTCAGTGGATCAGCGATCTGCTGCCAAACATCGCAAAGTCGGCCGACAAGCTGTGTGTGGTGCGTTCGATGTACGCGGACTTCAGCGAACACACCAACGCCAACTACTTCCTGCACACCGGCCACGGCCTGCAAGGTCGGCCGAGCATGGGCGCGTGGATCGGCTACGGTCTCGGTAGCGACGCCAAGGACCTGCCTGCGTTTGTCGTGCTCAATGGCGGACTCGTGCCACCGGGCGGCGTCGACAACTTCCACTCGGGGTTCTTGCCAGCGCACAGTCAGGGTTCGCTGTTTCGCATGAAGGGCGATGCCGTAGCCAACATCAAGCCGCGTGAGACCGACGAACGGCAACGCAAGAAGCTGTCGCTGACACGACGACTCAATCAGCTAGCGCTCGACGCTGACGGCCACGACCCCGCACTCGAAGCGGCGATTTCGAACCATGAGTTGGCGTTCCGCATGCAGACGGCCGTTCCGGATCTATTGGAGATCGCCGGCGAGACCGCGGCGACGCGGGAGATGTATGGCTGCAATGACGAATACGAACAGACGCGAACCTATGGCCGGCAGTGCCTGTTGGCGCGGCGGCTGGTCGAACGCGGCGTGCGCTTCATCGAACTGACGATCCCGGACACCGGCAGTGACCGCTGGGACCAACACGGCAACCTGCGGCGAGGCCTCGAGCGCAATTGCAAGACCGTCGACAAACCGATCGCCGCGTTGCTCGCCGACCTGGAAGCGCGCGGGTTGCTGGACGAAACGATCGTCGTGTTTGGCGGCGAGTTCGGCCGCACGCCGTTCGCGCAAGGCAGCAATGGTCGCGACCACAATCCGTTCGGCTTCACGATGTGGATGGCTGGCGGCGGCTTCAAAGCTGGCACCAGCTACGGCGCCACCGATGAATACGGCTACAAGGCCGAAGAGAACCCGATGTCTATCCATGACTTGCACGCGACGCTGCTGTGGCAGTTGGGCATCGATCACGAACGGTTTGTATATCGCTTTGGCGGTCGGGATCTTCGCCTGACGGACGTCTACGGCAACGTGATGCGTGACCTTCTGCACACCTGACCGCATGGGTTCGCGATACGCGCGTGAGATGCGACGGGGCAATTGACCAATGTCACGCTCATGCCCTGGTGTTCTCGCGACTTGCCGCGACAATAACGAGCGCCCCATCGGGGCATAGCCAACATGCTGACGCTGCTGATGCTGACCGCCTGCCTTGCGCAGGCCCCGGGAACGACGTCCGGAACCAAACCTGAGCAGGACCCTGTCGGCGCCAAGCCAACCAGCACTGAGCAAGGCCCAGAGCAGCAAGGTACAGCGCAGCAAGGCAAGGCGAAGGCAACTGCCACGAAGCCGGAAGAAGCCTGGTTCGATCCCGAGCTAGCCGACCGCTGCGCCGACGCTGCCGATCGCGGCTTGCTCTGGCTCAAAGCCCAGCAGTTGAAGACCGGCGGCTGGACTGGCTTCGTCGGCCACAAGCAGGGCGACAGCTACCATATTCTGGATCAGAGCATCCTGCCCGAGGGCCAACGCAAAGGCGGTGAAGGCCACCTCGGCGTCACTGCGATCTGCGGCATGGCGTTCCTCGCCGGCGGCAACCTGCCCGATCGTGGCAAATACAAAGAAGTCGTGCGCCTGGCGGAAGACTTCGTCGTCACGCATTCGCAAAAGTCCGGGCTGCTGTCCTCTGCCGGCACGCGCATGTATAGCCACGCCTTCGGCACGCTATTCCTGGCCGAGGTCTACGGCATGGCCGCCAACGAGCGCACCAAGGTGACCCTCGAGAAGGCGGTCAACTTGATCGTCGACAGCCAGAACCAGGACGGCGGTTGGCGCTACAATCCATTCGATCGCGCCACGGACCTGTCCATAACCGTCTGCCAACTGCAGGCATTGCGTGCCTCGCGCAACATCGGGATCCGCGTGCCAAGCGCCACAATCGCGCGCTCTATGAAGTATGTCAGCGATAGCAGGGTCAAGAACGGCTACCGCGACAACGGGCTCTACTACTACAAAATCTACGGACCCGGTCGGTACGACAAGTCGCGCGAATACTCGATCAACGCCGCCGCGATGACTGCCCTAGCGAGCGCCGGGATTCACGACGACAACCTCTGTGACCCCGTGCTGAAGTTCCTCGAAGAGGAATACCAGAGCGTAGAAAGGGGCTACCGGACGCACTTCTACTTCTGGTACGGAAACTACTACGCGGCCCAGGCCTTCTACCAGTTTGGCGGCACCCGCCTGCGCGAGTTCTATGCGCGGCTGGCAGGCGACCTGCTCGCATCGCAAGCTGGCGACGGCCGTTGGCGTAATCGGGTCGGCCCGGGTGACGAGTTCGGCACGGCAATGGCATGCATCCTCCTGCAGATGCCGCGCCAATACCTGCCGATCTTCCAGCGCTAGGTTGTTCGTCCCAGCGCTAGGCTGTTCCTCCCAGCCCGAGGCTGCGCCCCAGCTCAATGCTTTGTCTCCAGCGTGATGACGTGGCACGAGCGCTACGCCGTGGCCAATAGCCGCGTCAGACCCGGTCGGCTTCGGATGTTTTTTGCGTCCCAATTAGCCCGCAGAACTGGTCACTGCCTACCACTGTTAGGAACTGTCCACGAAGCCAGGAACCTTTGGTCTTGAATCCGACGGTGCCGTGGTGACGATCCTTAATCGGTCAACAACGGTCAGACACGGTCAGACAGGGCGTATGCGCAACCAACTTGCACGGGTATCTCTCGGTGCGTTCTTCGGCGTCGCTTCGGCGGTCGCACAAGAGCCTGCCACATCTACAGGCATGCTTCAGCTCGGTGCTCCCACCGCAGCTAGCAGTCTTTCATCAGGTCTGCCTTCATCTGGCATGAGCGGCGGTGGCAGCAGTCACTTCGAGGACAGGCTCGCCCTGCGCTACAGCGATCGCTTGCTGAAGCAGGACGACAATCCCTACACGCTCGCGCAGCTGTTCCGACAGCACCATGGCGAGTTCATGGATCGCTTCGAGCGGTATGATCCGGCGCTTGAGCTGCGCGGTCGCTTGATGCCGAACCAGCGTGTCTCTGATGAGCCAGGCAGCTTCGACATGTTCGGCTACGACTTCGACGTCGAAGCCGCGATGGTGATCACGACCGAGGCTTACCTCAAGTTCGGTATCTACCACTACGGTCGTCACTACAACACGTCGACGACGTTCGGTGAGCGCAACAACCCTGGCATCAGCAACGGCATCGTCACCGAAGATAACTTCGGTGACGAAACGCTGACGGCTGCCGGCGCCCGATTCGGCTTGGGCTGGTTCTTGACGCCCAACTTGTTGATGGAGCTCGAGACTAACCCGGGTATCTACTCGGACCTCGAGGACAGCCCGAACCACAAGGACTTCGACTTCCCGTCAAGCGCCTTGTTCACCTACCGCCCCGTCGACAACTTCTTCTTCAAGTTCGGCGCGCGCTACAGTCAGGTGTTCGAAGACGCCCCGTGGCTCCCCTACTTGGGTTTCAGCTGGGAGATCGTCGACGGCCTGCGCCTCGACTTGCTCGCCCCCGAATACATCGAGCTCTCGATCTGGCCGACGACCTCCACTTCGTTCGCCTTTGGCGCCGAAGTTAGCGGCGCCCAATACCGAGTGCGCTCGACCTCGTCGACCGGCAAGCAAGCAGCCAACGTGCAGGTGCAAGAAGTCATCGCCTACGTCGGCATGACCCACCGCTTCAGCGACTACCTCTCCGTGCGCGCCCGCGGCGGCCTGGTTCTCGCCGGCGAGTATGAACTGCGCACCGGCGCGAGCGGCTTCGACACAGCCGAAGGCGCGCTGGATCAAGGCTTCTACGCCGACTTCATGTTCGGCCTAGATTGGTAGAGATCTAGACTGGTAGAGAAGAACGGCTGGTAGCGCGCACGAGCTAATGCTTCGTGCGCAAGAGTGCGGGCGCCATGCGCCCAGCACCTACACGGTCCTCCGCCGGGTAAACGCCATGCGCCGCATTTGCGGCGCCCTCACTCAGAGGATGCGTTTTCCAAACGCCGAGCAAATCACGTCAACGGCCACTTCGCCGGACTGATTCTCGATGTCCAGGATTGGGTTGAGCTCGGTGACTTCAAGGCTGAGCATCGTGCCGGAGTCGCTAGCTAGCTCCATCAGCAGGTTCGCCTCGCGCCAATTGAGGCCGCCCTTCACTGGCGTGCCAGTGCCGGGGACATCGCGCGGATCCATGCCGTCCAGATCGAAGGACATGTGGAAGCCCGCGGTACCGTCGTTCGCCAGTTCGATCGCTTCCTTCATGATCGGGCCGATGCCGCGTTCATCGACGTCGCGCATTGTGTAGGCGCGAATGCCGGACTCGCGGATGATCTTGCGTTCGTTGTCGTCGATGTCGCGGATGCCGATCAGTACGACGTTGGCCTTGTCGACCTTTGGCGAGAACCCACCCATCTCGACTAGCTTGGGATGCCCCATGCCGAGTACGGTCGCGAGTGGCATGCCGTGGATGTTGCCAGACGGCGAACTGTCGGGAGTGTTCATGTCGCC
>JBNMND010000092.1:0-17014 GCA_051274975.1 Planctomycetota bacterium | reverse complement strand
GATGCGGGTTCTGATCCAGCCGGACGGCTCGGTCAAGATCACGGTCCACTAGTCGGGACCGCCACTAATCGGGCCGCAGCAACGCGGCTTCGCGAGCGCTACCTACGCCTGGCCGATCTCTAGTCGTGCCAAAGCACGTTCATCATCGCGAGCGGGTCGTTCGTGCACATCGCATCGATGCCCATTGCGCGGCCGCCCAGCCAACCCAGCTCATCGTCGGTGGTGTAGGTGCAAACGAGCAGCCCGGCCTCGTGGATGCGCTCGACGTCAGCTGTCGTCAGGTCGCGGGCCCGCCAGTGGATTAGTTCGGCGCCGAACGCCTGCGCGAATGCGATCGCGTCCTCGCTAGGGCACGGAAACATGTGGTTGGGGCCAAGTGCACCAATTGCGATCTCCGGAGCGCGTTGGTGCACGTCACCAAGGAAGTGCCAGTCGAACGATTGCAGGATGACCTGATCGGTTCTGTTGCTCTGGCGCAGGAACTCGACGTAGCGGCTCGCCGAGCCGGCTTTGTGTTCGATCAACGGCACGCACGTTGGCAGCATGGCGTCGAGCGCCTGAGCGAGCGTCGGCACTCGCTCCGAGGCGTTGCCCTGTGGATGCCACGATCCGACATCCAGCTGGCTGGCGGTTGCCCAGTTCATTTGGGCGACCAGCGCACCCGGGCCCAGGGCCTCTTTCGCATTCGAGGTGCGGTCGAAGCTCGCATCGTGAACGCAGACGAGTTCGCCGCACGACAGTTGGCGCACGTCAAATTCCTGGAGGGCCACGCCCAAGTCGGTGGCCGCCTGAAACGACGCGAGCGTGTTCTCTGGGTGGTGACGACTGTCACCGCGATGCGACGCTACCAAAGGGTTTGAGCGCGGGTCGGTGCGGAGGCGGGCGATGGCCGGGTGCGAAGATGGGGTCGTCAAAGTGCTCCGACTCAGAAAAGGAAAGGGTGCCGGCGTGGCTTGCCCGTCATAATCGCATGCAATGAGTCCTGAGATCTATCGTGTCTTGCACGCAGCTGGTGCCTTGTTGCTATTCCTTAGTCTGGGCGGCGTGCTGCTGGCTCCCAAAGACGCCAAACCCAGCAAGATGGCAATGGCGCTGCATGGCATTGCCCTGGTGATCATGGGCGTTGCCGGTTTCGGAACGGTTAGCAAGGCTCCTGAAATCGATTGGGGCAATTGGCTCTACGCAAAGATCGGCTGCTGGGTGTTCTTGGCCATCCTGCCGGTGCTGGTCCGCAAGGGCATGATGCCCCGCATGCTGGGTTTGCTGCTGGCGATTGCTGCGGGTGCTACAGCCGTCTGGTTGGCGCAAGCCAAGCCGTTCTAGCGCCGCCCAACTAAGTCCGAACGCCCTCTCTTCGCGCCATGTTGGAACCCCCTGAGATCCTGTTACTGGGCCCCGGCCCGTCTCCCAGTAGTCCGCATGTTCGGCGCGCCCAGTCGAAGCCGCAACTCGGTCACCTCGACCCGGACTTCGTGCCGTTGTTGGACTACGCGCAGCAAGGTCTGCGGCGCTTGTTTGGCACCGAGAACAAGCTGACGTTGCCGCTCGCGGGCACCGGCTCCGCGGGTATGGAGGCCATAGTGTCCAATCTCGTCGAACCGGGAGACCGTGTCGTCGTCGGGGTGCACGGTGTTTTTGGGGTGCGTTTCGCTGACTCGGTGCGACGAGCTGGCGGCGAAGCCGTCGAGGTCGTGGCCGAGTTCGGGCAGCCCCTCGATCCGGATGCGATGCAGGTCGCGATCACTGCTGGTCCGACCAAGTTGTGCGTGGTCGTGCATGCGGAGACGAGCACTGGCGTGCTGACGGACTTGGCACCAATCGCCAAGGCGACGCGCGACGCCGGCGCACTGTTCGCCGTCGACTGCGTCACCAGCATTGGTGGCGTGCCACTCAACTTTGACGAGTTGGGTGTCGACGCAGCGTTCTGTGGCACGCAGAAGTGTCTGTCGGTGCCGCCTGGTCTCGCGCCGGTTACGTTCTCGGAACGGGCGCTCGAACGCGTGCATGCGCGCACCCACCCGGTGCCATTCTACTTCGACACCAAGTTGCTTAATGGCTACTTCGGCAGCGAGCGCTCGTACCACTACACGGCTCCGATCAGCATGATCTACGCCCTAGTGGCGTCGCTCGAAGAGATTGAGGCCGAGGGCTTGGAGGCCAGGTATGCGCGGCATCGCGACGTGTCCGCGGCCCTGCGTCGAGGGCTTGGGCCGCTCGGTTTGACGCCGTTGGTTCCGGTGGAGCACGCCACTCCGATGCTGACGACGGTGTGTTACCCCGATGGCATTGATGACGCAGCGTTCCGCCACCATCTGCGCCAGCAGCATCGCATCGAAGTTGGTGGGGGCCTAGGGCCACTCGCCGGCAAAGTGTTCCGCGTCGGGCTCATGGGCCACGGGGCGCGCCTGGAGAATGTTCTGCGGGCGTTGGCGGCATTTGGCGATGCCCTGGCCGCCGCTGGGCACGTTCCTGACGTCTCGGCTTCGCTTGCAGCCGTGCACGGCGACTGATGCCGCGGTAAGGTCCGCTGGCAATTCATGGACGACAGCAAGATCCGCAGCACGATTGAAGACAGCATCGCGACCAAGCAGCGCTTCCTAGCGGAGTGCCCGCCGTCGCTGAGCCAGCTCTGTGACTTGGCCGTCAGCACGCTTCGCGGCGGTGGCAAGATCATGCTGTGCGGCAACGGCGGCAGTTCGTGTGATGCGGCGCATGCCGCCGGCGAATTGGTCGGCTGGTTTGAGCACAAGGAACGTCCTGGCTATGCCGCGATGGCGCTCGGTCATCAAGTGCCGTCGCTGACGGCGATCGGCAACGACGCGGGCTTCGAGCATGTGTTCCGCCGCGAAGTCGAAGCGATCGGCAAGTCCGGCGACTTGCTGGTCGGCATCACCACTTCGGGTGGCAGCAAGAACGTCTTGCTCGCGATGCAGCAAGCCAAGCAGATGGGCATCGCAACGGCGTTGCTCTGCGGTGAGAAGCGCGGCGCGTGTCTAGAGCACGCCGACGTCGCGGTGCAGGTGCCGTCGAGCAACACGGCTCGTATCCAAGAGAGCCACCTCGTCTGCGTGCACATTGTCTGCGCGGCAGTCGAAGACGCGTTCGCGAACGCGCAGTAGCTGGCGCTTCGCTTTGTGGTAGCCGCGCTGAGCTTCCTGCGCCGGCTACTTCACCCATGTGAGTTTCTCAGCGAACCGCGTCTCGAGATGCTTCTTGTGAGCTTGCGACAGATTGCCCTGCGACAAGCGCACGGAGACGAGCCCCGCATGGTCGGCCAACAACAGACCGTCTTCGTAGCTGATGGCAGGACAACCGCTCAGATCCAGATTGCGCAGCGCTTCTAGCTTGGCGATCACGGCAACCGTCTCCCGGCCGATGCTCTCGCAGTTGGCCAGGTCCAGGTCTTTTAGCTTGGGCATGAGACCAAGCAAGTTGGCACCATTCGCGTCACTGATATCGATGCGACCGCCGACAAAGCGACGAAGCTCCGCAACCGCGACACGTGCCTTCGGCTTCCACTCGGCAATTTGAAATGCCTTGCTCGAGAGCTGTTGCCAGCTGTCAGTCAAGTCGAGCGAACGCAAGTTCGTGAACCGTGCCAAGTGCCGCATCAGATCTATGTCCCCAGCGTCTTGGAATGTCAGTGATTCGAGAGCCGAGGAGAACGCGTAATCACCGTTCGGTTTGCGCAGGTCTAGGTGGCCCTGGACGATCCCGAGCGACTGCATTGTCGGCTCGAGCGAATCGGCGCAATAGCCACCGAGCGTGTTGAATAAGGTGTGGCGACTCCTGATGTCGAAGTCGTCACCTGACAAGATTCGCAAGGTCTTGCTAAACTCGATTAGGCAGTGCAGCGCGCGGCCATCGTGCAAATGCAGGATCACTCGCACGCCAGGATCAAAGCCATTGCGAACGGGGCGGAGCTTGCGCTTCGTCACCTTTGCAAGTTCAGCCAACACGGTGCCGTGGTCTTTGGCCTTGACCGGCACGAAGCCGCCCATGCCTCGATCTAGGTTCACCCGTTTGGGCGCGCCAGTTTCGTAGCGGGTCACATAGCACCCGCGGGCCGTCATTGACTTGACTTGTGCCAGCAACTTGGCCAACTCCTCGCGGCCCTTCGGAATGACGCGCTTGGGATCCTGAACTTCGTCGTGCCACGGCGGGTCCGTGGCTTCACCGACATCGTTGCGATCGTTCTCGCCGGACCAAATGCCCCAAAGAACGGCGAGCCCAAACATCACCATCGCGGCGGCAGCAAACTTGCGGTGCGACAACCAACTCGGCGATCGGCTGGAGTTCGCAACACGAACCACCGCGGCGTGGCGTTCGGCAGCCGATGCCGACGCGACTGCGTACGCCAGGTCCGGCATTCGCTTCTGACCCACCACTTCGACGAGGGCTTGATCCAAGTATCGCTCCTGCAATTCGTGATGGCTCATGACGATGTCTCCTGCTTGTTCTCAACACAGACACGAAGTTCGTGCTTCGCCCGGCGCAGCATCGTCTTGACACCTTCGACACCAACCCCGAGTGCTTCGGCAATCTCGTCGCGACGCTTGCCGTCGCCGTAGAACATGTCGATAGCTTGGCGCGACCTTGGTGCGACTAGCTCCAAGCAACTGCGCAACGCAAGAACAGTCGCATCACCCGAATCGTCGACGCGTGTGTAGTGCGCGAACGCGGCTGCAACACTCGCCTCGTCGGTTAAAGCTGCGAGTGCTGGTCTCGTTCGGCGCCGCCGCAGCTCCATCAAGAACAAGTTGTGGATGGTGCCACGCAGCCAAGCAGCTGCGACCGCATCGGGCTTTTCGGGAATGCCCTTCTCAACCGCTGCGAGTAAAGCATCCTGAAGGATGTCCTCCAGCGAGCCGAGTTCGCCCCCCAAGAAGCACAGGTAACGCCACGCTCCCGTTTGATGCTGTCGCACCCAAGCGGCGAGGCGGGTTGCATTGGGGTCATCAGGGGGAGGGAAGGTGGTCGGCTGCATGCAGGGTTGGGCGGTCATTCTGCATACGTGGTTGCAGGACTGCCCGGCATGGGGTCGAGATTGTGAGAAATCCGAGCGAGGCGCGTATCAGTGGGCGATCACGATTGGGTGATCGTCTCGGGCGCCGCGTTCTGGGCTCTACTTCGGCGGCTCGGTCTTGCCGGGCAGCTTGATGTTCGGCTTGCCGCTGTTCTTCGGGTCCTTCGGCTGCAGAGCTTCTTTGACGCGAAGGCTCGACGTCCAGACGTTCGGCATCCTGTCGGGTGCCATCGGTCCATTGACGAGCGTCTCAGCAACGGTGCGATCGGCAGCTCGCGCGAGCAGCTTGCTCGGCTGTGGCGTGCCCGGCTTGGCTTGCACTTCCGTGCCCGTCGGCGGGTTGGTGATTTGCATCGACTTGCTGGGCATGGCCGAGTTCGTCCAACGCCGTAGGTGGGGCAGCAACGCCTCGAGTTCGGCAACCGGTTCCGTCGCCGCGACGACCACCAACGTCGTCGTTGCCAGGATCTCAGACCGGTTGGTCCAGAACAGCACCTTGTCGTCGTATGAGCCCGGAAGCACCGTGTTGCCTGGTTCTAGCGGGTTCTTCGGGCTGCCTCGCACGTCCGGGCTGGGGAACATTAGGATGGTGCCATCCTCCGTGCTGTGACTGAACACGTAGACGTGGCGCGGTTCGGAGCACGTGTACGACAACCGCAACTTCGTCTCCGGTTGCAGTTCGAGGTAGTTACCGACCTGGCGGTAGTCGGTTTCGGTGCCAGCTCGCCACGTGGAGGCTGGGATGGAAGTCGGGGCGCCTTCCGGGGGCGGCAGCATCAGCCAAAGGCCACACGCGATTCCTGCGGCGATCAGCGGTAGAGCGATAGCGCGGACGTTCATGGTGCCAAGCTATCCTGGCGAACCAAGCCCCGTCGAGAGATGCTGTGGGTTCTGCCGCTATCTCTAGACCGGAGGAACCATGAACGTCCGTTGGCTGTTGCCCCTAATCGTCGTCTCGTTGTTGCCAGCTCAACGGAAGAGTGCTCCTGAGCGCCCCGGAGCTAGCCGCCTGATTACCGAGTTCCCAGTCCCGGACGTGCCGCCAATCGATGTGGCGGACGCAACCAAGACGGCGATCGCGGGCATTCTTACGCTGACAGAAGAGGGCAACCAATGGCCTTACGAAGGTGTCTACCGTGAAGACGGCGGCAACCTGCCGGTCGGCTACCGCGTTGGCGGCACGTCGATCACGATCATGGGGTTGGTCTCTGCACCCGGTTACCGCGAGGACGAAAAACGTGTCGAAGCGGTGAACCTCGCCCTGAAGTTTGTGCTCGAAGCTCTCGAGCACAAACGAATGAGCGCGAGCTTCATCGGTGGCTACGACGTGCGCGGTTGGGGCCACGTCTACGCGCTGCAATGCTTGCTGCACCTGCAAGACTTCCAGCTCGTGCCCGCGGACCTGAGCAAGACGGTGACCGAGAAGGTCGACTGGTTGGTCAAGACGCTGGTCGAGTCGGCGATCCCAAAGGGCGGTGGTTGGAACTACTCTCGCCGCGCCGGCTACATGAGCCCGAAGAATAGCGCGTCATTGTTCATGACGGCTCCGGCACTGCAGGCGCTGTTCCACGCCAAGGCTCGCGGCCATTCGGTTCCGGACGATGTGGTTGAGGAAGCCCTCAACGCGATCGACCGCGCGCGCACCAAGGCCGGTGGTTATGCCTACAGCTCGGCCAATCTCAACATCAACGACAAGGGCGAAGATGACCTGCGCTTCATGGACCTCGCGCCCGGTTCGGCTGCACGCGCTGCGATCTGTGAAACGACGATGATGCTCGCCGGTCGCGGCGATGAAGAGCGACACCGGAAGGCGCTCGAGTTGTTCTTTACGAGCTGGGATTACCTCGCGAAGCGCAAGAGCCAGCGTGGCACGCACATCAAGCCATACGGGATCGCGCCGTATTACTTCATGTTCGGCCACCTCTACTGCGCGCAGGCCATCGAGCAGATCAAGGACAAGAAGGCGCGCGCAGGCTTCCGGACGCAGATGCGTCAGATCCTGGCGCGCTCGATCGACAAAAAGGGCACCTGGAACGACCGGCAGTTTGGCCGTTCGGCTGGCTACGGTACGGCGATGGCGCTGATGACCATGCACATGAACCGCTTGCCGAAGCCGTCGACGTGGCGCGCTGGCAACGTCGGCTTGAAGGGCAAGAAGTAGCGGCTTGCTGCGGCGGCCTCATGTCGGCTGCCCGCCGCGCGCGCGCGTGATCCTTACTCCGCGCGGTGCACCATCTGCGGACTGGCTTGATCGGTCGGCATCACCAGGATCGTATCCAGGTTGACGTGCGCCGGCCGGTTCGCTGCGAACAGCACGCAGTCGGCGACATCGTTGGCGACCAGCGGCCGCACGCCCTTGTAGACCTGCTTCGCCTTGGCTTCATCGCCGCGGAAGCGAACGATTGAGAACTCGGTATCGACCATGCCTGGATCGACACTGGTAACCCGCACGTTCTGACCGAGTGTCTCCATGCGCATCGCTTCGCAGATCGGCTGCAGCGCCCGCTTGCTAGCGCAGTAAACGCCGCCACCGACGTAGGCCTTGTGGCCCGCGATCGAGCCGATCACGACGACGTGGCCGCCACCATTCGCCGTCATGTTGGGCAGCACATGACGTGTGACTTCGAGCAAACCGAGCACGTTGGTCTCGATCATTTCGCGCCACGCCTCGCCGGTGCCCTCGGCGATTTTCTCGGTGCCGCGAGCCAGGCCCGCGTTGTTGACGAGCACGTCGATCGGCCCGTTCTTGGCGATCGCAGCGGCCACGAATTGCTCGACGCTTTGCGCATCGGTCACGTCGAGTTGGTGGCAGAACGCGCCATCAACCACTTCGGGCAGGCGATCTGTGCGGCGGGCGCCAAGCGAGAGGCGGTCTCCCTGGGCTGCGAAGGCCTGTGCGCAGGCTGCGCCGATGCCAGAACTTGCACCGGTTACGACGACATGACGGCTCATGCCCAGACGGTAACGCCCCGGGGACTAGAGGCGAGTTCCTTCAAGCGGTTGCTCCGGAAGTGTCGACATCATGGGCATGAGTTACCGCGTGGTCTTTGATGTCACGGACCCGGCGACGGGCTTGCAGCACCCGGTCGCTTAGTCGGGTGGCCTATGGCACGGAGATGTGCTGCTCTTGGGCTTCTCGTTGATGCATCAGGGCCTCGCTGGCCGGATGGAGTGCGAAGCGAATGGGCGGAGCCAGCAGGTGTTGCCGGCCGAAGCCGCGCGCATTTTCTGCCCGTCAGTGTGGTCGCTAGCTTGCTAGCAGCAAGGCGATCTGCCGCAGTTGCTCAAGCAGCGCAAGTGTGGCAATGAGCAAGATCACCTTGCGCACCGCGCCAGCGCCTTGCTTGACGCTCCAATGGCTAGCCAGGTAGCTGCCAACGGCGCAGCCGATGGCGAGAGCGATTGCCGGAGCCCAGGTGATCGCGCCGTCGATTGCCAGGCTTACCGTGCTGACGAGCGCGGTCACGGTGACCACGATGCACTTAGCCGCATTGACCGCCAGTAGGTCGCGGTCGTAGGCCTTGGCTAGCATCAGCGTCGCGACCAAGCCGGTACCGACCTGGGCATAGCCCATGTGCAGGCCTATCAGGAAACAACCGACCATGCCTTGCCAGGCCGGGCTCTTGTTCGCGTTGGGCTTGATGCCGCGCAGCATCTGGACCAGCAGCATCACCATGATCAGCGCGAGGTAGCTGCGGAAAACCATCGGCGGCAAGCCGATCGCGAGTTTCGCACCCAGCAATGCACCGGGCAGCGCCACCAGCGCTTGCGTGAACGCTTGCTTGGGAATCTTGCGGCCGGCGCGCACGAAGCCAATGCAGGCGAACGCGCCGATGGCGACGGCGGCGAGTCGCGTCGATGGGTTCGCCGTTTCGAGCGGCAAGCCGAAGCCGTATTCGAACGCGAGCAGTCCGATGATGCCGGCGCCGCCCGCAACGTTGTTGATCGCGCCCATCGCCACTCCGGCGACAACCGTCAGCGCGATAATGAGGAGTTCCAATGCGGTGCTGGGTTGCCGAGTGGACGGAACTGGCGGGGAGGACTCAGTTGCCCATCAGGTCTTGAACCATCTCGCGTTCGCCGACCAACTCGTTCCAGGTGATCTCAGCCTTTTGCTTGCTGAAGTCGTTCATCTCGAGGCCCTGGACGATCTTCCAGTTGCCCAAGCCATCCGTCGTGCACGGGAAGCTGGAGATGATGCCTTCGGGCGTGCCGTAGCTGCCGTCGCTGATCACGCACAAGGAAGCCCAATCATCCGCGGTCGTAACCGTGAACAGGCTCTTGGCGTGGTCGCAGGCAGCCTGCGCCGCCGACATCGCCGACGACTTGCCGCGGGCGTTGATGATCGCCTTGCCGCGCTCTTGCACCGTCGCAATGAACTCGCCGGCGAGCCAGTCATTGTCATTGATGGCTTGTGCCGCCGGAACGCCATCAATCGTGGCGTTGTGCCAGTCGGGGTACTGCGTGTTGCTGTGGTTGCCCCAGATCGTGACATTCTTGACGGTCGACCAGTGCTTGCCCGACTTGTTGGCGAGCTGCGCCTTGGCGCGGCTTTGGTCGAGGCGTGTCATCGCGGTGAAGCGATCCTGCGGCACGCCCGATGCGTTGTGCATCGCGATCAAGCAGTTGGTGTTGCACGGGTTGCCAACGACGACGACGCGAACGTCGGGACCGGCGGCCTCGGCGATCGCCTGGCCTTGGCCAATGAAGATCTTGCCGTTGTCCGTGAGCAAATCCTTGCGCTCCATACCCGGGCCGCGCGGCTTTGAGCCGACGAGCAGGCAGGCGTCCGTATCCTTGAATGCGACGCGCGGATCATCGGAGCACGTCACCTCCGTCAGCAGTGGGAAGGCGCAGTCCTCGAGCTCCATCTTGACGCCTTCAAGGGCGCCGAGCACTGGGGTCACTTCCAGCAGTTGCAGGGCAACTTTCTGGTTGGGGCCAAAGATGCCGCCACTGGCGATCATCGGCAGGAGGGAATATCCGATCTGACCGGCGGCCCCGGTGACTGCTACGCGCTTCACATTACTCATGCAGCCATTCCATCGGCCGCGCAGCCGCTTTCAAGGCTGGTATGCAATCGGCGCACAAACAGTGTCCCTGTTCTGGCCCGAAAGCTGCCGCTTAGCTCTCGTCGACGCCCTGCGCGACCAGCTTCTGGTCGACCACCGGGTCGAGTTCTTCATGCATCACTCGCTGATATTCCGGGTGGCGGAAGAATATCTCGCACGCCTCCTTCGACTCGAACCCCGAGAACAGCGCCAGGTTGTAGCCCTGACGTTCGTCCGCAATGTTGTGGGTCACGGTCAGGTGGGCGACCCCGGGCATGGTCTCGATCAGGGCTTGCAGCGCCTCACGCGCGGTCCGGACCTTGACGAGAGAGATGCCGGGCTTCAGGGCGAATAGGATCGTGCAGTGGAACATCTTGGCCGCCGCATCGTGGCGTCAGCCCCAAAGCCAAGCAAGCACGGGACCGGGCTTGTGCTCGGATGGTTATGGACGCGACCCCAAAATCAAACAAGCACGGAAAGATCCGGGCTCGTTATCGATCAGGCGCCTTTTGCGACTCTTAATGGGCGTCGCTGGTGTTCCTCTTCGCCCAGTGGGTGGCCGAAGCCGACGTCGTCCTCGCCCTCCTGCCAGCAGAAGACGACTTCTTGGTTCGGCGGCGACGTCGGCGTCGCTCGCGCTCTGGCCCTCTTCCGGCTCGTAGCGGGGACGCTGAGGCCTGGAATGTGGACGGTTAGTGGATTCGTCCGCAAGACGGTGAGACCGAGTACTTCGAGCTCATGCTTGCAGTTGTAGAGAGCTTCGTCGTGCTCCCAGATCCTCGCGTCGAGCTCAGAAAGCTCGCTGCGAAGCCCTTCGGGCGTTTGTGCCGCTTCCAGCTGTTCCCTGCGGCGGGCCAGCTGGCGGCGGTCAGTGCGCCTTTCGAGCATTTCGTCGGAGATGACGCGAACCAGCTTCAAGACCTGGTTGGCTTCCTTGAGGGTGTAGCGGATGTTCATCAGTGGGGCCTCCTTTCGGTGGGCAGTCTCGGAAGTCAGTGCTACGAGACAACCGTATGAACGTGCGTTCGATTGTCGTCGTTGCAGTCGACTCCTACAGATCTGTAGTGTGACGACTGCTCGCGGTTACCAAGCTGCTGGCGGACGAATCTCAATGACTGAACGTGACGTAATGGACTTCGATGTCGTGATCGTTGGCGGTGGCCCCGCTGGCTTGAGCACGGCGATCCACTTGGCCAATTTGATCGAGGCGCACAACGCCGAGGTCGTCAGCTTGGGTGAGGGTGAAAAACTCGAACCTGAAATCTGTCTGATCGACAAGGCAGCCGAGCTTGGCGCGCATTCGCTTTCGGGCGGTGTTATGGACCCCAAGGCGCTTAACCAGCTGATTCCTGATTGGCGCACGATGGAGCCGAAGGCGCCCGTCGAAGCCGAAGTCCACAAGGACTACGTGCTGTGGCTATCCGAGAAGGGCGGCAAGAAATTGCCAATCACACCACCGCCGTTGAAGAACCACGGCAACTTCGTCGTCTCACTCAACAAGATGGTTGGCTGGCTCGGCGGCATCGCCGAAGAAAAAGGCATCCAGGTCTTCCCGGGCTTTCCTGCAGCCTCTCTACAGAGAGATGGCAACAAAGTTGGCGGTGTGCAACTCGCCGATTCGGGCGTGGACAAGCACGGCGAGAAAAAAGGCAACTACGAGCCGGGTGGCATTCTCGCCGCCAAAATGACCGTGCTGACCGAAGGCACGCGCGGCTCGTTAACCAAGCAACTCGTCAACGACCTCAACCTGCACGGCAAGAACCCGCAGGTCTACGGCATCGGCGTCAAGGAAGTGTGGGAAGTGCCAGCCGGTCAATGTGAGCCGGGCCTGGTGGTGCACACGATGGGCTACCCGCTCGATACGAAGACGTTCGGCGGTGGTTGGGTCTACGGCATGGCCAAGACTGACGACGGCAAGAACTTGGTCTCGGTCGGCCTGGTCATGGGCCTCGACGCGGCCAACCCGACGCTCGACGGTCACCGTGAGTTGCAGCGCATGAAGCTCAACCCGAAGATCGCCGAGTTCCTACGCGGCGGCAAGATGCTGCACTACGGCGCGAAGTCGCTGCCCGAAGGCGGTCTCTACTCGATGCCGAAGAACTACGGCGACGGCTTCCTGATTGCTGGCGATAGCGCCGGCTTCATGAACAGCATGCGCCTGAAGGGCATCCACCTGGCGATCCGCAGTGGCATGCTCGCCGCCGAGACGACGTTCGCGTGCTTGAAGAGCGGCGACTTCTCGGCAGCGGCGACCAAGTCCTACGCCGACAAGATCAAGGCCGACTGGTGCCACGACGAACTCTACAAGTGCCGCAACTTCCATCAGGGATTTCACAAGGGTCTGTTCGCTGGCATGGTCGGCGCCGGTTTCGCGCAGTTGTTTAACGGCAAGGGCGCGTGGTTCTCGGATGGACTGAAGACCAACGCCGGCCACACCTACATGAAGAAGGTGGGCGACTACTTCTCTGGCAAGGGCAAGCCCGAGCCGGAGAAGCTGGCCGAGGACGGCGTGTTGACGTTCGACAAGCTGACGTCGGTCTACAGCTCGGGCACGATGCACGAGGAAGACCAGCCGTGTCACCTCGTCGTCGCCGAGCCGGACCTGTGTGCTACCAAGTGTGTCGAAGAGTTCGGTAACCCGTGCCAACACTTCTGCCCAGCGTCGGTTTACGAGATGGAAGAGAAGGCCGGCACGAAGCACGGTATCGATCTCAAGATCAACGCGAGCAACTGCGTGCACTGCAAGACGTGTGACATCTTGGATCCCTACCAGGTCATCAATTGGGTGACGCCGGAAGGCGGCGGCGGCCCGACCTACACGAATTTGTAGTCGCGCTGTTTGGTTGGCGTGGGGTGCGGAGCGTCGCTTGCTTAGGAACTCTGGCTTGGCGCCTTAGTAGCTCTCGGCGGTGGCTCGATCACAGTGGCGAGAGCCCGAACCAAGCCGGATCCAACCCGTGTTGCTTCATGTGGAACCGATTCACAATCGGCGCAAATGGGAACGAACCAGCCAACTTCATCCGTTCCCCGAACTCGCGCGCGTATCGGTGCGCAAACTGCTCGCTGTCGAGTGTCGGCTTCGTGAAGTGCAGGTCGCGAAGCCGACACTCTTCGGCCAAGTCACCCGCTGCGGCGAGCCGAACTTCACGGTCGTATTGCACGTAGTGACCCACCTCGTGCGGGAGTGTGCGGAACAGCTGCGTGCGCCGCACGGCGTCAGGCGAGGACTCGACACTCCAGGATCGCCGACCTGGAGTTACGATGTGTCCATCCTGTTGAAGCCGGTCGAGCTCTTCGTTCTCATCCGGTGACATCGATTTGGGATGTTTGGACACGCCGTTGATGCGTTGCGAATCAATCGCTATCGCGGGCCCGCGCATCCCGCCGTAGTCGGCAAAGTAGGCGAGGCGTCCCCATGCGAGTGACAAGAGGCGCTGCTTCTTAGTCGGTTGGCGGAGTGCAATGAACCGAATCCTGGCGACATCATCGTGAGGCAGGAGGCGCAATACACGTGTCACATCGTCGACGGTAACGGAGTGCGCAAAGCCATTCGTGCATGGCTCAACCAAGAAGGTGAAGCCGTTCAGCTCAAAGCGAATCGCGTTGTTGAGATCTTGCCAGTAGACGCGTGTGCCGTTCCAGGAACCCGGAATAACCAAGCGATTGGATCGCCCGTGGCCCGACTTGGCGGTGCCAACGTTTCGGTTCCGCCTTTCATGATTCCAAGTAGGTTGCTTCATCCCGTGTCTTCCGCGGAGCAACACAACGCTCTCGCAAGATCAACTGCGACACGTCACACCGACCGCACGTTGCGGACTGCACCAAGACCCTACTGCCACGATGTAAACTCAGGAAGCCCTCGAGCAAGCAACTCCATTCGCGCCATTGGACCGATCAGGGAATCTACGGCTGAACTCTGCTGAGGGTGACCTCCGAGCGGTCAACGCAGATCCAGATGCCTCGCCAGCATGGGCGTCGGCGTCGTATCCGGAAAATCGATCGCCATCTTCGCGCCGCGCGGCGCCGCAGTTCGTAGCGCTGGCTACGAGATCTCGGCCGAACCTTGTTGGTCCAGGAGCTGCTTGCAGGTTGGGAACAAGAGCTTGGCCGCCGCCGCGTGCATTTCTGGGGTTGGGTAGTAAGTGTTCCAAACCTGGCCGTCGTCATCACGCTCGGTGCCGTCGACCTGTTCGCCATGCCACAGTGCTTGTGGTAGGCCGAGCGATTCGGCGCATTCGACGTAGGCGTCATAGTGCGGGCGAAACTCTGCCAGAGTCTCGGCATCGATCAGCTGCGGGTAGTGGTTACTGATACCGAACTGGTGGGAGTAGTTAGTCGTGTAGGCGGGCTTGCGTTTGGAGAGCCATAGGAGGACCTTCGGTCCGGGCAGAAGATCGGCGAGTTGTTTCATCGAAAAGGCGAAGTCCTCGCGCGTCTCTTGCACGATGCGCCGTAGCAGCGCGTCGTCCTCGCGCCGCAGGATCTCCGCCAAGAACTGCTCGTAGAACTTGTTCTCGCCGGAGTGCACGCAGCGGCCATTGTTGCGCCCTGACTCGGAGTTGTCGTAGCGAGAGTTGCTCGCGCTGCGGCCCGAGAACACCTGCACGATGACAAACTTCGCGCGTTGCAGTCGCGTCATTACGTCTGGCTGCAGGGCGTAGCGGGGGCCAGCACCGCCTAGTGCGAGGTTGAGGCAGGGCAATCCAAGCGCGCTACTGAGCGTGTTCGCATAAGTATCGGTAACGAAGCGACCCATCGTTTGTGCGCCACCGATGCAGGCAAAGTATGGCTGTGACAAGTCGGGGATCGGGCCGCGGTAGGTGTGCGTGTCGATGCCGTCGACCGGGTGCATGTCGTAGGCAAAGTGCGGCGCGTCGAGCCCTTGGTAGTAGTCACTCATGACTTCGTCTCCGTCAGGTGGCTCCAGCTGGTGCCGGTGAGCGCGCTGCAAACTTGCTGCCAGTTGGCAACGCTGTCCTGCACCGACCGGCTGCCGGTCTTGCGGGACTTAGTCGTGAGCGACGCTCGTTCGATACCAAGCCAATCACAGACACGCTGTAGTGTCGCGACCAAGTCGGTGTTCATGTCTTGGTAGTCGATCTCAAGCACTTCGTGGCGTTGCAACACCGTGCGGTAGCGCTGCTCATACTGGCTCGTTTGCACGAAGTCCTTTGCCAGTTCGCGCAGATCAAGTGTCATTGGACCAAGCGTTGGCGGCTGCTCGTGGCCTTGTGAATACCATTTGTCCGAATCGCGGGCGCGCACATGTGAGACGAATCGTTCGAGCCGTTGGTTGCGGGTCAGGTGCACGATGCGCATGTCCTTGTGCGCGATCAACATGTCGAGCACGCGGTCATCAACCAGCGCGTGGTAGTAGAGCAGCTTGAAGCCGGCGTAGCGTACGCCTTGATCGCAGCCTTCTTGCAGTAGCGCATCCAGCAATCCCGCCGGACTGGCGTGGCGTAGTCGCAACAGCTCCGCTTCGGGTAGCGTGCTCTTGCCCTGCCAGAGCAGCTTGTCGTTGAGAACCATGCGCGGATTGAACAACTCATTGGCGAGCCGCAACTGCGGGTGGTCATCGAGCAAGTTGATCAGCAGGTTGGAGCCCGTGCGTTCCGTTCCAACTACCAGTAATGGGGTCGTGCCGGTTGCTTCGCTTGCGCGTTCAAGCTCTTGGGTCACAAATGCGGCCGCAATGCCGAGGCTTGGTTGGGCTGCGTCGCGGGGCTGGCCGAGCCGATCTTGGATCGCGGTCACGAGCGGTGGCGGCGCCAGGTTTTGGTTGTCGCCAGTTGCGAATACCTTGCTGCCGAGAGCTGCTCCGAGATGTGCCAGCAAGTCATCGCGAACCTGCTCATCGGGAACCAGCACCCAATCCGCCTGCGCCACATACATCGGCAACAACGCGATAAACGGTGAATCAAACGGCACGCGGTCGAGCATCACCAGTCGCGGTAGGTCGAGCAGTTGTGACGCAACGAGCGATTGCAGCCCGAACTGCGACAGGCCAACAGCAACGATCAGGTCGGTAGACCAGCCGCGCAGCCAGCGGGTCCCGGAGCACGCGGTTTGCAGATCGGGTTGGCAAACCATCGATGGCGCGCTGACTCCCATGGCGTCGGCGAGGCCGCGCACCAGAGGGTCGAAGCGATCAGGCACGGTCGCGCGCAGATGCTCGACATCGTTGCATTGCATCCGCGGGTCTTCGAGCACCAACAATCCCTGGTCATAACGGGGGCGCAGCACTGCGGGCTGTTCGCTAGGGTCGGCGACGACCATGTGCATGCAGCGGTGGATGCCACCAATTTGCGTCGCCAAGGCGTCGAGTTGCTCGTAGGCAACCTGCTCGCTGGCAATCGGGAACTCGTAGCCAACGTATGCCGCGATGCGGCGCAACTGTGGGGGCTCTTCAAACAGTCTCACGGCAGCATCGTAGGCGTTCTGGTAGCTGCGGTCGACGTCTACTCTGGAGCTGGGTGGCGTTGCTCGATCAGTCAGGAGGCACGTCAGTACGTGCACACGAAATACTCGTCGCGCCCGCCTCCGTTTGCGATGACGTAGCATGCACCGGGCCCGCACCAGTCACTGACGTGAGCTCGCTCTGCCTACTTGCGCTTCAAGAACCTGCGCACGCGTCCGCGATCCTTCTCGGGCAGTTCTTGTAGCGCCCGCACCGCGTAGTCATGACAGGCGACGTCGTGGCCAGCGCGTTTTGCCGCCGTCAGCACCATGATCCAGGTGGTGGCGTTGGGCTTCAGTTCGAGCAGCGCCTCAACCAGGGGTTGGACCTTGGCATCGTCCTTGGCGCCGAAGAATGCTTCGAGCATCTTGCTTTGCCGGCGTACTAGGCTGGCCTCCATCTGCTTCTGCGCGGCCGGCGGCAGTGGCGAGGTGCGAAGTGTCTCGAGCTGCTTGTCGAAGGCTTTAGCCGGATTGC
>JBNMND010000091.1:0-17281 GCA_051274975.1 Planctomycetota bacterium | reverse complement strand
ATGTCATCGACATCATGTTGCCGACTGCTGGTGAAGTGCACTCGGCGCTGGCCGTGCCGGTGAACCCGGCGCTGCTCAACTTCGTGTTGAACCACCAATACGTGCCGATGGAAGTCGATCTCAGCCTCACGTTCACGGAAGTGACGGCATCGAACGGCGTGCAGGTTTCGATCGGCACGTTTTAGCCCAGGTTTGGGCGAGCTGAGCTTTGCGTTGGTTCGAGATCTGGTGCAGTTGGCTAAGTCCTCGCCGCTGCGCGTCGCGACAGATCTCGGAACATGCACCAGACCATGACCAGGCGCCGCGTGGCCACAGGCCCATGTGCCTAGTTTGCGGATGGCCTCTCGATCAGCCGCGTGATCAGCCCTGCGGCAGATCGCGCGTGTCGAGTTTGCCGGCTTCGTGCAGTTCGCCGAAGCGCTTCAGCGTGTAGCCGATGCCTTCCTTCAGCGACGTGTCGGGCAAACCTGGGAAGTCGCGGTGGATGGCACTGCCGTCGAGCTGCGGCGGAATCGGTAGCTCGGGGCCGTTCTGTTGCAGCGTGCTGACGGCACTAGGGTGCAGCTCTTCAATCGTTTTGACGATGTCCGACACGGCGACCGTCGCACCGTGCAGGTTGTAGACGTGCGCGCCCTTGCCGCTCGCCGGATCGTTGTCGGCGCAGGCGATGAACATCGCCGCGGTATCGCCGACGTAGTTGAAGTCGGTCGAACCGGTGAAGCCGATCGTGTGTGGCTTGCCGAGCACGGCAGCCTTCATCGCGGTAGTTGGGCCGGACGTCAGGCCTTGGTCGCGACCGACGCCGTAGACGGTCAGTGGCCGCAGGCCGACACTCGGCATTTGGTTGTCTTGCCAGTAGATGCGCGCAGTACCTTCGTTGGCGCGCTTGTAGACGCCGTAGTGCGTGGTCGGTTCACAGGCGGAGTTCTCGTCGGGAGCATCCGCGCCATGCTCGCCGGGGCCAAAGACGGCGGCGCTGCTGGCGTAGACGACGCGTTCGACATTGGCGGCGATCGCTGCTTCGAAGACGTGGATCGTGCCGAGCACATTGACGCTCGCGCCTAGGGCTGGGTTGGCCTTGCAGAACGGAACCTGCAAGCCTGCGAGGTGGATGATCGCTTTTGGCGCTGCCTCGGCGACGCACTTTTTGGTCGCTTCCAGATCGGTGATGTCGCCAGTGACGAACTGCACGCGGGCGAACGCGTCGTCGTCGAGCACGTCCTTGATGCGGCGGGCATCGCCACCGATGTCAAAGACGACCGGTGTGTCGCCGCGTTCTGCGAGGTGCTTGACGACCCATGCGCCGATGCAGCCCATTGCGCCAGTAACCAGATACGTGTTGCTCATGCTTAGTTGGTGATTCCGTAAATGCGGGCCGCGTTGTCGCCGAACAGCTTCTGCTGCTCGCTGTCACTCAATGTCTTCGCCCAGTCAGCGATCAGTTGGTAGACGTCTTGGTAGTCGTTCGCCGCGAGCAGGCACACCGGCCAGTCCGAGCCAAACATCAAGCGATCAGGGCCGAACGCTTCGAGCGCCGAGTCGAGGTAGTGGCGGAAGTCGCTCGGCTGCCATTCGTTCCACTTGGCCTCGGTGACCATGCCGGACACCTTGCAGTTGACCTGCTCGAACTGGGCCATGCCGTTGAAGCCGAGTTGCCAGGCATTCTGGTCCTGGTTCTTGATGTCGGGTTTGGCCAGGTGGTCGAGCACGAACGGTTGGTCGGGCAGCGCCGCGACGAACGACACCGCGGCGTCCAGTTGTCGCGGGTAGATCAGCACGTCGTAGACCAGGCCGCGGTCGGCGAGCTTGCGCACGCCGTCTTGGAAGTCGTTGCGCAGCAAGAACTGATCATCTGGCTCGTCCTGCACGACGTGGCGCAGTCCGCGCAGTTCCTTGTCCTGGCAGAGTTCGTCCAGCACGTCGTCGAGGTTGTCGGCGCAGAGGTCGGCCCAGCCGACGACGCCTTTGACGCAGTCGTGCTGTTGCGCGAGTTCGACCAAAAACTTGGTCTCCTCAAGATTCGAACGCGCTTGCACGGCAATTGCGCCGTCGAGCCCGCAGGCGGCGAGATGCGGCTGCAGGTCGTTCGGCAGGAAATCGCGGGCAATGCGCTGCATGCGCGAATCAATCCACGAATAGGAGGCGGGGTCATACCGCCAGAAGTGCTGATGGGCATCGATGCGCACGCGGGGATTGTTGGCGCCGAGCCGCTGCTGGGCAAGGATTGCCCGGCCATCTGTGCGACATCCGTGCATACTGCTGCGGTGGCGGTTCTGGTTCTGTGCAGTTCGTTCGATGTGGTCGGGCTCGTTATCGGTGTGGCGTTGGCGTGGCGCTTGCGGTTTCGCAGTGGCTGGCTCGAGTGGCTGCAGTTGCTCGCCTTTGCCGGCTGTATGCTGACCATTGCGGGCGTATTCATGCGCCCGATAGGCGGCTTTGCGATGTTGCGCGGCCTGACCCACGCGATCTTCTGCGTGGTGTTGCCGGTGATGGCCGTACGCGCCGTTCGGTTGCGAAGGCACAGCCCGCGGCTGTGCCTGCTGTGGTTGCTAGCGTTCGTTTTGGGCGAGGCGACTTACGTGTTCGCCAAGGAGATTGAGCCACGGCGTCTCGAAGTGACGCATGCATCGGTCACCAGCCCGAGGTTGCGTGCGTTGGCCACGCCGTTGGTCGTCGCATGCGTCGCGGACTTGCAGACCGATCGCATCGGTGCCCACGAAGTGCGCGCATTCGATGAATTGGTCGCGTGCCAGCCAGATGTCGTGCTGTTCCTCGGCGACTACCTGCAAGTTAAGGAGAGCGAACTCGGGCCGCTATTGCCGCTGTTCCACGAGCAGCTACGCCGCATCAAGGCACCGCTCGGCATGTATGCAGTCGATGGCGATGTCGATCACTTCGCCGGTGGCGTCGAGCGCATGTTCGCCGGAACCGAGGTGCAGGTGCTGATCGACGATCGTGTCTCGCTACCAGGTGTGCCGATTGACATCACCGGTTTGTCGCGGCTGCGGTCGCGCGCCAAGTTCTTAGATAGCTCGGTGGTCGCGGCCCTACGCGGGGATCGCTACCCAATCGTGATGGGACACGCACCCGATTTCATGCTGAGCGTCGTGCGCGACAGCCTTGACCCGGATGCCCTGTTCGTCGCCGGCCACACCCACGGTGGCCAGATCCAGATCCCGGGCTTTGGGCCGCCGGTGATGTTTTCGGCGGTGCCGCGCTGGCTTGGTGGCGGAGGCGTGTTTGCGCACGGCAAGGCGTGGTTGTGCTGTAGTCGCGGCATTGGGCTCGAATGCGGGGATGCGCCACGCGTGCGCTTGTTCTGCCGGCCGCAGTTGGTCGTGCTGACGCTCTCCGGCAGCTAGCCCATCCCCAGACTATCCGGCAAGCAGTTCGCTCCGGACGCCCGTGCCGCTAGCATCGCTGCCCATGTCTTTGGCGCGCTACGTCCTGTTGCTCTCGTCGTTCCTCCTGGTGACTGCTTGCGGTGATGCCGGGCCTGCTGGGGTTGGTGGCGGCGATGCTGGTTCGAAAACCGCAAAGGCGCGCGTCGTCGTGATCCCCAAGGGCACGACCCACGTGTTCTGGCAAGCAGTGGATGCGGGTGCCCAGGAAGCGGCGTCGAGGACCAACTTGGACGTGATGTTCAAGGGCCCGCTGTCGGAGAGCGACCGCTCCGCGCAGAAGCAATTGATGCAGCAGTTTATTGGCGAAGGTGTTGCTGGCATCGCGCTCGCACCGTTGGACGCGAAGGCGTTGGTTCCCGACGTGAAACGCGCCAAGGCCAAGGGCATCCCGGTTGTCATTTTCGACTCGGCTCTGGAAGGCACGGTTGGCGAGGACTTCGCAAGCTTTATCGCCACCGACAACGGCAAGAGTGGCGAGCTGGCTGGGGTCGAAATGGCGCGCCTGCTTGGCAACAAGGGCAAGGTCGTTGTGCTGCGCTATCAGGTTGGCTCGGCGTCGACCACGGCTCGCGAAGAGGGCTTCTTGAAGGCCGCGCGCGCCGCTGGCTTGGAGATCATGATCGAGAATCGCCATGCCGGCGATTCGATCGGCAAGGCCAAGACCGCTGCGCTCAACATGGCCGATGCTCTGAAGAAGGCGGACGGCGTGTTCTGCCCGTGTGAGCCGGTGACCAACGGCATGATGCTGGCTCTCGACCAGTTGGGTATGGCTGGCAAGCTGAAGTTCGTGGGCTTCGACGTGACCAAGCCGCTCAAGGATGGCTTGCGCGCCGGCAAGATCGACGCGCTGGTGGTGCAGAACCCACGCCGCATGGGGCAGCTCGCCGTTGAGCACCTGGCGCTGCTCATCGCCGGCAAGACTGTCGAGAAGGAAGTCGACACGGGCTGCGTCTTGGCGACCAAGGCCAACATGGAAGAGCCCGAGATCGCGGCGCTACTCAAATGACCATCGCGCCATCGCGCCTGTGCGTAAGGGCGCTGCACAAGCGGTTTGGCCCAACCGTCGCCCTCGCTGGAGTCAATCTCGACGTCAAGAGCGGTGAGGTGCACGCGTTGGTTGGCGAAAACGGCGCTGGCAAATCGACGCTGTTGAAGGCGCTCGCTGGCGTGCATCTGGCCGACTCCGGTTCGATGGAAATCGATGGCATGATGCACATGCCAGTCGATCCTTCCGAGGCGGGCGCGGCTGGGTTGGCGATCATTCACCAAGAGTTGGCGTTGGCGCCGCACCTGACGATTGCCGAGAACCTGTTCCTCGGTCGCGAACCGCGGCGTGGTTGGTTCGTAGATCGCACCGTGCTGCGCGAGCAATCACTGAAGGCGTTGGCGCGTGTTGGCCGTGAACACCTCGATCCCGATCGATTGGTGGCAACGTTGCCACCGGCGGACAAGCAGTTGGTTGAGATTGCGCGAGCGTTGACTCAAGAAGTGCGGGTGTTGGTGCTCGATGAACCGACGTCGAGTCTGACCCAGGCCGATGTCGAGCCGTTGCTGGAGCGCTTGCGTGCCTTGGCGAGCACTGGCGTTGCCGTCGTCTACGTGTCGCACGTGTTCGAGGAATTGTTCGCCGTCGCCGATCGCTACACGGTGCTGCGCGATGGCGAGACGGTGGCAACGGGTGCGATGCAGGACATCGATCACGACGGGCTTGTTGCCGCGATGGTTGGGCGCAACGTCGAACAGCTGTATCACCGCACAGCCTGCGAACCTGGCGCCGTTGCGTTGGATCTCCAGAGTCTGAGTGGGCGAAACTTGCCGACTGACGCGACCCTGACACTGCGGCGCGGTGAGGTGCTCGGCATCGCTGGGCTGGTCGGCGCTGGCCGCACGGAGTTGTTGCGCTGCATCTTTGGGCTCGACGACGTTGTGTCCGGCAAGGTGACGGCGCTTGGCTACGACGGCTGGTGTTCGCCGTGCGAACGGTGGCAGCAGGGCATTGGCTTGCTCAGTGAAGACCGCAAGCATGAAGGCCTGTCGTTGACTCAATCGCTGGCTGACAACTTGTGGCTGCCATGCCTGTCGCGGCGCGCCAATCGCGGCTTGCTGTCCGGGTGGAGGCTCGAGCAGGATGCCGGCGCCTGGCTAAAGCGCGTGGGCGTCAAGTTCCGCGACGCCGGACAAGCCATCCAAGAACTGTCCGGCGGCAACCAGCAGAAGGTCGCGCTGGCTCGCTTGTTGGCGGCTGACTCTGACGTGCTATTGCTGGATGAGCCGACGCGCGGTGTCGACGTCGGCGCGAAGGCCGAGATCTACAAAGTGATTGACCAATTGGCGCATGAACAGAACAAGGCGGTGTTGGTTGTTTCCAGCTACCTGCCCGAACTGCTTGGGCTCGCCGATCGCATCGCGGTCGTCGCGGGCGGTGATTTACTACCGGCGCGGCCGGTTGCCGAACTAGATGAACACACGCTGCTCACCCAAATGACGGTGGGACGGCTTGCCGAAGGAGTTGCATGAAGCTCGCTGCGCTATTGAGCAAGTCAGGATTGCGCGGGGCTGGCCCGCTGCTCGGGTTGCTCGTTACATGGGCACTGTTCGCTGTTTGGGCTGGCGGCACCTTCACCAGTTGGTCCAACCAAGAGCTGATGCTGCTGCAGACCGCTGTGGTCGGAACGGCTGCGGTGGGAGCCACGTGGATCATCGTCAGCGGCGGTATCGACTTGTCGGTAGGCGCGAACATTGCGTTGTCGGCGATGGTCGGCTCGATGGTGATGCAAGACGGCCACGGCTTTTGGCTGGCGGCACTCGCGACGGTGCTGAGCGGTTGCCTCGTCGGTTGGTTGATTGGCGCACTGGTGATCGGTGCGTTGCTGCGCGTCTTGCTTACGGGAGTCGCCGGTGGACTCGTCGTCTGGGGCACGGTTGGCATGGGGTCTTTGTGGTCCTTACTGCTCGGCACCGGGGTTGGTGCGGCGGTCTGGTTGACGACAGCACGCTTCCGTACTGCCCTACCGCTATCGCCATTCATCGTGACGCTTGGGCTGTGGGGAGCATTGCGCGGGATCGCGAAGGGCCTTGGCGATAATCAGCCGATCTACTTTGAATCAGACGAAACGCTCAATGCCTTGATGGAACCCGAAGGCCTTTTGCCTCCTGGCGTTTGGGTCTTGCTGATTGTCGCGATCATCGCATCGTTGCTGTTGCGGCGTTCGGTGTTCGGTCGCCACGTCGTCGCGCTCGGTTCGAGCCGCGAGACCGCACGCTTGTGCGGCATCAACCTGCCGAAGACCGAACTGCGCGTCTATGTGCTCGGTTGTGCTTGCGCCGGTATCGCCGCGGTCATGCAGATGTCGTATCTGCAGATGGGCGACCCGACGACCGGCCAGGGCTTCGAGCTCAAGGCGATCGCCGCCGCCGTCATCGGCGGCGCCTCGCTGGCCGGTGGCGAAGGCGCGATCTTCGGCACGTTGCTCGGTGCCTTGATCATGACCGTGGTCGACAACGGCTGTACCAAGGTAGGTCTCGAGAACTGGGTGCAGGAAGTCGTGACCGGTGTGATCATCGTTGCCGCGGTCGCGCTCGACCGCTGGCGGCGGTCGAAGTAGCGGGACGTTAGCTCCAGCTTGACGACGCGGTTGGTGGCCACGGTGGGCTTGACCACATGATTGTATGGGTTGGGACTCCGCCAGTAACGCAAATGTCGAAGCGAGCGTGCGGCGCCGCTACGCTCGACGCTGTGCGCGCACTATCCCTTCTCGTGTTTGGTCTTGCTGCATCAGCGTGCAGCGGGACTCCCGTGTCGTCGTCGTCGTCGCGCACCATGCGTCTGCCAAACATCGTCATCCTCTATGCCGATGACCTCGGCTATGGCGATGTGGGTTGCTACAACGAGAACTCAAAGATCCCGACGCCGCATCTCGATCGACTTGCCCGCCAGGGCATGCGATTTACCGATGCACACAGTTCGTCCGGTATCTGCACGCCGTCGCGCTACGCGCTGCTGACCGGTCGTCATCACTGGCGAAAGTTCCATCGTATCGTGCAGGCCTTTGGGCCGTCGATGTTCGATGCCGAACGTTTGACGATGCCGGAGATGTTGCAGCAGCGTGGCTACCGAACGGCCTGCATTGGCAAGTGGCATCTTGGTTGGGATTGGAGCGGTGCAAAGAAGAAGGGTGCCAAACCCCAGAAGGGCAAAGGCTTCGCGGCGGACCAGTTTGACTGGAGTAGGCCGGTTCCCGATGGGCCGCTGGCGCACGGCTTCGACTACTACTTCGGCGACGATGTTCCGAACTTCCCGCCCTACACATGGATCGAGAACGACCATGTCGTGACGGCGCCGACGGTGCCCTACTGTGCGCTCCCGAAGCCGCCGGAGGGCAGTCACGAAGGGCGGCCAGGTCCGATGGCCGAAGGTTGGCGGTTGGACGAGGTGATGCCGGAGTTGACCAAGCGCGCGGTTTCGTATGTGCATGGGCAGAAGGATGCGGACCAGCCGTTCTTTCTCTACGTGCCGTTCACGGCGCCACACGCGCCGATTGTTCCTTCGGGCTCACACGTTGGTAGCAGTGAGGCGGGGCCGTATGGCGACTTCGTGGCGCAGACCGATGCGACGTGTGGTGCTGTCCTGCAGGCGCTCGAGGACGCGGGGTTGGCCGACGATACGTTGGTCGTGTTTACGTCGGATAACGGGCCGGAGCACTACGCCTACGAACGCATGCGCAAGTTCGATCATCATAGTTCCGGTGGGTTGCGCGGGCTGAAGCGCGATGTTTGGGAAGGTGGCCATCGAGTGCCAATGATCGTGCGTTGGCCGGATATTGTCGATGCGAACCAGACGACTGGTGCGCTAGTCGGTCAGGTCGACTTGATGGCGACGCTGGCGAGCTTGGTTGGGTTTGAGTTGCCGCAGGACCAGGCCGAAGACAGCTTCAACCTGATGCCGCTGTGGTTGGATGAAACCGATCGCGTTCGCGACTTTCTGGTGCACAACACGTTCGCCAAGAAGTGGGGGATTCGACGCGGCAAGTGGTTGTTGATCGATCAGAAGGATGGCACTCATAGCCGCGTGCCGAAGTGGTTGCAGGAGAGCTATTCCGCCAACGACAAGAGCGTGATGCTGTGCGACTTGGAACAGGATCTCGAACAGAAGGTCAATCTCGCCGCACAACACCCGGACGTGGTCGCCGAGTTACGATCGCTACTCAAGGATGTGCGCGAGCGAGGCCACAGTGCGCCGCGGCTGGCGACGGAGACGAAACAATGATGATGCGATTGCTGTGCTTGTTGATTTGTTCGTTCTTGGTTGGCAATGCCGTGTCGCAGGACGATGCGGCGCAGAAGCCCAAGCAGCCGAACATCCTGTTCTTCTTTGCCGATGACTTGCGTGCCGACACTATTGGCGCGTTTGGCGGCAAGGATGTGCACACGCCGAACATCGATGCACTGGCGACCCGCGGCACGAAGTTCACCCAGATCTACTGCATGGGCTCGCGCCACGGCGCGGTCTGTGCGCCGTCGCGCGCAATGCTGATGACGGGTCGCATGTTGACGCACGCGCCGGACAATATGAAGGGCATCAAGACGCTGCCGCAGTACTTGCGCGGGGCTGGCTATGAGACCTTCACGACTGGCAAGTGGCACAACGGCGATGAATCGTTGACGCGTTCGTTCCCGAATGCGCGCAGTGTCTTCCGCGGCGGCATGTGTGATCACTTCCAGGTGCCACTGTGCGACGTAGTCGACGGCAAGGTCGTTAACAAGCGCAAGCCCGCGGGTCACTCGACCGAACACTTCGCCGATGCCGTGGTCGACTTCTTGAAGCGTCACAAGTCCTCGGGCACCGACAAGCCATTCTTCGCCTACGTGCCGTTTACTTCGCCTCACGATCCACGTGACCCGCCGCAGGAGTGGCTCGACAAGTTGAAGGACTTGCCGCGCCCGGAACTGCCGAAGAACTTTCGCGGCCAGCACGGGCTGAACCTGGGCAAGCAGACGATGACCGTGCGCGACGAAAACCTGCTGGGCTGGCCGCGTGACGAGGAACTGTTACGCGATCAGTTGGTGGAATACCGCGCGCTGGTATCCCATCTCGATGCGCAGGTCGGGCGCGTTATGGAAACGCTGGCGAAGGCTGGCCTGAAGGACGACACGTTGATCGTGTTCACCGCCGACCACGGCCTGGCACTCGGCAGCCACGGTTTGCTCGGCAAGCAGAGCCTCTACGAACACTCGATGCGTTCGCCGTGCGTGATCGCGGGCCCGGGTGTTCCGGCTGGTGAATCGCGCGATCAGCTCGCGTATTTATTCGATCTAACCGCGACGTGTTTGCAGTCGGCAGGCGTTGACGCCGGCGCCGATGTGCACGGCCAGAGCTTGTGGCCGGTGCTGCGCGGAGAAAGTCAGGGCCGCGCCGAACTGCTGTTCTTGTATGCAAAGACGCAGCGCGCGCTGCGTGTCGGCGACCACAAGCTGATCCGCCTACCGAAGATTGATCGCACGTTACTGTTCAACGTGAAGGCCGATCCTGATGAGCTTCATGATCTATCACAGTTGCCAGAGATGAAGCGGCTGCATCACACGCTCAGTGTTCGCATGCGAGATCTTCAGAAGGAGTGCGCCGACCCGTTAGCGTGGACCGCCAAAGTTCAGCTTCCCGTCGAGATCGATCTGACCGGTAAGCGTTGGCCGGCTGACCGATGGCAGCCGCAGTGGATCCGTAAGAAGTACTGGAAGTAGTGCCCTAGTCGACGCGCTGCAATACGACGATCGCGTCGTCGGACTGCGGTAACCAGCTGTTGACCGCGAACGTGCGTAGCTCGCGGTAGTCGGGCAGCGGGCACATTGCGACGAGGTATTCGTCGTCGTGAACCCACCGCCAGCAGTTGTCGGTGACCGGTTCGAACTTCGGGTCGTAGTTGCGCGAGCCGTTGCAGTTTTCTTGGAAGCGCTGCGTGCAGCTGGCCGCACCGACCACAATTGCCGCGACGTATGCCGCGCGATTCGTCCGGCGCGGTTCGGCGAGATGGAGCCGCGCACGAGTGGCGCGGGTCAGGTTTGCTTCGGCTTGCCCGGTGGAGCGGGCCCTTGCGATTGGTCGATTGAGCAACCAGAAGGTGATTAGCGGCAGCGGGCTGCCTACCGGCCGGGATCGAAGCGCCGTCGCGCGACTACTCGATGACGCGAATCACGGCGAACAACGGCAAGTGGTCGCTGCCGACATGTGGCCCGAGCCGCACTTCACCGACCGTCACCTTGCCGGCGACCAACACGTGGTCGATCGGCACGCGCAAGAACGACGGCAGTCCCGCTGGCCAGCTCGGCAGCCAGGTCGTCGTTGAGCCGGCTGACAGCCCGGTCGTCTCCCTGAGTTCTTGGAAGGGAGCATTCCACGGTGTCGCATTGAAGTCGCCGCAAACGACCCGGCGCTCAGGCAGATTTTCGAGTGCGAGCGGGATGGCGGCCAAGCCGCGGTTGCGTTCTTCGCTGCGCCGAAAGCTGAGTCCGGGCGGGGGCGGGTGCACGCCGAGTAATCCGATCGCACCGAACGGCATCTGCACGACCGCGCGGCAGGCGGGCGCCCACGAATGGCCGAGCTCGATCATCTCGGCCAGCGCCAGGGGGTGCCGTGAGAACAGTGCGGCGCCGAACGAGCCATGGGTTGCTTGCTCGCAGCGGTAGGGGTAGTCCGGCAGCTCGCGGGTAAGGAACTTCTGCCAGAGCGGTGTGTACTCAGTCAACCAGATCAGGTCCGGGGCGAGTTCGCGAACAACTCCTAACACCTTTCCCTGACCTTCGATGTTGCTGTGCAACAGGTTAAGGCTGAGTATCCGGGCCTCGGGAGACTTCTCTACATGACCTGGAAAGTTGTTCTGAGCTCGCCATCCAGGCGCGATTGCCGATGTTGCCAGCAAGGCGAACGCTGCGAACGTGCCAGCCAGCCACCACTTACGGCCTATCGCAAGGATCGCGGCGCCGGTCGCGAGCACCTGGAGCGACTGCACCGGGAAGCACGCCAGCAAGTCGAGGGTCCAATGCCAGCCGGCACAATGCGGCGCAATGGCGCTCGGCACGGCCAATGCCGTGAGCGCGGCAACGATGTTGGTCCAGCGAAGCTTCACCAGCACAGAATGCCGCTGTTGTTGTGGAGTTGGAAGGCCGGGGTGGCGGGGCGCGGGGTTGCTCGGCATCATGCTCGGCCTGATTCGTCACGCGCCAATGTCCGAAAGCCCTGCTCCCGAACCCAAGAACGTGCTCCCTGAGATCCGCTCCTTCGTCGCTAATTGGTTTCGCGACGGCAAAGAGGAGGGGCTCGATGACGACACACCGCTGGTGACATCCGGCATTGTTGATTCCGCCGGTGTGATCGAGGTCGTGGAGTTCCTCGAAAAGCAGTTCCACGTGTCGGTCAGCGACAGCGATGTTTCGCTGGCGAACTGCAACACATTGCGTGGTTTGACTGAGCTGGTGAAGAGTCGGATGTCGGCATAGCGCCCGCCTGAGCCGATATTCCTGGTCGTTCGAGGCGTCGCTAGACGGCTCGCCACGCTTCCCGGAGGTGCTCTCCCGGCAAATCCAGGTGAGAGAACCAGGAGCAGCCACTCGAATCCGGCGAGCAACTCGCTACCTTGTTTGCCCAAACTCCCAGCCAAAACGTGTCCATCCTCCTACCCATCCTGGTCATCACTGTCCCCGTCCTGGCGATCGCTTTGCTCGCCATGGGTGGACGCGTCTTGTCCGGATCATGTGGTGGGCGAGATCCGGACGGCTCCTGCGGCAAGTGCGGCAGGGCGGCTGGCGAACCCGAACCCGAGGGCGCGTGCACGCTGTGATGCGAGTAGGCAACCTCAACCTGTTTTCCCCTTCCGACAGATTGCTTCCTTCGGCATTGATTGGCCAACTCAGTGGCTCGCTTCGCGAGTCGGTGTGATTGGTCGGCCAGAGACTCCTTCACCCGGTTCTCAGTCACGGATGACGACCCACAAGATCAAGAAAGGCCTCGACCTCCCGCTAGCCGGGCGCGCCGAGTTTGTCCTCGCGGATGCAGCGGAACCGACGGAAGTCGGTCTCGAGACCGCGGAGTTCGTTGGCATCAAACCCAAGGTGCTAGTGAAGGAAGGTGACTCGGTGCAAACCGGTCAGCCGATCTTCCTGAACAAGCTCGACCGCGACATCGTCTGGTCCTCGCCGGTTACCGGCAAGGTCAAGAGTGTCGAGTTCGGCGCGCGTCGCCACCTGTGCCGCGTGGTTATTGAGAACGACGCTGCTAAGGCTGGGGGCGCCGACAGCTATGTCGACTTGCCCGCTGCTTCCGGTGATCGCGAGAGTGTCGTCAAGGCGGTCAAGGGCGCCGGCCTGTGGCCGCTGCTCCGCCAGCGTCCGGTCGGCAAGATGCCGATGGGGGACGCGGTGCCGGTTGCGATCTTCGTTAACGGCATGGACACGGCGCCGCTGGCTGCCGATCCAGTATTCGCCTCGCAAGGTCGCAAGGAAGACCTGCAAGCTGGCATCGACTTGCTGAAGCAGTTGACGTCGGGCACGGTCTACTTGTCGCTGCGCGCGGCTGGCGATCATCAGTCCGACGTCCGCAGCCTCAGTGGCGTCGAAGTGCATGACTTCTCGGGGCCGCATCCGTCGGGCTTGGTTGGTACGCACATCAGCGAGATCCAGCCGCTCAAGTCCGGTGAGATTGTCTATGTGCTTTCGCTCGTCGACGTAGCGCGCCTCGGTCAGTGGCAGCGCACCGGCAAATACCCGGCACACACGGTGGTCGCCGTGAGCGGCAGCGACGCACCGGATCGCAAATACTTCCGCGTTCGTCAGAACGCCACTGTGTCGACCCTTACCGGCGGCAATGCGCTGACCGGTGACCATCGCCTCATCAACGGCGACGTGCTCAACGGCTACGTCGTGGAGCCAGCCGGTTACCTCGGACTCGGCAACAAGACGCTGACGGTCATGCCGGAAGGCACCGACAAGCGGGACCTGTTTGGTTGGGCCGTGCCGCAGTTCGGCAAGATGACCAACCACGCGAGCGTCAACTTCGGTCTCAAGAAGAAGGAATACGTCGTCGACGCACGCCTCAACGGCGGCCAGCGCCCGATCGTCAACATCGGCTCTTGGGAGAAGGTGCTGCCGCTCGACATCCTGCCGACCTACCTGGTCCGCGCAATTCAAGCCAACGACATCGAGGAGGCGCTCAAGCTCGGCCTGCTCGAAGTAACTGAAGAAGACGTGGCACTGTGCACGTTCGTGGATCCCTGCAAGATCGATGTTGGCGAGATCATTCGCCAAGGTCTCGACATGTATGAGAAGGAGGCCTAAGCCGTGCAGTTCCTACGCAACCTAATCGATAAGCAGCGCAAGCTGTACCACGCCAAGGACAGCAAGTTCCACAAGGTGTGGCCTCTGTTCGACGCGATGGAGACGTTCTTGTTCGCGCCGGACTTCCGCGCTGGCAAGAAGGGTGTTCACGTTCGTGACTACGTTGACCTGAAGCGGGTCATGAACAGTGTCATTCTCGCGATGGTGCCGTGTCTGCTTTGGGCCTTCTGGAACACGGGAGTCCAGCACTTCGCCGCGGTCGCGCAATTGATGGGCGACGGCAAGCTGGCCGCTGGCGACTACGTCACCGGCTGGCTGCAGGGCTTACTCGGCGCGCCGGACATTACTGCCGCCGAAGGAATCGGCGCTTACGACACAATCGTGTTCGGCTTGCAGCGCATGCTGCCGCTGGTGATCGTCAGCTATGGCGTCGGTCTCGCGATCGAAGGTCTGTTCTGCGTTATCCGTAAGGAGGAGGTCTCAGAAGGCTACCTCGTCTCCGGCATGCTGATTGCGCTGATCGTGCCACCGTCGACGCCGCTCTGGCAGTTGGCGATCGGGGTCGCGTTCTCCGTCGTGCTCGGCAAGGAAGTGTTCGGCGGAACCGGCATGAACATCTTCAACCCGGCGATGATGGTGCGCGCGTTCCTGTTCTTCGCGTTCCCCGCGCAGATGTCGGGCGATGCTGTTTGGGTCGCCGGTAACACGTCGCCGGTTGGTATTCCTGGCAACCTGATCGACGGCTACTCGGAGCCGACCGCGCTGGCGCTGGTCAAGACCGCTGGTGAGAACGCCAGTGAGCTGCTGACCGCGCAATACAGTCACATGGACCTGTTCATCGGCAACATGCCGGGCAGTGCCGGTGAGATGAGCAAGTTGATGGTGCTGCTTGGCGCCGCAGTGTTGCTGATCACGGGTGTCGGTAGTTGGCGCGTCATGGTCGCCGGTGTTATCGGCATGCTTGGCGCCGCCTTCTTCGTTCCGATGATGGCGGAAGCCTCGGGACTGCCGATGAGTGGTGGCATGTATCTCCAGCCATGGGAGCACTTGCTCTGCGGTGGCTTCCTGTTCGGCATCGTCTTCATGGCGACCGACCCGGTCTCGAGCCCCGAGACCAACATCGGCAAGTGGGTCTACGGCCTCCTGATCGGTGTCTTCACGATCCTCGTCCGCATGATCAATCCGGCGTATCCGGAAGGTGCCATGTTGGCGATCCTGCTCCTGAATGCGTTCGCCCCGACCATCGACCACTTTGTCGTAGCCGCCAACATGAAGCGGAGGCTCAAGCGATCATGAAGACCAACAGCAACTCGTATGTGATGGTGTTCACCATTGGCCTCTGTGTCACGGTGAGTTCTGTCCTTGCAGTCCTGGCAACCGAGCTCAAGCCGACGCAACTTGCGGCGGCCGAGTTCGACCGCCAAAAGAACGTCATGATGGCGGCCGGCCTGATTGAGCGTGGTGATCCTCGACTGCGCCCCGAACTGGAGGCGCTCTACAAGAAACGCGTCAAGTCGATCATCGTCGATACTCGTGACGGCAACGAAGGCGTCGGCGATAGCCAAGAGCAGGTTGATGCGCTCAACAAGACGGCGGGTGAGGCGAATCCAAAGCACGCCAAGGCATTCCGCTTGATTGAGACGTCTCTCACTGAGGACGGCAAGCCGGACGCGATCATCCTGCCGGTGTCAGGCAAGGGACTGTGGAGCACGCTCTACGGCTACCTCGCGCTCGACGCCGACAAGAACCACGTCAAGGGCATCCAGTTCTACAAGCACGGCGAGACGCCGGGACTCGGTGGTGAAATCGAGAACAAGAAGTGGACTGACATGTGGAAGGGCAAGCAGATCCTGAATGACAAGGGCGAGCTGGTCTCAGTCACGGTCAAGAAGGGCAAGGTCGATGCAAAGATCGACCGCGAGAAGAAGCATTTCGTCGATGGTCTCGCTGGCGCGACCATCACCAGTAACGGCGTCTCCAAGTTCGTCCTGCGCGACTTGACGGCGTTTAGCACCTATCTTCAGAAGAAATAGGAGGCGCAAACGATGACATCCACAGCCGCTCCCACAGTCGCCCCCACACCCAAAGCGCCCCTCTTCGGTGACGAAGAGAAGCGCATCGTGCTCGATCCGTTGTTGGATCAGAACCCGATCACGTTGCAGGTGCTTGGCATCTGCTCCGCGCTTGCTGTGACGACACGTCTCGACGTGTCAGTCGTCATGGGCATCTCCGTGATTGCCGTGATGGCGATGGCCAACGTCGCCATCTCGTTGTTGCGCAATCTGATCCCTTCCAAGATCCGCATCATCGTGCAACTGGTGGTCGTGTCCGGCGCGGTGATCATTGTCGACCAGGTGCTGCGCGCTTACGCGTTCGACTTGGCCAAACAGCTCGGCGTCTTCATCAGTCTGATCATCACGAACTGCATCGTGATGGGCCGACTCGAGGCATTTGCGATGCAGAACCCGCCATGGCGCAGCCTGCTCGATGGCATCGGCAACGGTCTCGGCTACGCCTGGATCATCTGTGTCGTCGGCGCGGTCCGTGAGATCTTTGGCTCGGGCAACTTGTGGGGCTTCCAGGTCATTCCGCAAGCGATGTACGACGCTGGTTACGTGAACAACGGCCTGATGGTGCTCGCACCCGGCGCGTTCATCCTGCTAGGGGTGATCGTCTGGGTTCTGCGTTGGCTCCGTGGCTACGTCGAGAATTAGGAGCTAACTGATGATCTCTGAAACAATCCTTACCCTTGGCGACTTGGCCTCCTACGACTTGGTGCTCGCCATCCCTCAAGATGGCGCCGCCGACGCGGGCAACAGCTACCTCGGCATCGCGCTGCGCGCGATCTTCGTTGAGAACATCCTGCTGGCGTTCTTCCTCGGCATGTGCAGCTATCTCGCGATTTGCAAGCGCGTCGATAGTTCCGTCGGCCTCGGTATCGCCGTCATCTTCGTGCTCGGCCTGACGGTCCCGCTCAACTGGATCATCCAGACATACATCCTGGCTCCGGGCGCTCTATCCTGGGCTGGCATGCCGAACTCGGACCTGAGCTACCTGCAGTTCTTGACGTTCATCGCGAGCATCGCTGCGGCGGTGCAGGTCGTCGAGATGGCCGTCGACAAGTTCAGCCCGAAGCTCTACGCGGCGCTCGGCATCTTCCTGCCACTGATCGCAGTGAACTGCGCCATCCTCGGTAGCTCGATGTTCATGGTCGAACGCAACTACTCGTTTGGCGAGTCGGTCGTCTACGGCCTCAGCTCCGGAACGGGTTGGTTGCTCGCCATCGTCAGCATGGCGGCCATTCGTTGGAAGCTGCGCACGGCGCACATCCCGGGCCCTCTCAAGGGCCTTGGAATCACGTTCATCACGACGGGCCTCATCGCGATGGCCTTCATGACCTTCAGCGGAATCTAAGGAGACACACCAGATGGAAATCCTTGTAGGCGTGATCGCCTTGACCGGAGTCATCGTGGCTCTGGTGCTGTTTCTGATGTTCTGTGAGAGCAAGCTGGTCCAAAAGGGTCAGGTCAAGCTGCTGATCAACGGCGACGATT